>DVJL01000015.1 GCA_018716805.1 Candidatus Faecivicinus avistercoris | reverse complement strand
CGCTTCGACGCGCAGCGCCTCGGCCTGTACGCGGGCAGCCTCTGCCTCAGCGCGCCCGGCCTCCGCGGACACCCTGCTATTCTCCGCTGCTGCGCGCCCCTGTTCGGCCTGTACACGGGCGTTCTCCGCATTTGCCCTTTCGGTTTCCGCCTCCGCCCGTTCCGCCTCGGCATTGGCCCTTCCCTGCTCCGCCTCTGTCCGCGCGCTCTCCGCTGCGCTGCGCTCCTGCTCGGCGCTCTGCCGGTTCTGTTCGGCGGCCACGCGCCCCTGTTCTGCGCTCACGCGGGCGCTCTCGGCATTAGATCTGCCATCCTCAGCCGTCACGCGCCCATTCTCCGCCTCCGCGCGCACGGCTTCGTTCTCTGCGCGCACCCGCTCTGCCGCCGCGCGGGCAGTCTCATTCTCCACGCGCGCCTGCTCCGCCCCGGCTCTTTCCGCCTCCGCCGCATCCGCCCGCTTTGCCGCTTCCAGCGCCGCTTCGGTTGCCCTGACCGCCTCGGCGTTGTCCACCAGGACCGCCCAATACGCCCCGGGAGCCGGCTCCACGCCCTGCGAAGGCTGCAAGGCGACATAAGCTCCCTGGTTGTGGCTCACGGTGTCGTACTGCGCATATTTCGCCGCTGCATCCCATGCCCCGCGCGGGTTGAGCGTCCTGCCGTCCATCACATCGATCGCCTGCACCTCGCTGCCGCGCGTCGCGGTCAGCCTGTGCCCGCCCTCGATTTCTGTCAGCGCGATGACGTAGTCGTTGAAGATCAGGCTCGCGGCGCCGATCGTCGCGGTAATCTTCCCATAGTTCTGGATCTCGCTCATCTCTCAGTCACCTCCGGCATAATCACAGAATTTCGGAAATTGCGCGTCCGGTATCGCGCGCTCCCCTCCAGCTGCGGCCAAACCGTGATTCGCCGCCCTTCGGCCGTGCAGAGCTGGATGTCCGCGCTGTACCGTCCGACCTCCAGCCCCGCCGTGTCCTCGTGCCGGATCACGATCCGTTGTCCGGCGCCCGCGATCTGCACCAGCACCGCGCTTTCAAAGTTGGGCTGCTCACGCACCGTGAACACGATGGAATCTCCGTCCGCCATTTCATACACGCTGTCTCCAGCCATGATTTCGACGCCGACGACCGCATCGTCTCCGCGCGTCAGATAGATCGTATTGTTCTCGACTTCCAGCATCTCCCCATCTCCTTCATGCTTAGTCCGTGTTCTTCGTGTATTCGATGGTGACAAAGCCCCGCTCGCACGCGCGGCTGGAACCCATGCCGACGGAAATCTTTGCATCGGCTTTGATGTTGGCGATTTCGATCTTAATTCCCCACGTCCCGATCGATCCGGTATCCACGTGCGGCAGCGGTAGCCAGTAATCCCCGCCGTCTGGCTGCACCATGCCGCAAATGGAAACGACGTCGCCCAGCGAGCCGGACGGAATCCCGATGGAGAATTCCTTCGACTGCCCCGCAGGCATCGCGCCCAGCGAGATCGTCTTGCGGTAGACCGGCCGGCCGTCAATCCAGATCCCGCCGGTCGGCTGCTCGTCCTCCGAGTAGATCGTGACGCCCTGAATTCCGCCGCGCGCCCGGATCGGCCATGCGACGTCCATCGCCGGATCGTCTTCCGTGCCCTGTGCGCGCATGCCGACGCCTACGCCGTAAGGCTCGATGTTGAAGTACGCGCCGGCCTTTTCCACCGATACGATCGCGCTGACGCTTTCAAAGAAGTCCTCCAGCGTGAAGGTGAACGTCCGCCGCTCGTTCGCCGGCACGACCGACGAGACGATGCTGCGGTCGTTTTCCAGCGAGATCTCCTGCCCGTCCGAGCCGGAGTACGCCGTGGCTGTCGCGCCGTTGTGGGCGACCTTCAGCGTCCACGCATTCGCGGATGCGACCGGACAGACCGCGCCCTCGAGCGTGAAGCGCACGTGCTCGCCGTCGCTCGCGGCGGCGTAGCTCGTCGTGCCGTCGTCGCCGATGACGGCGCGGTAGCGCTCCGCGCTCAGGGACGAGATCTCGGGCGGCGAGTAGGCGAGACAGTTCATGGTGCCCGCCGCCGTGTCGGTCAGCCCCTCGCTGTCCACGACGGTCAGGCTCCACGCGAGCGTTCCGGCCGCGGTGGGCGCGCCGAGCGAGGTGCCTTCATTCAGGTCGAACGCCTGTCCGTTAAGCGTCAGCACGCGCGATGCGACGCCCACGTCGTCCGCCAGCGGGTCGGTCGTCACCGGCGCGGAGACGCCCAGCTGGCTTTTTCCCTGGATGAAGCTGCCGAAGTGCGCCTTCGCGCCGGTTGCATCCGAAAAGACTACCGTACCGATCTGCGGCGCGAGGCGGCTCTTGAGCGCCGTCATGCCCAGATCGACGGCCGGCGAGGCCAGGCTGTTGGTGAGTCCGGCGTTGATGTAGAGGTGGAAGCTCGCCGTCATCGCGCCGCCGCGGCCCGTCATTTCCGCCAAACGCGCGGCGTCGAGCGTCACCGGCACGCGGATGCGGCCCGACGCGCCGGCACCGATCTCTCCCTGCGCCTGAAAAATCTGGTATCCGGCTACGCCTGCGACGTAGACGTACAGCCCCGCGCCGTAGATCTTCTGCTGCGGCGCGATCAGGCAGTCGAACTCTGCCGTCTCGCCGGCCGCAAGGCTCTGGCGCGGGATTTCAAATTGAATGCTTCCGATGGCTGTGGTTGCCGTCGCCATGTTCGGTTCCTCCCTTCGTCTTAGAGGGTACTTGCAAATTTCGGAAAATGCGGATTCGCCGCCTTTTCCGTCCGTTTGACGCCGCGAGTTCTTCGCAAAGCGGACGGAAAACTTGCCCGGGACGGTGCTTTTTCAACGTCCCCCGTGTCATTCGCCCTCCACCCACGCCCAGCCGCCGGTCGCGGTGCGTCGCACGGCGATGGCGTCCGGGCCGAGCTGGATGGCGTTTGCCGTCAGGCCGTCGCGCTCGAACGCGCCGACGTCCTCGATCATGTCCGCGCGGCGGATGTGGTAGCCCGCCTCGTCCGTGACCGTCGACCAGATCGACGCCGCGTGCTGCACGCCGCCGGCGTCCGTCCATGCAGGCTTGCGGATGGTCAGGCCGGAGGCGTCGTCAAACGTAAACCAGCGCTGCGCCTCGCCCTGCCGGCCGAGGATCATTTGGATCGTCCCGTTCGCGCTCAGGTCGATGCTTTCGCCGATGGCGCTGATGGACGTCGCGTACAGCGCCGGAATCGCGGCCGACGAGATCAGCGCCTCCGCCGCCGTGATCTGCCCCGCGTTCAGCGCGCCGGCGAGGATCTCGCCAAACAGCGCCTCGTTCGCCTGCACCGTCTGGCCGGAGATCCACCCGGCGTTGATCTGCGTGGACGCGACCGGCCGGCCGGATTCGGTCTGCCCCGCCGCGATTTCGGCGTCCGTGAGTTCTACTTCAGTGGCGTGAACCGTGCCGCCCGCGCCGATGTAGAGTTCGTAGTAGTTGCCGTCCGTCCCCGGCAGGATCAGCTTGCCGACCGTCGCGCTGAGCAGGTTTGCGCTCGTCACGGCGAGATTCGCGATGGTCATGCTGCCAGCCACGCCCTGTTCGAGCACGAGCGCGTTCGCGAGCAGGTTCTGAACGTCCGCCAGCGAGAAGGCGCCCGCCGCCGCGCTGAGCCGCACCGCGTTTACGATCGACGCCGCGAGGCTGTCCGCCGCAATGCTGTCTGCCGAGATCTGGCCGGCGCGCAGCTCCATCGCGTGGGCGAACCCGGCGTACAGCGCGCTGGCCGCCACGTTCCCGGCGGTCAGCTCGGAAAACGCCGCCGCCACCGCCGCGACGCTCTGCGCATCGACCGCGCCCGCCGCCAGTTTGTCCGTCGTGATGGATCCCGCGGCGATCTTGTCCGCGCCGATCGCGCCCGCCGCCAGCTTTTCGGCCGTGATGGCCTGCGCGGCAATGGCCTGCGCTGTGACCGATCCCGCCGCGAGGAGTCCGCCGTCCACCGTGCCGACCAGCGCGCCGGCGTTGACGCCGCCCTCGGGCGTGATCGCGCGCACGAGGCCCGCGCCGCTCTCCTCCGGCGTCTCGCAGGCGCACGTCGCGCTGAAGCCGCCGTCAAACCGGAGCGTCTGCCGCGTCACCGTGGCGGAGAGCACGTCGCCGTGGGTGTTGGTCAGCGCGACCCGCGTGCCGACGCCGACCGCCGGGTCGCCGCGCCAGCGAAATTCCGCGCGGGCGAGCGTCAGCCCGGCCAGCTGCGCGAGCGTGCCGTGTGCCAGCAGCGGCAGGTTGGCCGCGCCGGACTGGTACAGCGGGTTGCCCGAGATCGAAACCGTCTCGCCGGCGGCGATGCCGCCGTCCTCGTAGACGGTCGCCGCCTCCGCGCCGGCCGGCGTGATGGACAGCGCGTTGACCGGGCCGAAGGTGTGCGCGCCGTCCGTCAGCGACAGATAGACGTCCGGAGAGATCGCCTCCGCCGTCCCGCCCGCGCAGGGCACGATCTCCAGCCCGCCCGCGCGGCCGACGCGCACGAAGCAGCCCGCCGTCTGCGCGATCCAGCCCGCCGCGCGCCGCAGCGACGCGCCGTCCCAGTCGGGCTTTGCGTCGATCACCGCGCTGCCGTTGGGCAGCGTGCCCGACCAGACGTAGCGCGTCTGCGCGACCAGATGTCCCCAGAGGCTGGCGAGCGTCGCCGGATAGGTCAGCCCGTCGTCAAACGCCGCGGCCAACTCGCTCGCGATCGAGTCCTCGCCGGACAGCCGGATGCGCCCGCTGCGCTCCTCGGCCTGTACCGACGTCACGATAAACACGCCGCACGGCAGCGACTGCGACTCCAGCTTCACGAACAGCTCGACCGTCGCGCCCACGAGCGGCCGCGTGCCGCGCAGCGATCCGCCAGGCCGCCACTGACCGGCGTCGTCGTTGAGGTCAAGCGTCATCCGTGCGGACAGCACCGCACCCGGCAGCAGCGCGCTGTCCGCGCCCTCCTCGACGGAAAACGCCAGCACGTCGCCGCCGTCCAGCTCGACCGCCGCGCCGGTGGCGAACGTCACGCGGGCGGCCGCGCTCAGCTCGCGCGCTGCCGCCGTCATTCCCTGATTTAAGCTCATCGTTTTTCCTCCTTCATGCAGACGGACCGGCAGAGGGCCGGTTTCCCGCCGGCCAGTCCGACCGGCGCTCGCCCGGCACGGCGCGTTTGCCATGAAAGCGCCATGGCTCAAAGCGCAATCAAGCGCCATCCGTGCGGTGCGGAATTCCGTTTGTCCGTGCGCCGCCTACTTCTCCGTCCACGTCATCTCCACGTCCGTCCAAACCGGCTCGCCCCCGCGGACGAGCAGCACGCCCGACGACCGCTCGGCGCATCGGAAATTCGCGGTGCGCGCCGTTCCCAGCTCGGGGTCGGGGTAGGTCGCCGAAAAGAAGACCTCGCCGCCCGTGTCCTCCATGAGCGCGCTCAGCTGCGCCGGCGTCAGATGTGCCCACCGCAGCGTCAGCTCCCGCTTGACCGCCACGCGGTCTACCACCAGCACGCCCGAAGCGCTGCGCTCGCCGGACGAACCCACGTCAAAAATCCGCACCTTCAATTCCGAAGGGGACGGCGCGTCCACGCCGTTGATCTTCAATACCGCCATGTCCAAACCTCCTGTCCTGTGCCCGGCCAATCGCTCAGATGTCCAGCAGCAGGCGGCCCGCGCTGCGCGTCACCGCGTTGATGCCGCGGATGCTCGCCTCGCCGAGTTTCATGCCGTCCACGTGGATCGGAACCGTCAGCTGCACGCCGCCCAGCGCCCGCGAAACCGCCGCGCCGACCGCGCCCTCGATCCCGCCGTCCGGCGCAATCCCGCGCACGTCCGATACCCGAAGCGAGGCCGTCGCCGCGCCGCTCAGCGCGCCCGACGCGCGCTCGACGCCGTCCACCGATCCGGCGATGCCCTCGGCGAAGCCCTCGCCGAAGTACGCGCCCAACCCGCGGGCGACCCGCGAGGGCGAATGGATCGACAGCAGCGAGCGGATCCGCCGCGTGGCCGAATTGACGATGGCGTTGACCGCGGAGTTGACCGCGCTGCTTCCGTCGCGAATGCCGGCCGCAAAGCCGTTGGCCAGCGCGCGGCCGGAGCTTCGCGCGCTGGCCATGCCGCCGTCAAACCGCGCGCCCGTTGAAACGCCGTTTGCGGCGCTGGCCGCGGCGGACGCGCCCGATTGGATTCCCGCGGAGAACGCGGTTGCCATCGCTGCGCCCTGCGCCCGCGCCGGGGCGGCGGCTGCGCCCAGCGACGCGGCGATCTGCGTTCCCGCGCTGGATACCTGCGCCTGAACCGCCGGCACCGCGCCCGCAAAGCCGCCGCCCAGCGCTGCGGCGAGCTGCGCGCCCGCGCCGGAAAACGCTCCCTGCGCCGCGAGCGCCGCCGAGGACAGCCCGCCGAGTTGGCCCGCGAGCGCGTTCAGCTGCGCATCCACGCCGTTCAAATTTGCCGAAAAACAGATCTCAAGCGTATCCAACACGCTCATGTTCATCCCTCCCAAAATTCAAAGCGCGGCGGCTCGCATCCCGGGTCAGCGCCGGTGGATTGCTCCAGGAGATGCAGAGCCGCCGCCGCGCCTGTTCGCAGGCGCGCTTTTGCCAGAGAGTGTTTGAAAATTCCTGAAAATGCAGGCTCGACGTCTCTTCCGTCCGCCTGGCGCTGCGATTTCCTGACTTCGCCTCCCGCAAAACTTGCGAATCTTCCGCGAAAGCGGACAGAAAACCCGACCGATGTTGCCATTTTTCCCTTTCAATTATCCTTCAGGGCTGTGCCGCCGGAAGGCTCGCACCCCATCCCTCTGATCCGGCCGGAACGCACCCGCACTTTTTCGAGATGGCGATCTGCCGCTCCTGTGAGCCAACTCACACCGCGCCAGCCGCCGCGGGAGAATGCCGCGAGCCGCGAGCGGGTGAAGCCTGTGGCAGCACGGATTCGTCCACCGAGACGGCGTAGTTCGAGATGCCGCGAGCCGCGAGCGGGAGAAGCCTGTGCGGCAGACCATGCCGCCCTGTTCAGTCCTCCCTGCCCGGCGGCGGGTTCCTGCGGGCGAGGCCGAGCGCGACGCGCTTCATCTCCGCGTCGGTCATCGGCGCGCGGGGGTGCAGGACGCCGTCCGGCCGGCTCGGATAGCGTCTCGGCGCGTGCCACGCAATCGCGGCATAGCGCCCGGCCAGCCACGCGCCTTCGTCCATGCGCTCGATCCGCCGCCGCTCCCGCGCTGCAAAGGCGCGCAGCTCCAGCTCGATCTCCGCCGGCGTCAGACGCCACAGCCGCTCGGGCTGTTCAAATCCCGCATCGGCCGCGCGGGCGATCATCGTCTGAAACCGCCCGCGCAGGGAAGGCTGCGCGGCCGCATCTCCTCCTTCGGGAACTCCGGCGGCCACATCCGACCCGAGGTTCCTGTCATGCGGCTTCATCGAGAAATCCCGCGCGGCGCAGCGCCTCGGCACAGGCCCCGACGATTTCATCGAGTTTCCCGCCCGCGGCGATGTGCGCGTCGATCCGCGCGCCCGCGTCGGCGAGCGCCGTCCGGGGCTGCGCCTCGATCATGCCGCCCCACAAGAGCAGCCGGGCGGCGGTAAACGGCCGGTCGAGCAGTGCGTCGAGCGCGCCGCCAGCGCGGTCCTCCATTGCGCACATGCTGCCAATGGTGTACCGGAGCACGACCGGTTCGCCGCCAATTTCCATCCGAACGTCCATTCAAATCCCCCTCAATCCCCAGTGGAGACGGTCACGCCTCCGGTGATGCGCAGCGTCGCGCTGAAGCCCACCGCGCCGTCGACTTCTGCGGCGCCGATGGCGTGCGATTTGACGAACGCGGAGAAGCTGACCTCCGTGCCGTCGGCGAACGCGATCGACGCCGTTCCCGCCGCGCCGGAATCGTAGGCGGCGCGCAGCGCGGCCTGTCCGTCGTCGTCTGCATCGTGAAAACCGGTGAGTTCCAGCTCGCCCGCATCGCGAAAGCCCTGGATGTACTCGCGATAGCCGTCGTCCGAGTCGAGCGTCGTCACGTCCACTTCCTCAGAGGTGGGCGCGATCTCGCCGATCGACGTCAGCCGGCCCACGGTCACCTGCGTGCCGCTCGCGGGCGTGAATTTGAAAAGGGTTCCCTGTGCGCTCGTTGCCATGTTCATTCCTCCTCATTGATAGATGTTGCCCGCCGCGTCGGCCACGCAGCGGTAGCGCGCCGAGCGGTGATGGTAGCCGGTCGACGGCTCGAACAGATCGGCCGAATAGTCGCGCCGGAGCCGGGCCGAGGCCATTGCGGCGTCGATGCCGGCCGCAAGCTCGGCGTTCTTCGCCGGGCTGTCCGACCAGATGTCCACCGTATACTCCAGCTCGGCCAGGTGCTCGCCGCCGTCCGCTTGCGCGAATTCGCGGTTGCCGCTTTCGCGCCAAGAGATCACCGGCAGTTGGATCCAGCTCTGCGGATAGAAATACCAGACCGGCGCGCCCGCGCTCCCGAGCAGCGTGCGCACGCGGTTCGCCAGCGTAATCATGCGCCGACCTCCTTTTGTTCAGAATTTGGGCGCGGGAGACGCCGCGCCCGCGTGGGGAAGGCGAAGGACGCCTCTTCAGCGCCCTGAGATCGCCGCCTTCCCCGGTTCAGTCCCCTTGGACGGCCTTCCTTCCCAGCTGCGCGGCGAGGGCAGGAAGTGCCTGGCGCTGCGCCTGCGCGGCGGGAAGGAGAAACGGCCGCGCCGGTTGGCGGGACGTTCCCAGTTCGACCGCCGCGGCGTAATCGCAGCTTGCAAACACGACCGCCGTCGTCCCCTCTGCGCGCACCGAAAGGCTGTCGCGCAGACGGCCCGTCCGAACGGGCGCGCAACTTCGCGCCGCGAAAAGCGCCGCTTCCGCGCTCTGGCGAACGGCCTCCGCGGCGGCGGATTCCAGCCTTGCGCCCATTCCCCGCACCCTGGCGGCAACCCGCGCCGCGTCCACGAGAGCCGTCATGCTTCCGCTCCCTTCCCAGAGGGAGCCGCTTCGTTGTCCAACTCGCCCGCCAGCGGGGTTTGTGTGCCGCCTTCGGAGGGAGCCGCTTCGCAGCCCGTCGCACCCGCCAGCGGGAGTTGCGCGCCGCCTTCGGAGGAAGCCGCCTGTCTGCTCGATTCGCGCAATTCTGCAATGCGCGGCGCTTCGCTGCGCTCCATGCCGGTTTTTGCGTTGTCAGGCGAAAGGGGGAGGACTTCGGCACTCTCCGCATCTGAACCGCCGCTGTCTCCGGCGATCCGTTCGAGGCGGGCGGCGCAGTGGCCGGGCCAGTTTTGCACCTCGATACAGCGCCAGTTGGGCGCGTCCGCGCCGATGCAGACGCCGTCGCCCGGCGCAATCTGCGTGCCCGCGGGCAGCGTCATCTCCAGCGGTTGTCCGTCGGCCAGCCCCGCCTCGCGCCGCTCCAGTCCGCCCGACGCCGGAAAGAGGTTCGCGCGGGCGACGGTGTGCGCCGTGGAAAAGCCCTCGATCTGTGCGCCGAGCGCGTCCACCGTCGTCACTCGCGGCGCGATGGCGATTTCCCGCCGCGTTCGTTCAAAGATTCGCATCTGCAATTCCTCCTTTTCCTGCCGATGGGATGTTTGGCCGCACGGCAGGCATTCTTTCGCATTTTCGCCGCCGGCACGCGCAAATTTCCTCCCGTCGGAGATTTGCGCAGAGCTTCCGCGCGGCCATGTGCGCCGTCTGCGAAGGCAGATCGCGCAGGGACTTCAGAGCCGCCCGTTCCGCGCGCATCCATGCCGGGAAGCCACGCGGCGGAATTGTCAGGCTTCGCTCGGCTGAAGGCTGTTCCGCATACGCGAAATCCGCTGGCCCTGTGCGCCGAAGCGCCCGTTTCGCGCGAAGTTCACAGCGCTTTGGCGCGCCCCACCCGCGCGAAGCTCACAGCGTCCTTGCCACGCGCCAGCCGTTGAGCCAGCGCTTCAAGTCCTCGGGCAGCATCTCCGCGGTGCGCGCGACGCCGCCTTCACTGTGGCTGGACTCGCCCTCCATGCCCATGCGGTTGTAGAGGATCGCCGCCACGCGCACCTGCGCATCCTCGAGCGCCTCGGGCAGCTCTGTGCGGTTCGTGTAGGCGCGGAGAAACGCGCCCGCTTCGCTGAGCAGATCGCCGAGCAGTGCCTCGTCCGCCGCGTCGGGCAGGCGGCGCTTGAGTCTGGCCAGCATGGCCGTCATCCCAGCGCGCGCACGGCCAGCTCGGGGTAAACCGTCTTGAAGCCGTACAGCACGTCCATCGAGTAGATGCTGCGCTTGTACTTCTGGTCGTAGCCCTTGGTCACGCGCAGCGAGATGCCGTTGTAGCTGGTGACGTAGCTCATCACGCCCTGGCCGTCCGGGTTGAGCAGCGGGCGGGTGACGTAGGCGAATGCCATCGGGTGGAAGGCGAGGTTGGCCGTGTGGCTGGCGACGACGGTCACGTCGGCGTCATCGGCGATGTCGGGAAGCGCCGGATAGACCTTTACGCCGCTGATGGCGTTGCCCGCCGCTTCCGCGGAATCCTCGGTGACGGCGTAGCTGGCGCCGGCGATCTTGAGCACGTCGCCGCGCACGAGCTTGCCGGTGAGCGTGGTGCCGTCGATGGACAGGCTCGTCGCGCCGGCGGACACCGCGCCGTTGACCTTGACGTCCGTCGAGGCGGTCAGCCCGCAGGTATGGCGCCAGACGCCCTGCGACATGTAGTGGTCGATGCCGTAGACGCGGCCGAGGCTGCCCTCGCGCAGCGCGGCGACGGAGCCGGACTTCTCGGCGTTGACCAGCGCCGGAAGCTGGGTCAGCTTCGTGTCGGCCTCGGGGTCCCACACAGCGACGCGCCCGACCACCGGCGCGCGGTTGACGTTCAGTGCGCGGCGCACTTCCGACAGATCGGAAAGCTGCGAGGGCGTGGTGCCGGCGGCTCCGACGGTGTAGGGCACGTCGGCGTAGAGGGCGAGGCCGTCGCGGTTGATCTTCTCGGCCAGCGCGGCCGCGGCCGGCTCGATGAACACGCGGTTCAGGTCGGCGACGCCGGTGGCCGTCTCGATCGCCGAGGCGCGCGCGTCCACCGTGGCGATGTGGTCGAGCACGACGTCGATGGCGTCCTCGTTCATGTCCTGAAAGTCGACGCCGGCTTCCGCGTCGAACTCCTGCGCGGTGAACACCGTGGGACGGCGCACGCGAACCGTGTCGCCCACGTCGTGCAGCTCCTCGGAGAAGTCGCGGTGGCAGAGGTTGGGGAATACGAGGTTGTCGATCAGGCACGGCAGCGCCTGCCGGGCGATCGTCTTGAGGGTGACAAAGGTATTGGCCATGGTTCATTTCCTCCTTGCTGTGGGTTCATCGCGCGCCCTGCGCGGCCGTCCTGCCGGCGCTGAGGCGGTAGTATTCCGCGTCGGTCAGCGAATCGGGGTTCGGGCGGCCGACGCCCGCTCCGGACGGCATCCGGCCGCGCAGCCGCTTGTCCACCTCGGCCTGCACGGCGCTGCGGAAGGCGCCCTCGAGCGCGTCCAGCGCGCCTTCGAGCGCGGCGGCGTCGCCGCACGGCAGCGCCCCGGCCAGCTCGCGCGGCAGCCCCCTTTCGGCCAGCTGTTCCTGCGCCGACGCGCGGGTTTCGCGCTCGGCGATCTTCCGCTCGCGCTCATCGAGCGCCGCCTCGCGGGAATCGCCTCCGGACTCCGGCGGCAGCGCATGCTCCGAAAGCGCCCGTTCGAGCGCCTCGCGCACGCGGCGGTCGATCTCTCCGGCGAGGGCTTCGTCCATCGCTGCATTTGTGGTTGGGTTGCGTTCTTCCATGGATTTCCTTCCTTTCTCTCTTCGGCGCATCCCGCCTGAAGGGGGGATGGCCTCGTGGGGTTGCTGAGGCTGCGCGCGCGTCATCGGCAATCGGGCGGCTCGCGGCCCTCGTTCGGTCGCTCACCGCGATGGTTTGGCCGGCCGCCCGAAAGCGGGGACGATGCGCGTAGACAGCCCGGGCTTCCGCGCCGCGCGAAACCGGGAAGCGCCTGCATGGGCGTGCATTTGCGGCCGGTTGGCCGCCGGATCTGTTTCCTCGGTTCGCGGGCGCAGTTTTTCAGCTCTCGCCGTCGAGCCGGGCGGCGCGGGCGCGCAGCTGCTCGTCGGGTACCAAACCGCGCAGCGCGTTGATCGCCTCGGCCTGTTCCAGCTCGTTGATGGGCAGCGACCGGCTGAACGTCATCTTCACCGCGTTGACGTCCAACGGCGGCGCGCCGCGCAGCGACAGGAAGGCCGAAAACAGCGAAAGCCGCTGCCGGAGCGCCTCGCGGAACCAGCGCTCCTTGACGCGCGCGAGCTGCTCCATCCCCAGCAGCTTGTAGCGCATCGCCACGCCGCTGGAATTCCCGGCGAAGTGCTCGTCGGAGAGATCCGGCACCATGCTCAGCTTGTGGATGTCCGAGGCCAGCGCGCGGCGAAGCACCTCGGTGTCGGCCTCGTTGAGCTGTTTGCACAGCCATTCCGCGCGGGCGTCGGCGTCGGGCAGGGCGAGCACCTTGTCCTCGCGAAGCTGCTGGCCGGGCGACCGGCCGCGCGCGTCGGTCTCCATCGTGCAGCCGTAGAGCAGCAGCAGGGCATCGACGAATTGCGCCTTGTCGTTGATCCGGTCGGATTGGAGGCGGTCGTAGGCGTCGATGAGGGGCAGCACGCCCTCGAAGTCGCCGCGCTCGTCCTCGCCGTTCCAGTATTCGACCATCGGAACGCCGCCGAAAAAGTGCCATTGGCGGCATTCGATTGGGCCGACGTCGCCCGGGCCAGACGAGCGAAAGTGGATGATCTCCCCTTCGGTGCAGACCTCGACGCACCAGCCGTCTTCCGCGCCGTCGTCGCGCAGCCGCGGGCGCAGGCGGATGCCGAAGAGCGGGCGGTTTTCGACGGTGTCGTCGTAGACGACGAACGCCAGCCGCGGATCCAGCGCGGCGGTGCGCGGCCGGGCTTGGGCGTCGGCGAATACCAGCTCGACGCCCCGACCGTAGAGGCTGGCCTGCCGCGCGAGCTCGACGTCGACGCTGTCGATCGCGCAGAGGCGGTAGTTTTCCAGCACGCCGTCGAGCGCGGCCTTCTGCGCCTCCGGCGCGGAATACTCGATCGGGTTGCCGGCCAGATACCCCGTGGACAGCGTGCAGATGTAGCGCGGAAAATCGTGCGCGAGCCGGGCATTGGGCAGCCCCGGCTCGCGCAGGCGGTCGCCGATGGCGTGCGCGCCGTCGTAATACCGCTTCAGCCGCTCCAGCCGCGGCTGAGTCAGCAGGAATTCCTCGACGCAGGCGCGGACAACCGGCGCGTGGAGCCCGCGCTCTACCACGCGCTTGCTTCTGACAATCATTTCGATCAACTCCCTTGAAGATGGTGTGGTTTTCGCCGGCCGCGAACCGGCGAAGGGCGGGGAATGGATGGGTAGCTACTGGTTCCACGACCGGCCGCGCGGGGCGTCCCTCTGCCGCGCGATCGTGTGGGCGCCGCGCCCCAGCGCGACCTCCTCCATTGCGTAGCGCACGGCGTCGATCGTGTGGTTGTCCCGATCCGGGAATTCCGCGAGGAACGTCCCGCCCGCACCGGCGGGATAGGCGTAGGCCGAGAACTCCCGCGCCGCCTGCGGGCATCGCGCCGGGTCGATCGCGATTTCCGCGCGCTCCTGCAGCCAGCGCAGTCCGCCCGCGACGCTGCCCGCGCCCTTGCGCACGCCGACGGCGTTGACGCCGAAGTCGCGCAGCTGGCGGATCATCCTCGGCTCTGCGCTGTCACAGCGGACGACCTCGTCCCCAGCGCGCTGGGCGACCTCCTCCGCCAGCCGCTCCGCCGGCGTGCGGACGCCCCAGAACTCGTCCAGCAGCCACAGCCGCCGCGTTCGGGGATCGTATCCGACGCGCACAAATGCGTCCGGATCGACGGCGAAGCCGAAGTCCAGCCCGTTGTACGCCCGTCCGGCCGACAACTCCTCCCCGGTCAGCGGCCGCAGCGCGAGGTTTTCAAACACCTGCCCGCCCGTTCCGGTGACTTCGCCCAGATACATGTGGCGGTAAGCCCGCTCGTTGCTTTGCCTGAGCGTCTCCGCCTCCGCGAGGAAGTCGCCGCCCAGCCACTGCGGCGGCACGTCTAAGTAGGTGCTTTCGTGCACCAGCCGGTCCGGCCGGACGGCCAGCGCCTCTTCGTTGACCCAGTTTGCTTGGGAAATCGGCGGATTGTAGGTGTAGAACACCGCCGCCCGGCCCTCGCCGCGCAGGATGCTGGCGCGGATGGTGCGGATGTCGTCCATCCCGGAAAATTCGGCCAGCTCCTCGAACCAGAGGTAGGCGAACCGCCCGCGCGCGAGCTTGATCGACTTCGATTTTCCCGGATCATCCGCTCCGCGGAACAGCACGCGCTGCCCTGTCGGCAGGTATTCCAGCTCCAGCGGCGAGAGCTTGCGCCGGAAGTGCGCGCCCAGCCCCAGCCGCTCGATGGCCCAGAGCATCTGCTCGTACACGCTCTCGCGCAGGGTCGCGGCGACCTTGCGGTAGATCACGGCGTTGGCCGTGGGGTCGCGCAGCAGCCCCAGCGCGATCTCCAGCGATACGAAGCTCGACTTGCCCGACCCGCGCCCGCCGCGCAGCCAGTATTCGCGGTGGCCTCCGCCCAGAAGGTCGCGGTGCACCTCGCGGTACGCCGGCGCGATCAGCTCCGACAGCCGCGCGATCATCCGGACGCATCCTCCCCGGCGGCCACCGAGCATTCGCGCCGTGCTCCGGCGGGCGGGGATTGAGCACCGCCACAGGCCGCATCGCCAGCCGCACTGCATTCGCGCCGCGCTTCGGCGGGCGGGGATTGAGCAGCTTCACAGGCCGCGTCGCCAGCCGCACTGCATTCACGCCGCGCTCCGGCGGGCGGGGATGCGCTTTTTCCACGGGATGCTTCTGGTCCGGCGCGCTCCGTTCGCTCGCCGTCCGGCATGCGCCGCAGGTCGTCCACGATCACTGGCTTCGGCAGCGACTCGGCCTGCTCCGAAAACAGCCCCAGCCGTTTGCCCAGCAGTTCGGCGGCCTTCATCGAGCTCTGGCCGGAATCCGCCCGCAGCACGCGCGTCAGATACTGGAGCACCTCGTCCGCCGAGGCGACCGCGGTGCGCCGCTCATCCTCCGCCCTTTGATCGAGAAACGACCGCACCGATGCGACCTGAAGCAGCCGCTCGCCGAAGCCCGGCGGATACCCCGCCTGCTCCGCCGCCTGCCGCGCATCCTTCAACGCCCAATACGCCTCCGCAAAGCGGTGCTGGCGCTCCGTCATTCGCTTTTGCGCCATCTACCGCCTCCTTTCCGCGGGGTTCGCCCGCACGTTTTTTCGTCAAAGCCGCGCGGCGGCCTGACAATCTCTCCGGCGTTCCCGCGCAATCTCTCCGGCGTCGCGCGTTTTCGCGCTTCCGCCCATGCAAAAGAGCGGATCGCCTCTCGGCTGTCCGCTCTTTCACAATATCATTATAGCAGATTATTTTCGTCTTTTTCGTCAAATTTCGCCATTTCCGCAATTTTTTTCCGCAGCGCCCGGTTGTGCAGCCGCCGGGGCACCTGTTCGTCGGTCTCGCCGATCCGCCTTGCCACGTTCTGCCAGGAGAGTCCGTCGATGTAGCGCGCCGCGAAGATCTGCCTGAGCTGGCTGTCCGGCAGGTCGTCGATGAAGGCGTACAGCCGCCCCAGCTCCTCCAGGCAGTCCAGCCGCCGCCGCGCCATGCGGTCGCGCAGGTCGGCCAGGCTCGCCGCCGCGCGCGCCACGCGATCGTCCAGCCGCCCGCTGCGCAGCATCCCCATCGGGCGGGCCGATCCGCCCATCGCCCTTTCCTCCAGCTCGCCGATGCGCTGGGAAAGCTCGTCCACTTCCCGCTTCAGATGCCGCAGCTGGCTCAGACGCTCGATCATGTCCTTCATTTCCATTGACTGCTCCTCCCTTCGGCTAACCGCATTCGGTTATATGATCATAGCACATATGTTCGGCAATGTCAATCGAACACGGTGAAAAATTTACCGTTTACGGGTGGACATCCGGGAAAATCTATGGTATCATCTCCATAGTCGGTAGAATCGAGGAGGCGATTGAATGCAACTCTGTGAAAAACTGAATCGATTGAAAACCGAAAACGGTTTGACCACCGAAGCGCTGTCCGAGCGCTCAGGCGTGCCGAAGGGGACGCTGAACAAGCTGCTCAACGGCGAGACGCGCAATCCCACGGCGCAGACGCTCAGGCGGCTGGCGCGCGCGCTGAACTGCCCGCTGGACGAGCTGTGCGGCGCGCAGCCGGAGATCCCGGGCGTATACCGGCTGGGCGACCTGCGCGATCCCGCGCAGAAGCTGCTCGACCGGGGCGAGCTGATGCGCGTCTCGGTGCGAAAGGTGCCGCTGCTGGGCGAGATCGCCGCCGGCCAGCCGATCACCTGCGTGGAGGACATCGGCCTGGCCGAGTGCGGCGACGGCGTGCGCTGCGATTTTGCGCTGCGCGTGCGGGGAGACAGCATGGTCGGCGCGCGGATCCACGATGGCGACGTGGTCTATGTCCGCCGTCAGGACGACGTCGACGACGGCCAGATCGCCGCGGTGATAATCGACGGCGAGGCGACGCTGAAGCGCGTCTACCACATCGCGAACGGCCTTCAGCTGCTGAGCGAGAACTCCAAGTATCCGCCGATGATCTTCACCCTGCCGGAACACGACGACATCCGCATCCTCGGCCTCGCCGTGGCGTTCACCAGCAGGCTCTAGAGGGCATTGCGCGTTTGCGAAAAGATAAGCTGAGCGCCTTTTCGCCCATCCGGCGCTGGGAGGCCGGTGAATCTTTCGCGAAAACGGCCGGGGAATTCGCTCGATTTGCGGACTTTCCCTTTTCAAATGCGCTCCAAGGCAGCCTGCGCCGTCCGCAGGGGCGCGTTTCATCCGAACGCGGCCATCGTCCGCGCGGGGTCGCCGGTTTTCAATGGGATCGACAGCCGCCGGGCGCCCCGGCGGGGGAGGGATTGCATGATTGCCTATCTGATCGCCGCCGCCATCGTGCTGGCCGCGACATGGATTCTCGTCCGCCGCGTCCGCGCGTTTTTCCGGACGCGCGGCCAGTCCGCCTGCGAAAACTGTCCGTATTCCGGCACATGCGGGAGCGCTTCGGCCAAGGGCGGCCGGGGATGCCCGAAGAAGTAGGGCGCTTCAACGCCGTGGAAAAGCCTGCGCGCCGCCCGCGGGGACAAATGCAGGGAGAAAAACAGGCACACAAAATGCGCCCGCGCGAAGATCCCGCGCGGGCGCTTGATGTTTGTCAAGGGACGGCTCATACCTCTCCCGGCCTGCGCCGAGGGGGTTTTTCGACCGGCATTCCTTTTCGGAAGTCCATGACGTTCGTGCCTCTCCCGGCCTGCGGCGAGAGGCTTTTTCAATCCTCCGCGTGCTCGCGCTTCCACGCCTTGATCTGCTCCAGACGCGCCTTCCATCGGCCCTCCACGCCCTCCTCGGTCGGGCGGTAGTAGACGCGATCCTTCAGCGAGTCCGGCAGGCACTGCATGTTGGTCAGGCGCTCCGCCGCGTCGTGCGCATACTGATAGCCCTTGCCGTAGTCGAGCTGTTCCATCAGCTTCGTGGGCGCGTTGCGGATCACGAGCGGCACCGGCTCGGCCAGCTGTTCGAGCGCATCCTTTTTCGCAGTCTCATAGGCGGCGTACAGCGCGTTCGACTTCGGCGCGAGCGACATGTACACGACCGCCTCGGTCAGGTGCACCGAGCATTCCGGCATGCCGATCAGGTGGCAGGCCTCGCTCGCAGCGACGGCGATCTGCAGCGCGCGCGGATCGGCCAGCCCGACGTCCTCGCTCGCGAAGCGCGTCACGCGGCGGGCGATGTACATCGGGTCTTCGCCCGACTCCAGCATTCGCGCCAGCCAGTAGACCGCCGCGTCCGGGTCGGAATTGCGCATGGACTTGTGCAGCGCGGAGATCAGATTGTAGTGCTCCTCGCCCTTCTTGTCGTACAGCAGCGACTTGCGCGACGTGCACTGCGCGAGCGTCTCGTCCGTCACGCGCAGCACCTCGCCGTCCAGCTCGGCGTTGAGCACGACCATCTCCAGCGTCGAAAGCGCCGACCGGGCGTCGCCGTTGGCAAACCGCGCGATGACCTCGGGCAGATCCTCCGGCATCTCGATCTTCTGGCCGCCGAAGCCGCGCGGGTCGCTGAGCGCGCGCTTCACGAGCGCCGCCAGGTCGTCCTCGCCGAGCGCCTGCAGCACGAACACCTTGCACCGCGACAGCAGCGCGCCGTTGATCTCGAACGACGGGTTCTCGGTCGTCGCGCCGATCAGCAGGATGCTGCCCTTTTCGACAAACGGCAGAAATGCGTCCTGCTGCGCCTTGTTGAAGCGGTGGATCTCGTCCACGAACACGATCGTCCGCCCGCCGAAGCGGCGGTTCGCTTCGGCCTGCTGCATGACCTCGCGGATCTCGCGGATGCCGCTGGTCACGGCTGAGAAGTCGATGAACTCCGCCTTGGTGCGGTGGGCGATGATCCGGGCGAGCGTCGTCTTGCCGACGCCCGGCGGGCCCCAGAAGATCATCGACGAGATGTTGTCCGATTCGATCAGCCGCCTGAGCACCTTGCCCGGCCCGAGCAGGTGCCGCTGTCCGACGAACTCCTCCAGCGTCTGCGGCCTCAGCCGCGCCGCGAGCGGCTGGTTCGCCTCGTTTTCATTGGAAAAAAAGCTCTGCTGCATGGTTACCTCCTGTGGACGGGGGAGATCCGCTCCCCCGCCAGGTGCCGCGGCTCAAATTGAAATTTGAGCCGCGGCAGTTTCGCCCAAAGGCGAAACCGCGGAATCCTGCGGATTCTGCGCCTCCGGCCACCCCCACCACAATTTGCTTGAGTTTTCTGCGAAAACTCTGGCCGCAAATTGTGCAAGGAAGCGATTTTTGCTCTGGGAAATGGGATTTCCCGACGCAAAAATCAGCTGCGACTCCGCCGCACATGTCGCCGGAATCGATTTTGCTGCGAGAGGGCTGCGGTCCTCTCGCGCTCTCCCTTGGGTCTCCTGACAGGCCGAGCCTGCGGTTTGCGGCTTTACAGTTTGGGCCTTCTGACGGGCCAAAGCCGCGCAGTGCGGGCTTACCTTCCCGCGACCGACTTTCGGTACTTTTCGCTCTCCCAGTTGGAGATGAACGCGCGCGCGGCGGCGTCCATGCCCACGGCCTGCCGGCCCGACTTTGCGAGCACGAGGCGGATGTAGGCGACGCAGGCGATCGTCTCGGCCACGACCTGCGCCTTGCCGCGCGGCATCGCGAGCGCCAGCCGGCCCGATTCCGGATCGGCCGCGCACAGGCCCGGCTCCGGCTCGCCGTCGAACTGCACCGCGCCGGAGAGGAACACGAGCTGGTCGGGATACAGCGGCTCGCCGGTCAGCATTGCCCCGGTCATCGCGCCGGACGCGAACGCCTCCCGCAAAAGCGGAAGCTGCGCCTCGAACTGCCCGTCCCCGCCGGTCAATGTGACATTGGGAAAGTCGCCGTCCTCTGCGCCGAACGCCCGCGCCACGCGGCGGTTGACGTCGGCATGGATGGCGAGGCAGCCGTCGGCTTCGCCGGCGTGGACGATCAGCCCGTGGTTCTGCATGAAGATGACCGCCGGGCGCTGCCCGGTCTCGCGCTCGACGCGCCGCAGTTCGTCGCGGATCGAAAACGTCAGCCGCGCGCCCGGATCGGCATAGGGCACGAAGCCCCAGCCGTAGTCCGCGCCCTCGAGCGCCGCCGCGACCACTTCGCGCCCGTCCGGCGCGCAGGCCGCGAGGTTTGCATAGACGCTGTGGGTGTGCAATACGAACCGGTCCAGCAGCGAGTGAAATCCCGCCTCGACCGACGGGCGCAGGGCCTCCATGCCGTCCACCGGCCGAACCGCCGCCTTTGCGCGCGCCGAGCCGGCCTGCTCGACGTCGGCAAGCGCGTCCGGATCGCCGTCTAAGTAGAACGGCAGGAGCGCACTCAAGTCGAGCACGGCATAGGCGCGGTTCAGCTCGATGTCGCCCAGCCGGTAGCCCGAGGCCTTGATCGCCATCAGCTCGCCGTCCAGCTTCACGGAGGTGTTGCCGCCCCCGCCCTGCACGTAATCCGCCCGCGCTCCGGCTGCGTGCGACATGCGCCGGAAGTCCTCCAGCCCGGCGCGGTGGATGTCCCAGAAGTGTTCCATGGTTTCGCCTTCCTTCCGCCGAATGATCTCTATAGAACCAAGTATACCCTTCGCGGCGGCGCTTGTCAATGCGCATAAATTGCGCGAAGGGGAGTTGACATCCCGTCGCCGCTGTGCTATAATGAATCAAAGTTCAGTTTTTTTCGCGCTTTGGCGTAGAGTGGAGACTGTCGAAATGAACGCTGCTTTTGCTATGGTCGGCATCCTGGGTCTACTTCTTAGCATTATGCTTGTACGAATTATTTCGCACGGGGATAGTGCTAAAAGTTATGTCCTGCAAAGCCAAGCGTTTTGATTCGGCCGCGCCGCATGGAAACCGGCGAGCCGAGAGGGATTTTTTCAAGCGCATCGCAAGCCTGCAGTCTAACTTTTAGACGGCAGGCTTTTTATACGGCTTTGGGCGCCCGCCAACGGCGTCGCGGCGCAAAGCCCCTGCGAAAATATTGAGGGAGGGATCACATCATGCGAATGACCGGCGCAAAAATCCTGATGGAGTGCCTGATCGAGCAGGGGGTCGATACGATTTTCGGATATCCGGGCGGCACGATCCTGAATGTGTACGATGAACTGTACAATTACGATGGCCGCGTCCGGCACATCCTGACCGCGCACGAACAGGGCGCCTGCCATGCGGCGGACGGCTATGCGCGCTCGACGGGCAAGGTGGGCGTCTGCTTCGCGACGTCCGGCCCGGGCGCGACGAATCTGGTCACCGGCATCGCCACCGCCTATATGGATTCTTCGCCCATCGTGTGCATCACATGCAACGTCGGCACGAGCCTGCTGGGCAAGGACTCGTTTCAGGAGGTCGACATCACCGGCGTGACGATGCCGATCACGAAGTGCAACTACCTCGTGCGCAGCGTCGACGAGCTGGCCGACACCGTCCGCGAGGCGTTCGCCATCGCGCGCAGCGGCCGCCCCGGCCCGGTGCTGTTGGACATCCCGAAGAACGTCACGGCGGAATTTGCCGAATACGCGCCGCTGCCGCGCAGCCAGCACGGCACCAGCGGCCGGCTGGGCAAGCTGATGGAGCGCTCCTCCCAGAACTTCCGCGCGCCGGAGCCGGATCACCGCGACATCGACCGCCTGGTCGAGATGATCAACGAATCCCAAAAGCCGCTGCTGATCTGCGGCGGCGGCGTGGTGCGCAGCCGCGCGCACGTCGAATTTGAATCCTTTGCCAATAAGATCGACGCCCCCGTCGCCATCACGCTGATGGGCGCGGGCGGCTTCCGCGGCCGCAACAAGCTGACCACGGGCATGATCGGCATGCACGGCTCCCAGGCCTCGAACATGGCCGTGGACGCCTGCGATCTGCTCATCGCCGTCGGCTGCCGCTTCTCCGACCGCGTGGCGCTGAAGCCCTCGAGCTTCGCGCGCAATGCGAAGATCGTCCAGATCGACATCGATCGCTCCGAAATCAACAAAAACGTGGAGACCGACCACCATATCATCGGCGACGCCCGCCGCGTGCTGGAGCTGCTCAACGAGCGCGTGCGCCAGCTCGACCACAGCGAGTGGAAGAAGTATGTGTTCTCGTTCAAGACCGAGACCGAGTACGACGCCGTCGAGGACCGGCTGACCCCCGGGCAGATTCTGTCGTCCATCGCGCGCATCCTGCCGCAGGACACGATCGTCTCCACCGACGTCGGCCAGCATCAGATGTGGGCGATTCAGCACTTCCACTTCGACTATCCCGGCCAGCTGCTGACCTCCGGCGGCTTCGGCACGATGGGGTTCGGGCTGGGCGCGGCCATCGGCGCGAAGGCCGCGCACCCGGACAAGACCGTGCTGCACGTCACCGGCGACGGCGGTTTCCGCATGAACTGCAACGAGCTGTGCACCGAGGAATACTACAAGCTGCCGGTCATCACCGTGCTGTTCAACAACGGCACTTTGGGCATGGTTCGCCAGTGGCAGACGCTGATCTACAACCACCACTATTCGCAGACGACGCTCGACCGCGGACCGGACTTCGTCAAGCTCGCCGGGGCCTACGGCTTAAACGGCTGGCGCGTGTCCAACGTCGAGGAGCTGGAAAAGGCGCTGCACGGAGCGCTGGAGAGCGAGAAGGGCTCCGTCATCGACTGCGCCATCTGGATGGACGAGATGGTTCGCCCGATGGTCGGCGGCGGCGACCACATCACGCAGTTCATGATCGATTGAGGAGGGAAGCGCAATGAACGCAATTACAAGGCGTACTCTGGCCGTGCTGGTGGACAACGAGGCGGGCGTCCTGTCGCGCGTCGTGCGGCTGTTCTCCGGAAAGGGCTACAACATCGAATCGCTCGCCGTCGGCACGACCGACGACCCGAAGGTCTCCCGCATCACCATCGAAGTGATGGCCGATGAGAAGCAGACGCGGCTTCTGTCCAATCAGCTGCGCAAGCTGATCTGCGTCCACTCCGTCAAGAGCCTGCACCCCGACCACAGCATCCGGCGCGAGCTGGTGCTGATCAAGGTGCTGGCCAAGACGAGCGAGACGCGCAACGAGGTCATCCAGATCGCCAACATCTTCCGCGCGTCGATCATCGACGTCTCGGTGGCGTCGATCACGCTGGCGGTCATCGGCGACGAGAGCAAGGCCCAGGCGATCCAAAATCTCCTCAAGGAGTTTGGAATCCTCGAACTGGTGCGCACCGGCATGGTCGCGCTGGAGCGTGGACAATACACCATTGACGAACAGACCAAGGAAAAAGGAGAGTTTGACTATGGCAAAAATGTACTATGAGAAGGACTGCGACCTCAACAAGCTCAACGGCAAGAAGATCGCCATCATCGGCTACGGCTCGCAGGGCCACGCCCACGCGCTGAACCTGCGCGACTCCGGCTGCGACGTGATCGTCGGCCTGCGCAAGGGCGGCAAGTCCTGGCCGGTGGCCGAGAAGGACGGCTTCAACGTCATGACCGTGCCCGAGGCGGCGCAAGCGGCCGACATCATCATGATCCTCATCAACGACGAGCGCCAGGCCGACATGTACAAGCAGGACATCGCGCCGTACTTGACCGAGGGCAAGGCCATCGCGTTCGCGCACGGCTTCAACATCCGCTACAAGCAGATCGTGCCGCCGGAGAACGTCGATGTGTTTATGGCCGCGCCGAAGGGCCCGGGCCACACCGTCCGCTCGCAGTACGTCGCCGGCAAGGGCGTGCCCTGCCTGGTCGCCGTCGAGCAGGACGCCACCGGCAAGTGCCGCGACATTGCGCTGGCCTACATCGCGGGCATCGGCGGCGCGCGCGCCGGCATCATGGAGACCACCATGCACGACGAGACCGAGACCGACCTGTTCGGCGAGCAGGCCGTGCTCTGCGGCGGCGTGGTCGACCTGATGCGCTGCGGTTTCGAGACGCTGGTCGAGGCCGGCTACGAGCCGGAGAACGCCTACTTCGAGTGCATCCACGAGATGAAGCTCATCATCGACCTGATCAACAAGGGCGGCATCGCGGCCATGAACTACTCCATCTCCGACACCGCCGAGTACGGCGAATACGTCTCCGGCCCGCGCGTGCTGCCCTACGAGCAGACCAAGGCGAACATGAAGGCCGTGCTTCAGGACATCCAGGACGGCACGTTCGCCGGCAAGTGGATCGCTGAGAACAAGAACGGCCGCTGCTTCTTCAACTCCAAGCGCGAGCAGCTCGCCAAACACCCGATGGAGGTCATCGGCCGCCAGCTGCGCGAGCAGATGCTGTGGAAGAACGACACCGACCTGGACAACGCTTCCAACTAAGCCCTTCGCATCAAACAGGCGCGGATTTCGATCGCGGGCCGGGCGCCTGCGGTCGGGATCCCGCCCTTCCCGGGAGGAATGACCATGCAGTCTGATTACATCAAGTCGGGCGTCGAGCGCGCCCCGAACCGCAGCCTTCTCTATGCGCTGGGGCTGACCGACGAGGAGATCCGCCGCCCCATCATCGGCGTCGTCTGCTCCTACAATGAAATCGTCCCCGGCCACATGCACCTGGACAAGATCGCCCAGGCCGTCAAGGCCGGCGTCTCCATGGCGGGCGGCACGCCGGTGCTGTTTCCCGCCATCGCGGTCTGCGACGGCATCGCCATGGGGCACATCGGCATGAAGTATTCGCTCGTCACGCGCGACCTGATCGCCGATTCGACCGAGGCCATGGCCATCGCCCATCAGTTCGACGGACTGGTCATGATTCCCAACTGCGACAAGAACGTCCCCGGCCTGCTGATGGCCGCGGCGCGCATCAACGTGCCGGCGATCGTCGTCTCCGGCGGGCCGATGCTGGCCGGCCGGCTCAAGGACGGCCGCCGCACCTGCTTGAGCCACATGTTCGAGGCCGTCGGCGCCTACCACGCCGGCACGCTCGACGAGTCCGGCGTGCGCGACTACGAGGAGAACGCCTGCCCGTCGTGCGGCTCCTGCTCGGGCATGTACACCGCCAATTCGATGAACTGCCTGGCCGAGGCCATCGGCATGGCGCTGCCCGGCAACGGCACCATCCCCGCGCCGATGTCCGCGCGCATCCGGCTGGCCAAGCGCGCCGGCATGAAGGTCATGGATCTGGTGCGCGACGGCGTCCGCCCGCGCGACATCATGACCGCCGCGGCCTTCAAAAACGCCGAGACGGTCGACATGGCGCTCGGCTGCTCGACCAACACGATGCTCCACCTGCCCGCCATCGCGCACGAGGCCGGCGTGACGATCGACTTAGACGGCGCGAACGCCATTTCCGCGAACACGCCGAACCTCTGCCACCTCGCGCCCGCGGGCGACACCTTCATGGAGGACCTCGACCGCGCGGGCGGCGTGCTGGCGGTGATGAAGGAGCTGACGAAGAAGGGCCTGCTGGATACGAGCGTCCGGACCGTCACCGGCAAGACGCTCGCCGAGAACCTCGAGGGGGTCGAGAACCTCGATCCCGAGATCATCCGCCCGATCGACCGGCCGTACTCGGAAACCGGCGGCATCGCGGTGCTCAAGGGCAACCTCGCCCAGGACGGCTGCGTGGTCAAGCGCTCGGCCGTCGCGCCGGAGATGATGGTGCACGAGGGCCCGGCGCGCGTGTTCGACTCCGAGGAGGAGGCCATCGCCGCGATCTACGCCAAAAAGATCGCGCCCGGCGACGTGGTCGTGATCCGCTACGAGGGGCCGAAGGGCGGCCCCGGCATGCGCGAGATGCTCAACCCGACCTCCGCCATCTGCGGCATGGGGCTGGGCGAGAGCGTCGCGCTGATCACGGACGGCCGCTTCTCCGGCGCGACGCGCGGCGCGTCCATCGGACACGTCAGCCCCGAGGCCGCCGCCGGCGGGCTGATCGCGCTGGTCGAGGAGGGCGACAGAATCGCCATCGACATCCCGAACTGCAAGATCGAACTGAAAGTGCCCGAGGACGTGCTCGCCGCGCGCCGCGCGAAGTGGGTCTGCCCGGAGCCGAAGGTCAAGACCGGCTACCTCGCGCGGTACGCGCGCCTCGTGTCGTCCGCCGACAAGGGCGCCATACTGCAATAGCCGCTGCGCGATCAAGGAGGATTCACCGCAATGAGCCAGATTAAGATATTCGACACCACGCTGCGCGACGGCGAGCAGTCGCCCGGATGCAGCATGAACCTGAAGGAGAAGATCGAGGTCGCGAAGTGCCTGGAGCGCCTGAAGGTGGACGTCATCGAGGCGGGCTTCGCCATCTCGTCGCCGGGCGACTTCGAGTCCGTGCAGACGATCGCGCGCACGGTCAAGAGCTGCTCCGTCGCCTCGCTGGCGCGCGCGAATACGAAGGACATCGACTGCGCGTGGGAGGCCGTCAAGGACGCCGCCGATCCGCGCATCCACGTGTTCATCGCCACCTCGCCGCTGCACATGGAGTACAAGCTCAAGATGTCGCCGGAGGCGGTGCTCGAGAAGGCGGCGGCGATGGTCGCGTATGCGAAGAAGTACTGCCCGAACGTCGAGTTCTCCGCCGAGGACGCCACGCGCAGCGACGTCGACTTCCTCGTGCAGGTCGTCGACGCCGCCATCCGCAACGGCGCGACGGTCATCAACCTGCCCGACACCGTCGGCTACACCACGCCGGACGAGATGCGCGCGCTGATCGCCACGGTCATCGAGCGCGTGCCCGGCTCGGACAAGGTCGAGTTCTCCGTGCACTGCCACAACGACCTGGGCATGGCCACGGCCAACTCGCTGGCCGGCGTGCTCGGCGGCGCGCGTCAGATCGAGTGCACGATCAACGGACTCGGCGAGCGCGCGGGCAACACGTCGCTCGAGGAGGTCGTCATGGCGATGCATACCCGCCCTGA
This sequence comes from Candidatus Faecivicinus avistercoris, assembly GCA_018716805.1. Lineage (GTDB taxonomy): Bacteria > Bacillota > Clostridia > Christensenellales > Aristaeellaceae > Faecivicinus > Faecivicinus avistercoris. The sequence continues at coordinate 2,863 of DVJL01000015.1, read as the reverse complement.
CCTGTTCGGCGAGCACACCACCGGCATCGAGACGACGCAGATCTACCGCGCGAGCAAGACGGTGTACAACATCATCGGCCAGACCGCGCCGATCAACAAGCCGATCGTCGGCCGCAACGCGTTCTTGCACGAGGCCGGCATCCATCAGCACGGCGTGCTGAGCAACAAGAAGACCTATGAGATCCTCACGCCGGAATCGGTCGGCGTGCGCGTGAACAACATCGTGCTGGGCAAGCACTCCGGCAAGCACGCCTTCGAGGCGCGGCTCAAGGAGCTGGGCTACGAGCTCTCGGCCGACGAGCTGCTGCGCTGTTTCGAGGAGTTCAAGGTGCTGTGCGACAAGAAGAAGGACGTCACCGACGCCGACCTCGAGGCGCTCGTCACTCACTCCGCCACCGAGGATGCCGAGACGACGGACGGCTACAAGCTCGACTGGTTCGCGGTGCACACCTCGAACTTCACCACCGCCACCTCGACCGTCTGCTTGAAGCTCGGCGACGAGAAGTTCGAGGACGTCTGCCTGGGCGACGGCCCGATCGACGCCGCGTTCCAGGCGATCGACCGCATCGTCAAGCCCGTGGAGCACACGTTCGAGCTCTACCGCATCAACTCGATCTCGCAGGGCAAGGACACGCTGGGCGAGGTCAGCGTCAAGCTGACCGCCGAAAACCGCACCTTCTCCGGCCGCGGCCTGTCCACGGACATCATCGAGGCCAGCATACTGGCCTACATCAGCGCCGTCAACAAGCTGCGCGCCTATACCGCCCGAAAGAACAAGGAGGAATGACCCATGGGCATGACCATGACCCAGAAGATCCTCGCCGCGCACGCGGGGCTGGAAAGCGTCCGCGCCGGCGAACTGATCGAGGCGAAGCTCGACCTCGTGCTGGGCAACGACGTGACGACCCCCGTCGCCGTCGACGTGTTCGACAAGGCGGGCTTTGAGCGCGTGTTTGACCGGGAGAAGATCGCCATCGTGCTCGACCACTACACGCCCTGCAAGGACATCAAGTCCGCCGAGCTGTGCGCCACCTCGCGCGCGTTCGCGAAGCGCTTTGGCATCACCCATTTCTACGACGTCGGAACGGTCGGCATCGAGCACGCGCTGCTGCCCGAACAGGGCATCGTCGGCCCCGGCGAGCTGATCGTCGGCGCGGACAGCCACACCTGCACCTACGGTGCGCTCGGCGCGTTCTCCACCGGCATCGGCTCCACCGACATGGCCGCCGGCATGGCCTCGGGCGAGAACTGGTTCAAGGTGCCGTCGGCGATTCAGGTCGTGCTGAAGGGCAAGCTCCAGCCGTACGTCAGCGGCAAGGACGTCGTCCTGCACCTGATCGGCCTGATCGGCGTGGACGGCGCGCTGTACAAGTCCATTGAGTTCACCGGCCCCGGCGTCGCCGAGCTTTCGATGGACGACCGCTTCACCATCGCCAACATGGCCATCGAGGCCGGCGGCAAGAACGGCATCTTCCCGGTGGACGACATCACCCGCGCGTACCTCGAGGGCCGCTTCAAGCGCCCCTATCAGGTCTACGAGGCCGACCCGGACGCCGAGTACGAGCGCGTGGTCGAGATCGACTTGAGCGCGCTTCGTCCCACCGTGTCGCTGCCGCACCTGCCGAGCAATACCAAGACCATCGACGAGGCGAAGGGCCTGCCCATTCAGCAGGCGGTCATCGGCTCCTGCACGAACGGCCGCATCTCCGACCTGCGCGCGGCCGCGGCCATCTTAAAGGGGCGCAAGGTCGCCGAGGGCGTGCGCTGCATCGTCATCCCGGCGACGCAGGAGATCTACCTGCAGTGCGTCCGCGAGGGACTGGCGGAGATCTTCATTGCGGCCGGTTGCGCCGTGTCCACGCCGACGTGCGGCCCCTGCTTGGGCGGCCACATGGGCTGTCTGGCCGAGGGCGAGCGCGCCGTCGCCACCACGAACCGCAACTTCGTCGGCCGCATGGGCCACGCAAAGAGCGAGGTCGTGCTCGCCAGCCCGGCCGTCGCCGCCGCGTCCGCCGTCAAGGGCTGCCTGGCGTCGCCCGAGGATCTGTGAGAAGGAGGCTGAATGCACATGGTCACCGGAAAGGTCTACAAATATGGCGATAACGTCGATACCGACGTCATCATCCCCGCGCGCTACCTGAACGCGCCCTCGCCCGAGGAGCTGGCCAAGCACTGCATGGAGGACATCGATCCCGCCTTCACCGCCAAGGTTCAGCCGGGCGACATCATCGTCGGCGGCGCGAACTTCGGCTGCGGCTCCTCGCGCGAGCACGCGCCGATCGCCATCCGCGCCTGCGGCGTCAGCTGCGTCATCGCCGCCAGCTTCGCGCGCATCTTCTACCGCAATTCGATCAACATCGGCTTCCCGATCCTCGAGTGCCCGGAGGCCGCGCAGGCGATCCAGAACGGCGACGAGGTTTCGGTTGACTTCGCCACCGGCGTCATCCGCGACGACACCACCGGCCAGACGTTTCAGGCCGCGGCGTTCCCGCCGTTCATCCAGCGCATCATCGAGAACAACGGCCTGCTGCCCTATCTGAAGGCGCGCATGGACGCCGGGGAGGTCGAGTGACATGAAGTTCAACATCGCACTCGTCCGCGGCGACGGCATCGGCCCGGAGATCGTCGACAGCGCCGTCCGCGTGCTTGAGAAGGTGGGCGAGAAGTACGGCCACGAATTCTGCACCACGCCCTATCTCGCCGGCGGCAGCGCCATCGACGCCTGCGGCGTCCCGCTGCCGGAGGAGACCGTGCAGGGCTGCCTCGCCAGCGACAGCGTGCTGCTGGGCGCGGTCGGCGGCCCGAAGTGGGACGGCCTGCCCGGCGACCGCCGTCCGGAGAAGGCGCTGCTCGGCCTGCGCAG
>DVJL01000099.1 GCA_018716805.1 Candidatus Faecivicinus avistercoris | reverse complement strand
AAGAGGCATTCAAGCAGGCAGATGCGATTTTAATCGGCGCAGGGGCAGGTCTTTCGGCATCCGCTGGCTTTGCTTATGGAGGAGAACAATTCCATCGTTATTTTGCCGACTTTGAAGAAAAATACGGTTTTCACGATATGTATTCCGGGGGATTTTATCCATTTCCCACCCTGGAGGAGCATTGGGCCTACTGGAGCCGGTTTGTTTTCCTCAACCGCTATTGCGACCCGCCTAAGCCGGTGTACCAAAACCTGCTGGAGCTGGTAAAGGATAAAGATTATTTTGTGCTCACCACCAATGTGGACCACTGCTTTCAAAAAGTCGGATTTGACAAGCACCGCCTGTTTTATACCCAGGGAGATTACGGCCTGTGGCAGTGCTCCAGGCCCTGCCACGACAGGACATACGACAACCAAGATGTTGTTCGCCGGATGGTGGAGGCCCAAGGGTTTCAAATAACAGACCGTGGGCTGGAACTGCCTGCTGGCAATCTGCCAAAGATGTCTGTTTCCGCTGAGCTGGTTCCTCATTGTCCAAAATGCGGCGCGCCCATGGCCATGAATCTTCGGGCGGATAATACTTTTGTTCAAGATGAGGGGTGGTATATTGCCGCAGGGCGTTATGATGATTTTGTCCGGCGGCATGAGGATACGCCTGTTCTCTATTTAGAGCTGGGCGTTGGAATGAACACACCTGGCATAATCAAGTATAATTTTTGGCAGCAGGTCTATAAAAATCCCCGCGCGAAGTACGCCTGCATCAATCGCGGGCAGGCCGGTGCCCCGCGCGAGATTGCAGATCGGAGCCTCTGTATCGACGGCGACATCGGCGGAGTGCTTTCCATGCTGGCCGCAAGGGTTTCCCCTTTGAAATAACATAAAAGCAACTGAAAAACAGCCGGATGGCTTCCGCAGGGCATCGCCTGAGCGGAATCCGTCCGGTTCTTGCTGTCCGGCAACCCCTTTGGAATTAACGTTTCTGGTGTATAATAAATAAGATATGAATTGAAATGAAGCGAGAATACAGGGAGGAAACCTATGGCCAACAGCTATTCTGCCGCTGACATTCAGGTGTTGGAGGGGCTCGACGCGGTGCGGATGCGTCCGGGCATGTACATCGGCTCCACCGGTACGCGCGGCCTGCACCATCTGATCTGGGAGATCGTTGACAACGCCATCGATGAGGCCGCCAATGGCTACGCAACCGAGATCACCGTGACGCTGAAGAAGGACGGCTCCTGCGAGGTCACCGACAACGGCCGAGGCGTGCCGGTGGACATTCACCCGCAGTTCGGCGTCTCGGCCGTCGAGGTCGTCTACACGCAGCTGCACGCCGGCGGCAAGTTCAGCGACAAGAATTACGCCTATTCCGGCGGCCTGCACGGCGTGGGCGCCTCGGTGGTCAACGCGCTGTCGGAGTGGATGGTCGTCGATGTCTACCAGAACTACGCCCACTATCAGCAGCGCTTTGAATCCTCGACCGATCCCAAGACCGGCAAGATCCTGTCCGGCCATCCGGTCGCGCCGCTGGCGAAGATCGGCAACACGCGCAAGCGCGGCACGCAGGTCTGCTTCAAGCCCGACGCCCGCGTGTTTGAGGATACGCACTTCCAGACCGATCTCGTCCGCCGCCGCGTGCGCGAGCTGGCCTATCTGAACAGGGGCGTGAAGTTCGTGTTCACCGACGAGCGGCTGAAGGACCCCGCCGAGCGCACGATCGAATACTGCTACGAGGGCGGCCTGGCTGACTTTGTGAAATATCTGAACACGGACAAGAACGTCATCACCGAGCCGATCGTGTTCGAGGCCTCGCGCGACGGCCTGCTCGTCCGCGTGGCGATACAGTACACCGATTCCTACACCGAGAGCATCTATTCCTTCGTCAACAACGTGCCCACGCCCGAGGGCGGCACGCATGAAACCGGATTCAAGGCCGCGGTCACGAAGGCGTTCAACGACTATGCCCGCCGCATCGGCGCGCTCAAGGAGAAGGACAACAACCTGACCGGCGACGACTTCCGCGAGGGCATGACCGCCGTCGTCTATGCCGGCGTCAAGAACCCGCAGTTCGAGGGGCAGACGAAGGGCAAGCTCGGCAATACCGAAGTCCGCCCCGTCTATGAGGCCGTCTGTTCCGAGCAGCTTTCGATCTATCTGGACGATCTGAAGCACCAGGACGCCGCCCAGCGGATCGTCGAAAAGGCGGTCAAGGCGGCGCGCGTGCGCGAGGCGGCGCGAAAGGCGCGCAACCTCGCCCGGCAGAAGAACGAGCTGGAGGCCGCGCCGCTGGTCGGCAAGCTGTCCAGCTGCACCGGGCGCAATCCGGAGTTGAACGAGCTGTTCATCGTCGAGGGCGATTCCGCCGGCGGCAGCGCGAAGCAGGGGCGCGACCGCCGCTTTCAGGCGATTCTGCCGCTTCGCGGAAAGCCGCTGAACGTCGAAAAGAAGCGGCTGGATCAGGTGCTGGCCAACGAGGAATTCCGCTCGATCATCACCGCGCTTGGCACGGGCATCGGCGAGGAGTTCGACCTGACGCACCTGAAGTACAACCGCGTCATCATCCTGTCGGACGCCGATCAGGACGGCGCACACATCCGCGCGATCCTGCTGACGTTCTTCTTCCGCTACATGCGCGATCTGGTGACCGAGGGGCACGTCTACATCGGCATGCCGCCGCTTTACAAGGTCGCCAAGGGAAACAAGACGCTGTATTGCTACGACGACAACGCGCTGCCCGCCGCCATCCGCGAGGTGGGCCGCGGCTATACGCTGCAGCGCTACAAGGGATTGGGCGAGATGAACCCCGAGCAGCTCTGGGATACGACGCTCAACCCCGACGGCCGGCGTCTGGTTCAGGTGACGATCGAGGATCTGGCCGAGGCCGAGCGCCGCGTCACGATCCTGATGGGCGACAAGGTCGAGCCGCGCAAGGCGTACATCAGCGCCTTCGCGAACTTCAACCGCGTTGACGACTTCAAGCCCGTCACAGTGGAAGCGTAAAGGAGGAGCGACATGCCGAAAAAGAAGGACGAAAACAAGCCGGTTCGCCCGGAGGAGATCATCCAGAAGTCCATGGAGGACGTGATGCACGATTCGATGATGCCGTATTCCGAATACGTCATCCTCGAGCGCGCGCTGCCCCGCGTGGAGGATGGTCTCAAGCCCGTCCAGCGCCGCATCCTCTTTACGATGCACGAGCTGGGCAACACGCCTGACAAGCCGCACCGCAAGTGCGCGCGCATCGTCGGCGACTGCCTGGGCAAATACCATCCTCACGGCGACACGCCGGTCTACGATGCGCTGGCGCGCATGGCGCAGCCGTTCGTGATGCGCACGCCGCTGGTCGACGGCCATGGAAACTTCGGTTCCATCGACGGCGACAGCCCGGCCGCCATGCGCTATACCGAGGCGCGCATGACCGAGCAGGCGCTGGTGCTGCTGCGCGACATCGACAAGGATACCGTCGACTTCCATCTGAACTTTGACGACAGCCTGCGCGAGCCGGACGTGCTTCCCGGCCGGTTTCCGAACCTGCTGGTCAACGGCGCGAGCGGCATCGCGGTCGGGCTGGCGACCAACATCCCGACGCACAACATGGGCGAGGCGATCGACGGAACCATCGCGCTGATCGACAATCCCGACATCACGACCGCCGAGCTGATGCGCTACATCCCCGCGCCGGACTTCCCGACCGGCGGCATACTGGCCGGCGGCAGCGAGCTCGTGCAGGCGTATGAGACCGGGCGCGGCAAGCTGCTCGTGCGCGCGCGCGTGCACATTGAGGACGGCGCGGCGGGGCGCAAGCTGATCGTGATGGACGAAATGCCCTATCAGGTCAACAAGGCCGCGCTGCTGGAGAAGATCCTGCGGCTGAGCGAGGAGAAGAAGAACCTGCTGGGCGGCATCTACGACATCCGCGACGAGTCCGACCGCACCGGCATGCGCGCCGTGGTTGAGCTGCGGCGCGACGTCGATCCGAAGCAGGTGCTCAACGTATTGTACAAGTATTCCGACCTGCAGGTGACGTTCGGCGTGAACATGGTCGCCATCGCGGGCGGCAAGCCGGTGCAGATGGGGCTCAAGCAGGTGCTGAGCTATTACATCGAGCACCAGAAGAACGTCGTCACCCGCCGGACGAAGTACGAGCTGCAGCAGGCCGAGGCGCGCGCCCACATCCTGGAGGGGCTGATCGTCGCCGTCGACAACTTAAACGAGGTCATCCAGCTCATCCGCGGAAGCAAGACGCCGAAAGAGGCGCGCGAGAAGCTGATAGCGCGCTTTGGGCTGACCGAGGTTCAGGCGCAGGCGATCCTCGACATGCGCCTGCAGCGGCTGACCAACCTCGAGGTGCTGGCGCTTCGGAAGGAGTACGAGGAGATCGAGAAGAAGATCGCCGGTCTGAAGGCGATCCTCGGCAGCGAGAAGAAGCTGATGAACGTCATCAAGAAGGAACTGCGCGAAGTGCGCGAGGCCTATGCCGACCCGCGCCGGACGGAGATCGTGGATTCGTTCGAGGAAATCGTCATTGAGGAGGAGAAGCCCGTCGCGGACGAGGCCGTGGTCGTGTTGAGCCGCGGCGGCTTCGTCAAGCGCATGGCGCCCAAGACCTACGAGCGCGCAGCCGCGGGCGAACCGGCGGAGCTGCCGAAGCGCGCGCTTCGGACGATGACCGACCGCAAGCTCGCGTTCTTCACCGACCGCGGCAACTGCTATCCCATTGCGGTTGAGCAGATTCCCGACGCGCGCCCGAAGGATCGCGGCATCGCGCTGGGCGGCTTGCTGGCGGGGCTGGAGAGCGGCGAGACGGCCGTGGCGGTCTGGGAGATGGGCGATTCGGGCGACTGGCTGTTCGTCACGGCGCTCGGCATGGCAAAGCGCACCGCGCGCGCGGACTACAACGTGCGCAAGTCGAAGTTTGCCGCGATCAACCTGCGCGAAGGCGATTCGCTCATCGACGTGCTTGCCCCCGAGGGCTATGAGAGCGCGCTGCTCGTGAGCGAGAAGGGCATGGCCATTCACTTCGCCATCGAGGAAGTCTCGCGCGTCGGCCGCGCGGCTGCCGGGGTGAAGGCCATGGCGCTCGGCGCGGGGGACTGCGTGCGGCGCGCATTCGTCCACAACAGCGAGGGCGAGGTCATCCTCGCGAGCGAGCTGGGCTATCTGAAGCGCTGCCTGCTGATCGACTTCGACCGTCAGGCGCGCGGCGGCAAGGGCGTGCGCAGCTTCAACTTCGTCAAGAACGGCGCGAACGGCACGCGCATTGCCGACGCGCTGCTGGTGCGCGATCCGTTTGACTTCCGGATTGTTCAGAAGAGCGGCGCGTCTACGCCGGTCAACTCCGAGGACGTCGCCATCGAGTCCAAGGCCGGGCGGGGGACGCCTTACGTCGTGGTCGTGATGGACGACTTCGTCGTCGAATTGCAGAATTAACTGCAGAAGCTGCCGGAGACGGCAAAACGTCGGAAACGAATGCTGCCCGCTGGACGCCGCATGTGCGGTGCCGGCGGGCAGTTTGTGTTGTTCTGGCGGCATTTCTGCTTTCTGCGAACCGGGTGCAAGGAAAGGCGGAAGCCGTTCGGCTTCCGCCGCGCGTGTGCAAGCCGCAAGGCATGGCGTGAGGCTGTTTGCTATTCTGTCCTGCACGTTTGCGGGCGCATGGAAGGCCGCGGACGGGCTATTGGAAGTTGTCCGGAGTGAACTCGCAGGTGAGCGACGTTGGCGTCAGCGTCAGCGCCGTGCCGACGAAGGACGCTCCGGGGAACTTCGGATCCGGCCGATCCGGCCGAATGGGTTCGGAGCCGATGTAGACGGGGAAGTTGGCCGGCATGCGCATCTCCGCGTCGCCCGGCCGGACGATGTCGAGGCGGTGCGTGTGGCCGCAGAGCATCGCGTCGAGATGCATCTGGTTGAGCAACTCCGTCCATTCCGCAAAGAGTTCCACTTCGATGTTGAACTTTGGATCTCCGATTTCCACCTGTTTTGTCGTGAACGGCAGGTGACAGACCGCCAGGCGCAGCGTGACGCCGGGCGCGAGATATTCCTCGCCAGCGCGGCGGATGACGTCCTTGAGGTATGCCGTTTCGGCCAGACGCATATCGTGGCAATCGACCAATCCGCCGTATTCGGCATCGGCATCGTCCTTGTCCTCGCCGCAGTCAAGGCAGATTCCCCACAGGCAGCCGATGCGGAAGGTGAAGTAGGTTTCGCCGTTTCGGGTGCCGATGTAATCCGGCAGCTCCGTGGCCAGTCTGCCGCGATAATCGTGATTGCCGCGCGCGAAGACCACGGGCAGCTGGCCACCGGTTACGCGGCTGGTGATGTCGTAGATCGCGCGGATGTCCTCTGCCGCCTTGCTCTCTGCCGGGATATCGCCGTTGAGGATCAACAGGTCGAGCTGGTCGCCGAAACAGGAGGCGGCGCGGCACGGCGCATCGATCCGCGAGTGCGTGTCGGCGAGCATGTAGGCGTGAACGTCGTGTGAGAAATCGACTGGCTGAAACGGATAGTCCTTTGTCTGGAGCGGGCCAAGCTCCGGGAAGTAGGGCCGGCGCTCGGGCAGCGCGCGGAAGCAGACGCGGTAGGTGCGCGCGGCATTCAGCACGTCCATCGGTATGGAAACCTTGTGGATGAGCGTTTCCGAGCGCATCAGGCCGTTTCGGCTGTCGCGATAGGCCCTGCCGCCGGCCTCAATCCACGCGATGCCGAACTCTGTGGTGTTGAAGGCGATCTGGTATTCGCGTCCAACCGCAAATACGCAGGGATCTCTGTACAGCATGGCTTACTCCTTGATAGCGCCGACCATGACGCCCTTGACGAAGTACTTCTGGATGAACGGGTAGATCACGAGGACCGGCACGGTGGACACGATGATCGCGCAGTACTTCATGATCTCCTTGAGCAGATAGCTGTTGGCGCTGGCGCCGCTGAGCGAATTCATGAACGCATCGGTGGACTTGTCCAGGATCAGCAGTTCGCGCAGATAGAGCTGCAGGGGATAGAGATCGCGCCGGTTCTGCAGATAGACCATGGCGTTGTACCATGCGCTCCAGTTTCCAACGGCATAGAACAGCGTGATCGTGGCCAGTGCGGCGCCGGAGAGCGGCAGCACAATGCGGAACAGCACGGTCGCATCGCCCGCACCGTCGATGGTGGCCGATTCGAGCAGTGCTGACGGAATGCCCTTGAAGCTGGTGCGCAGCACGATCATGTTGTAGACGCTGACGGCGCCCGGCAGCATGACGGCCCAAACGGTGTTGTTCAGGCCCATCTGAACGACGGTCAGATAGGTCGGGATCATGCCGCCGCCGAAGTACATCGTGAACACGATCAATATCATGGAGACCTTCTTGAGCATGAAGTCGTTGTGAGAGAGGATGTAAGCCCCCATGATCGTGAACACCATGGAAATCGCCGTACCGGCGAATACATACAGAAGCGTGTTGCGATAGCCGGTCCAGATGGTGTTCATCTGAAAGACCATCGAATAGCCCTCGAGCGAGAAGCCGGCCGGCCGGAACATCATGCCGCGCACGAGTGCGAATTCGTTTGGGCTGCTCAGCGAGCAGAACAGCACATACAGCATCGGGTACAGCGTGACCAGCGCCAGCACGAACATGAAGAGATAATTGCAGGCGAAGAAGATCTTGTCGCCCTTCGTGGTATGGATGCCGTCCGTCTGTCGAATCTTTTTCATCGCGCGCACCTCCTTACCACAGGCCGCTGCCGGACAGCTTGTTGCTGATCTTGTTGGCGGCGGTGAGCAGGATCAGGTTGATGACGGAATTGAAGATATTGACGGCTGCGGAATAGCTGTAGTCATTTTCGACGAAGCCCTTGCGATAGACGAACGTCGAGATGATGTCTGAGGTTTCATAGGTCGCCTCGGACTGAAGCAGGAACGCCTTTTCCCATCCGACGTTCATCAGGCGGCCACACGCCATGATCAGCATGATGACGATCGTTTCGCGAATGCCGGGCAGCGTGACGTGCCACATGCGCTGCGCGCGGTTTGCGCCATCGATGGCCGCCGCCTCGTAGAGATCCGGATTGATCGTGGAGATCGCGGCAATATAGATGATGGAGTTCCAGCCGAAACTCTGCCAGATGTCGGATACGACGTAGATCGCGCGGAAACACGCGGGGTCGCCGATCAGCGAGCCGCTGTGGCCAAACAGGTTGACGATGCCGGTGATGAAGCCGGTTGAGTTCGTAAACTGGATGATCATGCTGCAGATGACCACCGTCGTGATGAAGTGGGGCAGATAGGTGATCGTCTGCACGACGCGCTTGGCCTTCTGGTTGCGCATTTCGTTGAGCAGCACCGCAAAGATGATGGGGAACGGGAATCCGAACAGCAGGTTGAGTCCGCTGATCAGCAGCGTATTGCGCAGCAGACGATAGAAATAGAAGTTGCTGAAGAACTTTTCAAAGTTCTCCAACCCCACGAATTCGCTCCGTGCAATGCCGCGAACGGGCTTGTAATCCTGAAAGGCGATGATGTTGCCGTACATCGGCCAATAGCAGAACAGGATGAAATACACCATTACGACCGCCAACATGACGTATACCATCGGATGGCGGCGGATGTTCGTTGCCAGCCGCCGCCAGACGGACGGCCGCTTGGTTTGGATCTGGGTCATGGGCGTCCTCTCCTTATTTCGTCAAGAGTGAAGAAAGGGCGGATGCATTCCGCCCTTTGCATGGGGAGAGAATCGGTCAGCGCTCGAGATAGCGCGCATAGGAGGCCGCGTAGACTTCCTGCAGCTCGCCCAGTCCGAGGGAGTCGAGCGTCGCCAGATAGTTCTCGTATTCGGCTTCGATGTCGGCCTCGCCGGTGATGAAGCGGATGCACATCTCGTCGCGGTAGGTCTCGATGTCGGTCAGATGATCGGCGATGATTTCAGATTCCTCAGAGGTGAAGGTGCAGCCGAACGGCCAGTAACCATCGTAGCCGCACTGGACGTACAGCTTCACGCACTCGGGCTGCACGCCGTAGCAGTATTTGCTGGTCAGGATGTAGTCCAGATCGGAGTCGGACTCGGTCTCAAAGGCGTACAGGCGGATGCAGCGCTTGTCCTCGTCGGAGGCGTTCGCATCGTATTCGATGTCCGTGATGACCGGATAGCCCAGCTCGTTGAGGTTGTAGCCGATGCCTTCGATGCCGTTGGACATCATGAATTCGATCTCATCGATGTACAGCGCGTCCAGGAACGCCACGCACTCCTCTTTGTGCTCGGAGGATTCGCAGATGTACTTCTGGGCGTCGAGGTTGCGGTTGGTGACCATCACGCGGGTGAGCGGGTCGTCCTCGTTCAGCTTGGGCATCTGCGCGGCGACCAGCGCGCGCTCCGGGTGCTCCAGCTCGACGACATTGTAGTAGGAAGCTGCGTACTGATAAGTGTGGTCGACGACTGCGCCGGCCTCTTCGTTGGCGAGCATTGCCCAGGTATCGGTCTGCGTATCGGTGGTAAAGTCGGGGTTGATGAGGCCCTCGCTGTACCACAGGTGCAGCGTTTCGAGATATTCCTTGTATTCCTCCGTCGCGGGGCCGTAGGCGACGGTGCCGTCCTCGCGGATGAAGAAGTTCAGCGCATCGATGTTCCAGGCGGAGGAGAAGGCGTTGCGGGTTCTCCAGTAGTTGGAGGCGTTCAGCAGCAGCGGATACTCGATGCCGTTGGCCTTGAACGCGCGCAGCATCTCGGTCCAGTCGTCGATCGTCTCGGGGACGTCGAGGCCGGTGGCTTCCAGTGCGTCCTTGCGGATCATCATGCCCCACATGCAGGTGCAGCTCTCTTCAGAACCGCTGACGCGAGCGCCGAGGGCGGTGATGCGTCCATAGTCATCGTAGGCGCCCTTCACGAGGTATTCATCGGCCATGACCTTTTCCCAGAAGTGCGGGGCGGTCTCCTCGGTCACGAGTTCGGTATAATCGTAGATCAGACCGTCGTCGTAAGCCATCGACACGCCGCCCGCATAGTGGTCGCGGACATAGCCGTCAAAGATCATGTCCGGATAATCGCCGCTGGCGAGCATCGTGGAGAAGCCCTCCTGCTCGCTGCCGACCGGCGGATGGACGAATTCGAGGTTGACGTTGAGCATTTCCTCGAGGTTCTTGATGACCTGAAGGTCGGAGTAGGTCGTGATGAACTCGGTCATCGCGGAGTCCATCGGCGTCCAGATGGTCAGCGTCACGCCGCCAAGATCGGGATAGCCGTTTTCGTCGCAGGGGAAGAGAGTCGTGGATTTGACAGCCGGGGCTTCCTCAGCGCATGCAAACGCAAATGCGCTGAGAAGCATCGCCGCCATGAGGAGACAGGACAAGAGCTTCTTCATTGGTAAATCCTCCCTACTAAATAGTACCATGCCTATTATCTCACGGGGGAGGGTAAAAGTCAAGCCTTTATTGCTGACGTTTTTATTTTTAGAATTTATATGAGCATTTTGATATATATTTATCACTTAAAATAGCGATGCGATTATAATGTTAAAATGAAATAAATTGACGGGCTTTCACCGTGCTGGAAAAGCATGGCGTTTTCTGCGCTGTGCCGGGGTGCGGAAAGAGAAAATCCGCTTCGCTGCATAAGGATTTGCGACGAAGCGGATTTGAGTATGTGGTCGATTCCTTCGGGCAGAGCGGTTCCAGAGAGCGTTTGAAAATTCCCAAATGTGATGGTTCGGCGTATTGAGGCTGAACGCGTCAGGCGCCGGACTGCGGCCCAATCCCGCTGATGGCGTTTGAGCAAAACGGGCGCGCATGCAGGACGGCCTCGCGGGAGCACTTACAAAAGCGCCGCCTCCGGGCGAGATCATTTAGGCGCGCATTTTGGCAGACGAATCTGCGCGGTGCGCTCAAAGGCCTGCTCCATTTCAGGCGCTCCTTCTGGCAAGAGGGCGATTCACTCGCCGTGCGCGCTTCTGCCCAGCTCAAATGCGCGGAGGTTGACCTCGAGGAACTTTTTCGGCACGGTTTCGGCGATGGCCTCGCGCCAGACGGATTCATCGAACGGCATCCGCTTCGACAGCACGCCGATCAGCACCACGTTGACCGCGCGGGCGCTTCCGGCCTGTTCCGCCAGCGGCAGCGCGTCCAGCGCGATGACGTTCGCGCGCGCACGGAGCTTTTCAACGATGTCCCGCGGATATTCCGCCGCGCCGGTGATGACGGGCATCGGCGGCGTCTGGTGCGTGTTGGTGACCAGCTGTCCGTCCTTTTTGAGATGCGAAATCCAGCGCGCAGATTCGAGCAGCTCGAACGAGAGGATGTAGTCCGCCTCGCCCAGATCGACCAGAGGAGAGTAGACCTTTTCGCCAAAGCGAACGTAGGTGACGACCGAGCCGCCGCGCTGCGACATGCCGTGCACCTCGCTGAGTTTGACATCAAATCCCTGCCGGAGCAGCACGTTGCCCAGCAGCTTTGACGCCAGCAGCGTGCCCTGTCCGCCGACGCCGACGATCATGATGGAAGTGGTTTTCATCGCTCACGCCTCCTTCTTCTGAAACGCGCCCACGCGGCACATCTGCTCGCACAGCCCACAGCCGACGCACATGGTCTCGTCGATGCCGGCCTTGCCGTTGCGGAAGCTGATGGCGGGACAGCCGATGCGCATGCACGCCTTGCAGCCGACGCACTTTGCCGGGTCGACGGCGAGCGGCGGGTTCGGCTTGACGTACTTGAGCAGCATGCAGGGGCGGCGCGCGATGATGACCGACGGCTCGTCCACGGCCAGCTCCTCCTTGAGCGCGGCCTCGACGGCGCGCATGTCCTGCGGATCGACCACGCGCACGCGCTGGATGCCCGCCGCGCGGCAGACGTCCTCGATGCGGATGGCGACGGTCGGCTCCTGCTGGAGGGTCAGCCCGGTGGTTGGATTCTGCTGGTGGCCGGTCATGCCGGTGATGGCGTTGTCGAGCACGATCACGGTGGAGACGCCCTTGTTGTAGGCGACGTTGACCACGCCGGTCATGCCGGAGTGCATGAACGTGCTGTCGCCGATGATGGCGACGGCGCGCCTGGCCGCGTCGGGGCGGACTTTCGTAAATCCGTGCGCCATGCCGATCGACGCGCCCATGCAGACGACCGCGTCAATGGCCGCCAGCGGCGCGGACGAGCCGAGCGTGTAGCAGCCGATGTCGCCCAGCACGGTCAGCTTCATCTTGGAAAGCACGGTAAACAGGCCGCGGTGCGGGCAGCCGGGGCACATCACCGGCGGGCGCGCCGGCACTGGCTCGTCGAATGTGGCGGATTCGGGCTGTTCGACGCCCATCGCCTCGCGCAGCCGGCTCTGCGAGAGTTCGCCCAGCAGGCCGAAACGATCCTTGCCGCCGTCCACGCGGATGCCGTTCGCGCGCAGATGCGCCTCGATGACGCCGTCCAGTTCCTCGACGACGATCAGTTTTTTGACCTTCTCGGAAAACGCGCGCAGCGATTCGACCGGCAGCGGGTTGACCAGCCCGAGCTTGAACACGCTGGCGTTCGGGAACACCTCGCGGACGTAGAGGTAGCTCGTGCCGGAGGTGACGAAGCCGATCTCCGAATCGCCCATCTCCTCGCGGTTCAGGCCGGTCGTCTCGGCGAACTCCGCCAGCGCGCGCATGCGCGCCTCGACCGCGACGTGCCGCTTGACGGCGTTGGCCGGAGCGGCGACGTATTTTTGCGCGTCCTTGACATAGTCCTTGAGGGGAATGTCCGCGCGGGGGCTCAGCTCCACGGCGCTCTGCGAATGCGCTACGCGCGTGCAGGTGCGCAGCACGGCGGGGACGTCGAACTTCTCGGAGATCTCATAGGCCGCCTTGACGAAGGCCAGGCACTCCGCCGAATCGGACGGTTCGAGCATCGGCAGCTTCGCGGCGATCGCATAGTGGCGCGAATCCTGCTCGTTTTGCGAGGAGTGCATTCCGGGGTCGTCCGCCACGGCGATCAGCAGGCCGGCGTTGACGCCGGTGTAGGAGGCGGTGAACATCGGGTCGGCGGCGACGTTCATGCCGACGTGCTTCATCGCGCAGAAGCTGCGCGCGCCGGCGAGGCTCGCCCCGATCGCCGCTTCCATGGCGACCTTTTCGTTCGGCGCCCATTCGGCGTAGATCTCGCCGTACTGGGTGACCTCCTCGGTGATCTCTGTCGAAGGCGTTCCCGGATAGGACGAAACGAAGCGGCAGCCGGCCTCGTACAGCCCGCGCGCCACCGCCGCATTTCCAAGCATCAGTTTTTTCATCGGGTCATGCTTCCTTTCGAGTGACAAATGTGCATCCATTGATACTATAATAACACATCTGTGCGCATTCGCGCAAGTGGAAAAACCGGCGTGCAGGCTGAAGCGGCAAACGTCACAAAGTTCTTGCACGATGGTGCACCGATGTGCTATACTTTTAGAAAGGAGGAGAATCCCATGCAGTATAAATGCAGGATTACCGTGTTGAGGAAGGAATGCTACGAAGACCTTCAGGCCGAATACCTCGCCGATCCGAAGTCCGGGCCGTGCCCAATGTTCGAGGTCGGGCAGGAATTTATCCTCGAGCGCAACGCCGATCGCGACGATTTCTGGCACATGCTCGATGGAAAGTTCTGCTCCGAGGCGTGGGACGCCATCAGCCGCTACGTCTATGCGGCGCTTCAGGGCGGTTCGATCATGCGCGGCTGGACGAACGACGAGAAGATGATGATCGCCTGCTGCAACGACGGCACGCGCCCCGTGATCTTCAAGATCGAGCGCATCGACGTGGAGGACTGACGGACAAAACCCATCCCGATTGCGGATGGGTTTTTGAGTGAGGAGCGGCCGTCCGCGCCATGCGTTTGGAAGCGCGGGACGAAGCCTCCAGCCCGCCGGCGGAGAATGGCGCTATCGGATGCGCAGCTTTTCGAGCCACTCCAGAAACCGCGGTTCGGGCGGCGCGGTGAAGCGCATTTCCTCGCCGGTCACCGGGTGGACAAAGCCGATCTGGAACGCGTGCAGGAGCTGCCCGCCGGCGACGGGGTAGGGGGACTTCTTCGGGCCGTAGACCGGATCGCCCAGCACGGGATGGCCGATGGACGCCATGTGCACGCGGATCTGGTGCGTGCGGCCGGTGGTCAGCCGCGCCTCGATCAGCGTCGCGCCGCGAAGGCGCTCGAGCACGCGCCAGTTCGTGCGCGCCTCGCGTCCGCCGGGCACGACCGCCATGCGCTTTCGGTCGGTCGGATGCCGGCCGATCGGCGCGTCCACAAAGCCCTCGTCGTCGCGCAGGTTTCCGATGACGATCGCCTGATAGGCGCGGTGGACGCTGTGGGCGCGGATCTGGTCGCTCAGCGAGACGTGCGCGTGGTCGTTCTTGGCCACGAGCAGCAGCCCCGAGGTGTCCTTGTCGATGCGGTGGACGATGCCCGGCCGGATCTCCCCGCCGATGCCGGAGAGATTGTCAAGATGCTTCAGCAGCGCGTTGACCAGCGTGCCGCGCTCGTTGCCGGCCGCGGGATGAACCACCATGCCCGACGGCTTGAATACCACCGCCACGTCCGCGTCCTGATACAGGATGTCCAGATCGATGTCCTCGGCTTCGACCGATGCGGGTTCGGCCTTCGGGATGCGGACGGTCACGCGGTCGCCGGCGCGCAGTTTGCAGCCGGCCTTCGCCTGTTGCGCGCCGTTGACAAGTACGCATCCCTCGCGGATCAGCGCCCCAGCGCGCGACCGCGTGATGTCCGCAGCTTCGGCGGCGAACACGTCCAGCCGGGC
>DVJL01000098.1 GCA_018716805.1 Candidatus Faecivicinus avistercoris | reverse complement strand
ACAGCTTAAGTATCTCAACGGGAATAACAGTTTTAACCACTATTCGCCTGCCAACTATATGGCTAAGAATATCGGAGCACTAGAATTCTCAACTGAGACGCTTGATCGTTTTGAAACACTCTTTACCCTTGTAAACGGAAAGTTCCAGTAAACAGCATAATTGGCCATGGCGCATTGTGTGCCATGGCCAATTATTGTACTACCATCAGAATTTCCCCGCCCACGGCAAGCTCATATCCAATACCGGCTTCCGGGAGCGCTTGTCCCTTGTGGTCTGCGCCTTTGCCAGTGCGCTTTTCGCTTCCTGTTTCCGGCGGAATACATCCTCCATATCCACGCTCGACTTCTTCATCATTTCGGATTTGAGGTGCGTATAGATATTGGCTGTGGTCTGGTAATCCGTGTGGCCCAGTATCTTCATGGCGATCAGCGGCTCTAGCGTCAATGCCCGGAAGGGGCCGGCGACCGGCTACGGCGTATTGACGATCGTCCATGCGGGCGAGCGGTACGCGCATATCGCCACCGCACGCAACGGCTGGCACTGCATTGCCGTGGGCGACGGCACGGCATGGGTGAGCAATAAGTACGCGGAGGTGGTGGACGTTGAACAGTGAAGAACTGACGCAAAAGTACGTCGCCCTCGACGAGAGGGTGACGCGCCACACGGAGCAGATCAAGACCATGTTTAACCAGATCGGCGAGGCGAAGGCCATCGCGGAAAGCGTGCATAAGCTGGCCACAAACGTCGAACTGCTTGCGCACGAACAGAAATCGACCAGCAACAAGGTGGACGCGCTGACGGGTGACATCGAGGAAATCAAGGGCAGGCCGGCGCGGCGCTGGGAAAACGCGGTGAGTACGGCTATCAAGATCATCGTTACCGCGATCATAACGTATGCCCTGACGCGGGCAGGGCTGCAATGAGCGAAGGGAGGGAATGCGCATGAACAAGGGCGCGAGCTATTGGAAAAGCTGGATCAAAGCCGCGGGCGTGCGGGCGATCAAGACGGTCGCCCAGACTGCCGTTGCGACGATCGGCTCCAGCGTGGTACTGGGCGAAGTCAACTGGGGCATGGTCGCCAGCGCGGCAGCGCTGGCCGGCATCCTGTCGCTGTTGACCAGCGTGGCGGGCCTGCCGGAAGTGCAGGAAGAGGAAAACTAAAGACCTACCAAAGGGGCGCTATTCCTGGGAAGCCGGGGATAGCGCCCCTTTTTTTGTGCCCCTGTACGGCGTTTTTCCGCGGGCTGGACGGGGAAATGGACGTGCCTGTCCATGAAAACGCCGCAGACGGGCGCGTAGAAGCGGGCAGGACGGGCGCGACGGTGGGACGATGGGGAATGCCTTGCCAGCTTCCTGCCGCGCCCAGAGGCCACACAGAGGGCTATATCACAGGCGGCAGCAGCGAAGGCAAAGGCCGAAGG
Source organism: Candidatus Faecivicinus avistercoris (assembly GCA_018716805.1). Classification (GTDB taxonomy): domain Bacteria; phylum Bacillota; class Clostridia; order Christensenellales; family Aristaeellaceae; genus Faecivicinus; species Faecivicinus avistercoris. The sequence continues at coordinate 12,067 of DVJL01000098.1, read as the reverse complement.
CCGAACGAATGGGTGGCAGCACAGCGAAGGCGCATGGTCATTGAACGGCCGCACCCGGAGGGAGAGCGCGGGCAATAGAGGGAGCGGGCAACGCGGAAATAAGAAAGCGGTGAAAATTTTTGCCCTATGGGGACGCTGTGAAATTGTTTTGCGCGGCAGGATTTTGCCGAAAGCAGACGGGCGAAGAACCCTATCCCCCCTACCCGCGATCTTCCGTATAAGGGGATTCGACACCGGAAGAGGCTAAGGCGTTGACAGCGCGGGGCTTCAGATTTTAGGGGGTGGGTATCTTCTCCATTTACACTTTATTTTATTCCTTTACAGTTATTGAATTAAAGTGTAAGGATAGACGCTTTTAGGCATATTAAAGAAAGAAAACCATGCTTTACAGGCTTTACAGAAATTACAGATACTTTGAATATACCCGTGCTTTTCTACGGGCTGCAATGGGTATACCCCAACTTTTATTATAGAGCCGAGTTTTGTCAAAAAACCGAAGGAGTGCGAGAGGCGCGAATGCCTCCCGCACAGGGCGCGTCTCCGGCCTTCCATCGCGCGCAGCGCTTACAGCATCGCGGCGAAGGACTCCATCGCGTCGGAGATCTTGATCTGCTGCGGGCAGACGGCCTCACAGCTGTGGCAGTGCAGGCACGCGGTCGGGCGCTTGTCCTCGGGCAGCGCGCTCAGCGCCATCGGGGCGATGAAGCCGCCGCCGGTGAAGTTGTGCTCGTTGTAAAGCTCGAGCAGCGAGGGGATGTCCAGACCCTGCGGGCAGTGGCTGACGCAATAGTGGCAGGCCGTGCAGGGCAGGATCTTCCTGCCGAGCATGTCGTCGGCGACGGACATCAGCGCCTTCCACTCCTCGCCGTTGAGCGGCGCGTCGGTCTCGTAGGTGGCGATGTTCTGCTTGAGCTGCTCGAGGTTCGACATGCCCGACAGCGTGACGGTCACCTCCGGGATGGCCTGCAGGAAGCGGAACGCCCACGCCGCCGGCGCCTCGTCCGGGCGCAGCGCCGCCAGCTTCGCGGCCTCCTCGTCGCTCAGCCGCGCCAGACGGCCGCCGCGCAGCGGCTCCATGACCCACACCGGGATGTTGTGTTCGCGCAGCAGCTTGACCTTGCCCTCGGCGTCCTGGAACTTCCAGTCCAGCCAGTTCAGCTGGATCTGGCAGAACTCCATGTCCTTGCCGTAGGCGTCGAGGAAGCGCTTCATCACGTCGATCGAACCGTGCGCAGAGAAGCCGAGATGGCGGATCTTGCCGGCGCGCTTCTGCTCCATCAGGTAGTCGTAGATGCCGTACTTCGGGTCGAGGTAGGCGTCGATGTTCATCTCGCAGACGTTGTGGAACAGGTAGAAGTCGAAATAGTCCACCTGGCACTTCTCCAGCTGCTTCGGGAAGATCTCGCGCACCTTGGGCATGTTGGCCAGGTCGTAGCCGGGGAACTTCGTGGCCAGATAGAACTTCTCGCGCGGGTGGCGCTTGAGCGCGCGGCCCATGACCAGCTCGGACTGGCCGTTGTGGTAGCCCCACGCGGTGTCGTAGTAGTTGACGCCGTGCGCCATGGCGTAGTCGACCATCTCGACGGCGGCCGGCTCGTCGATCACCGCATCGTTTCCATCCACCACGGGCAGGCGCATCGCGCCCATGCCGAGCGCGGACAGCTGCAAATCCTGAAATTTCCTGTAAATCATGTGCAATTCATCCTTTCAACTGCATCGCCCCGCGGCCGGTTCCCCGCGAAGCTGCTTCCATGTCTTCAGTTTAGCCGATTCGGCGCGCAGTGTCAAATTGTTATTTTGAATGATCTGGAATGCCCAACGGGCATAGAACGAGAAAATTCTTGACAAGCGGGATCGCGCGTGGTACTGTCAAGGGGAAGATTTTTCCGGGGAGGAAGCGCGCCATGCAGCCAAATCCGATCGATTCCGCACCCATGCGGCAAATTCTGCTCGACCACATCCGCCGGTATCCGCTCGCGGAGCCGCAGGACTTTCTGAAGCTCGTCCACCAGAGCGCGTTCGGCGGCGCGCACCTCGCGCAATCCCCGGGCGGGCAGGCGTCCGGTCACTCGCCGCGCCCGGAGACTGGGACAGAGGGCGACGCTACTGCCGCGAGATTTGACGCGCACCTCGCGCAATCCCCCGTCGGGCAGGCGTCCGGTCATTCGCCGTGTTCGGATGCGGAAATTGAGGGCGACACCACTGCTGCGAGCTTCGGCGCGGCGTGGTCGCGCCTCAGGGACGAGCTTATGCACCTTCCGCCCGCGCCCGACGCGGATTCGCCCGCGCTGGAGCCGGTCGGCGGCGGGCTGATGCGGCTCAACCTGCGCGCGCTGAGCGCCCTCGGACTGCGCGCCGAGACGGTCTGCGGCCTGTTCCTTCAGACCTGCCCGCCGAGGGACGGCGCGGAGGAGGCGCTCGCCGCGTCGCTTGCCCAGCTCGGCGAACTGCTGCCCGGCGCGCGGCCGGAGATCGACGCCTACCGCGCGGCGGGCTGTCCAGCGGTTCACCACTCCGAGCAGTACCGCCGCGCCTACCGCCCGGCCTACCGGCTCGTCCCGGAGACGGCGAACGCCTTCCTTTCGCTGTTTCAGCGCATCGACGCGCTGCTCTCGGAAAAGCCGTTCGTGCGCGTGGCGATCGATGGCAACTGCGCCGCGGGAAAGTCGACGCTGGGCGCGCTGCTGCGGGAGGTGTACGGCGCAAACCTGTTCCACATGGACGACTACTTCCTGCCCTTCGCGCGCAAGACGCCGGAGCGGCTCGCCGAGCCGGGCGGAAACGTCGATTACGAGCGCTTCCGCGAGGAGGTCGCCGGGCAGAAGCCGGGTTCGGCGATCCGCTGGCGGCCGTTCGACTGCGCCGCGCAGACGCTCGGCGCATGGCAGACCGCCGGGCCAAAGCCGCTGACCGTCGTCGAGGGCAGCTATTCCCTCCACCCGACGCTGCGCGGCGCCTACGATCTGAAGGTCTTTCTCGCCATCGATCCCGAGCGGCAGAGCACTCGCATCCTCGCGCGCAACGGCGCGGAGAAGCACCGGCGGTTCATTGAGGAGTGGATTCCGCTGGAAAACGCCTACTTCAGCGCGCTGGACATCCGCTCGCTGTGCGACCTCGCGTTCGACGTGTAAATGAATCCGCAACCCGCCGCGCGATGCGAACAGCCGCGTTCGGTGCGGGCTGCGAGGCCGCGGTTGGGCGCGGCTGCGAAAGCGGATTCTGAAATTTAACTTGACATTCCGCACTGCACGGCATATAACATTAACAGATCGAAAGATCGAAGTCTTCGGGGCAGGGTGAGATTCCCGACCGGCGGTACAGTCCGCGAGCGAGGACGGCAAATTCCGTCCGAGCATGAATCGGTGCAATTCCGATACCGACAGTGTCAGAGGGCGCGCGAGCGGCGCCTTCGCAGTCTGGATGGTAGAAGACTCGTTCGGGCAGCGCCCGAATGCATTCCGTCATGTCCAAACGCCCCGGGACTGCGCCCGTGGGCGTTTTTACTATGCAACGGAGGTGCATTCCCAATGAACGAAAAGACCCGCAAGCTCACGCTCATGGCCATGCTCAGCGCGCTGGCCTACCTCATCATGCTGATCGGCCGCATCCCGGTGGTGCTGTTTCTCAGCTACGACCCAAAGGACATCGTCATCGCCACCGGCGGCTTCCTGCTGGGGCCATTGGCCGGGGCGGGGATCTCGCTGCTCGTCTCGCTGGTCGAGATGGTCACCGTCAGCGACACGGGATTCATCGGCTTCTTCATGAACGTGCTGTCCACCTGCGCGTTCGTGCTGCCCGCCGCATGGATGTACAAGCGCCGCCACACGCTCAAGGGCGCGGCTGCTGGGCTGGCAATCGGCGTGGCCTGCATGGTCGCCGTGATGATCGCGTGGAACTACATCATCACGCCGCTGTACATGGGCGTGACGCGCGAGGCCGTCGCCGAGCTGCTGATCCCCGCCTTCCTGCCGTTCAACCTGCTGAAGGGCTCGCTGAACGCCGGCATCACGATGCTGGTCTACAAGCCCGTCTCACAGGCGCTCGCCCGCGCGCACCTGCTGCCCCGCGCCTCCACCGCGGACGCGGCGCATCCCGCGCGGCGCTTCAACCCGGCGGCCACGCTGACGTCTGCGTTCGTCGTCGTCACCGCGGTCCTCTGCTTCTGGTTCCTGTCGAGGGGCTGACCGCTCAGGACAAAGAAATTCCCGACGGCAAAGTCCGCCGTCGGGAATCCTCCAGTCTGAATCAGGCGACATCCTGCGCATTCCAGCGGTCGTAGGCCGCCTGAGGGCGGCACGCGCATCCGAGGCCATGCCCGGCAAAAGCGCGTTTCACCGGCGCGCGGATGGGGTATGTATAACCGATCTACAACGGCAAGGAGATGCTTTTCATGACCAAGGTCAACGCGATTCACTGTACGCTCACGCCCGAGGAGGAGCGAGCCTACGTCGACTGGGCGACCGAGCGCTACGGCGTCGAGCCGGTGTCGATGGACATCGAGTTCGACGGCGAGTTCGCCAATGTCCGCACGAACCTCGGCCGCCGGCCGTTCGAGCGGATCCGCCGCATCACCGGCTATCTGGTCGGCACGCTCGACCGGTTCAACGACGCCAAGGCCGCCGAAGAGCGCGACCGCGTCAAGCACGGGATCTGAGCGGTTCCGCGCGAAAGCGCCCGCCGCGGGCGAATTGCGTTGAATCGGAATGGCGGCAAATTCCGTGTACCCGGGCGGCGAAAGCGCCCACTGAGCAGAGACGCGCAGATCGCCACAGGTGCGTCCAGCAAAAACTGCCCTGATCTCATTCGGTCAGGGCAGTTTTGCGCTTTTGGGCGCTTCTCCAATCCGAACATATCGCAGGCCGTCCGAAAGCTCCTTTCGGGCGATTTTCCTGCGCCGGACGCACCGAATTCGATCTCGATTCTCCCATTGTATTGCACAGGCCGGCGGTCGAAACGGCGTTTTCGGGCATACTGCCCGGCGGCGTTGAATCTGTGCAGAATTCTTCGGCTGGACGGGCGGGAACCGCGCGGCGGCTTTCTCACCGCGCCTCCCCTTCCGAGATCGTTCTGAGCACCCGGGCGGGCACGCCACCCACCACGGTCATCGGCGGCACGTCCTTCGTGACCACCGCGCCCGCCGCGACTACGGCCCAATCGCCCAGCGTGACGCCGGGCAGGATGGTGGCGTTCGAGCCGATCCAGACGTTTTCGCCAATGCGAATGGGCGCATAGCGGTTGCGCCGGCACTTCACCGGTTCGAGCGCGTGGTTGACCGTCGCCAGCACGACGTTGTGGCCGATCAGCGCGCCGTCGCCGATGGTGATGCCGCCCTGATCCTGAAAATGGCAGCCGGAATTGATGAATACATTCCTGCCGATGGCGATATTCTTGCCGAAGTCGGTGTAAAACGGCGGAAAGAGGCTGAAGCCCTCGCCGACCTCCCGGCCCGTCAGCCGGCCCATGATCTGCCGGATCTCCTCCGGCGTGTGGTAGTTCGAGTTCAGCTCCATGCACAGGCGGATCGCCTCCTGGCACAGATCCCAAAACATCGCCTGCCATTCCGGGCGGCTCGCCGCCTCGCCCTCCTCGCCGCGAAATTCGCGGATGATCTCCTCGACCGTCAATCCAATTCCTCCTTTTGCGCGCTCACAGGGACGCGATCTTGCGCATCACTTCCGGGATGTCGATCTTCTGCGGGCAGCGCCTCCGGCAGGCGCCGCAGCCGAGGCACGCCGTCGCGGCCTTTGCGCCGGACAAGCCCTCGATCTTCCACGTCGAGCCGCTGATGTTGCGCTCGTTGTAGCCCTTGATGAGCAGCGGGATGTCCAGCCCCGCCGGACAGGCGTCGCAGCAATAGCGGCAGCCGGAACAGGGCACGCCGAGCGACGCCACAAGCGCCGCCGACGCGCGTTCGAGCGCCGTCTGCTCCTGTGCGCCGAGCGGCCGGGGATCGTCGAACAGCGCGGCGTTTTCCGAAACCTGTCCGGCCGACGACATGCCGCTCAGCACCGTCTGCACGTTGTCCAGTCCCTGTAAAAAGCGAAGCGCCCACGACGCATCCGAGCGCTCCGGCGCGGCCGCGCGCAGGATCTCCGCCGCCCGGCCGTCCAGCGCAGCCAGCCGCCCGCCCTTGAGCGGCTCCATGACCCAGACCGGAATGCCGCGCTCGGTCAGGATTTCGTACTGCCGCTTCGCGTCCAGCAGCGTCCAGTCCAGATAGTTCAGCTGAATCTGCGCCATGTCAAATTCGCCGTAAATGTCCAGAAAGCGCTCGAGCGTCTCGGGCGCGGCGTGCGAGGAAAAGCCGATGTAGCCGATCCGCCCGGCGTCGCGCTGGTGCAGCAGGTAGTCCAGATAGCCGCGCCGCGGGTCGGTATAGGGGCCGAAGGTCGTCTCGTCCAGGCAGTGGAGCAGGTAGAAGTCAAAGCGATCCGTCCGGCAGCGCCTGAGCTGCGCCTCAAATACCGCCTGGATGTCGTCGCTGTAGGCCACGTAGAACTTTGTCGCGAGAAGATAGCTGTCCCGGGGATACTTCGCGAGCGCCTCCCCCAGGAACCGCTCCGAATCGCCCTTCTGGTAGGAATAGGCCGTATCAAAGTAGTTGATGCCGTGCGAAATCGCGGCGTCGATCACCGCCTGTCCCTTCGCGCGGTCGATGCGGTCGGGATTCCCCGCCTCCGCAGGCAGTCGGAGCGCGCCCATCCCCAGCGTGGAAATTGATTTTCCCTTGAAGTCCTTATAGCGCATGTGCGTCTCCTCCCGTCGTCTGCATTGCGGCCGCGTTCGCCGCGTCGCCTGACTCTTCCTGCATTATACGGCCGCCGCCCGTGAATGTCAAATACCTATCGTTCATAGGGAATAATAGCCAAAAGGCATAGCGGTTGAAATGCACGCAAAAGCGCCGCGCCGGATACAGACGCCTTGCATCTGCCCCGGCGCGGCGCTGGGAATCGAGCTTCGCGCTCACTGCGCTGCGGGAATCGCCCTCAGCATTTCAAAGTAGGCCAAGAACTTGCCGTCCTTGAACGGGTTGCGCCGGTCGCGCTTCCAATCCTCCTTGGCCTGCGCATAGCGGCGGCGGATCTCCTCAAACGCCGATCCGACCGCGCCGTCGGCGTCGAGGCACCTGACAATCGCCTCCCGCGCCTCGTAATAGGCCAGAAACTTGCCGTCCTTGAACAGGTTGCGCCGGTCGGCCTTCCAGTCGGCCTTTGCCCTCGTGTAGCCGCGCGCGATGCGCTCCAGCGCGCCGTTGATTCTGCCTTCATTGTTTGCCATTGTCAAGACCTCCTCGCCGTATTTTCAAGCATTCTGCAAAAGCCCGCTGAACCGCTCAAACAGCAGCTCGTGCCCGCGGGCGTTGGGGTGGATGCCGTCCACGCACATCAGATCGGTAAACCGCGCCTGCGACAAAAACCAGTCGCGCACGTCCAGCAGCATTGCGTTTTCACGCGCCGCCACGCGGCGGATCATCAGCGCATAGCGCTCCTGCCAGCGGTAGATGTGCTCCACGTCGCCCAGATAGTTGAGGATCCTCGCCTTGTCGAGCTTGCGCGAAACCCAATCGAAATACCGCTGCGCCACCAGCGGCGGCGGCGTCACCAGCGCCGGGATCATGCCGCCGTCGCGCACGCGGCGCACCATCGCGCGCAGGTTTTCGCCAAACGCCTCCAGCGGCACGCGGCCGTACTGCTCGACCTCCGGATGCTCGCACGCCGCGGCCCAGTCGAGATCGCAGTCGTTGCCGCCGAACTCGATCACCGCGAGGTTCCCCGGCTTGAGCGGCTGACCCTCCATGCGCCTGAGGCCCTGCTCGGTCGTGTTGCCCATCACGGAGAAGTTTTCCACCTCGACGCCGGCGTCCCGGCTGAGGCGGGAGACGCAGTTGTCACGGCAGACGGCATACCGCCCACGCTGTTCGTCGAACACGACGCCCTTGGCGATCGAATCGCCCCAAATGCTCAATCCGCGCAGTTTCATGAGGATCACCTCGCATGATCTTGTATTCATAACTAGATTATATCGTATTTTGATCTCTTGTCAAGGGTTTTTTGAACGATTTTCTTTGCTTTTTTCTCCGGGATGTGATATAATAAACGCACGGCGCGGCCGTGGACGCCCACAGGAGGATTTTTCCCTGAAGGCGAGCGAATTTCTCTGGAAAAATCCGGCCGCGCACAGGGGGAAAATGAATGGAAGCCAATTTCAGGGACGTATTGAAGTCGATCCAGCAGTACAAGCCCGTGCCGTGGGACATGATCCCCGACCTCGGCCTGTACATGGATCAGGTCATCACGTTCATCACGCGCATGTACGAACCGCTCTACGGCGATCAGACGGTGGGCTATCTGTCCGCGCCGATGATCAACAACTACGTCAAGAGCAAGCTGATCCCGCGGCCGACGGGCAAGAAGTACAGCCGCGAGCAGATCGCGCTGCTGGCGATGATCGTCGCGCTGAAGCAGGTGTCCTCGATGGAGGACATCCGCGTGATGCTCACGCCGGCGGACGGCATGACGATCGAGCAGCTGTACACGCAGTTCTGCGCGCGGCAGCAGCACGTGGTCTCCCAGCTGTCCGAACTGGGTCGCGACGAGGACAGCGGGCTCAGCCCGGCGATGGACTTCGCCATCGTGGCCTCCGGCTACCGCGCCGGCTGCGAAGCGATGCTGAAGGCCATGCCGCATTAACGGCGCACCCGCGCGCATAGAATCCCCCGAGAGCGTGATCGGGGGATTTTTGCATGGAGAGAATTTGGAAAAGCGCGCTGGCCCTGCTGGCCTGCCTGATGCTCTGCCTGCCATGCGCGCGGGCGTCGGAACCGTTTACCGTGGAGGCGAAGGCCGCCGTGCTGATCGACGCGGACAGCGGGCGCGTATTGTTTGCACAGAATGCAGACGAGATGCTGCCGATGGCCTCCACCACGAAGATCATGACGGCCATTCTCGCGCTGGAGAACTGCTCGCTCGACGAACAGGTCACGGCCAGCGAAAACGCCTCGGGCGTCGAGGGGACGTCGATCTACCTGTCCGTGGGCGAAACGCTGTCGATGGAACACATGCTCTACGGCCTGATGCTGCGCAGCGGAAACGACGCCGCCGTGGCGATCGCCGAGCACGTCGCCGGCAGCGTCGAATCGTTCGCCGAAATGATGAACGAGCGCGCGGAGGAGCTGGGCGCGGACGCGCACTTCGTCAACCCGCACGGCCTGCCCGCAGAGGGCCACGCCGCCAGCGCGCTCGGCATGGCGAAGATCATGCGCCACGCGATGACGATTCCGGAATTCCGCACGATCACCGCCACGCAGCGCAAGATTATCCCGTGGGTCGGCAACGAGTACAGCCGCGTGCTGGAGAACAAGAACCGCCTGCTGAGCACCTACGAGGGCGCGAACGGCGGCAAGACGGGCTACACGAACGCCGCCGGGCGGTGTCTGGTGTTCAGCGCCGAGCGCGACGGCCTTTCGCTGATCGGCGTGGTGCTGAACTGTCCGACGTGGTTCGACACGGCCGAAACCCTGCTCGACTACGGCTTCGAGAACTTCCACGCCGAAACCGCCCTCGAGGAAGGGCAGTCCGCCGGCTCGGTGGCGCTGCGGGGCGGCGCGTCGGACACGGTGGCGGTCGTGGCGGGCGGCAATCTTCGCTCGGCGGTCGCGCTGGGCACGCCGTACACCGTGCGGTACATCTACAAGGAACTGACCGCGCCGGTCGCCCGAGGGGACGTCGTCGGCACGGCGCGGATGGAGAGCGGCGGCGAGGTCATCGCCGTCTGCCCGCTGCTCGCCGCGGAGGACGTGCCCGCGTGGAGCCTTTCGGAAGCGCTGCGCGCCGTGCTGCGCAACTGGCTGGCCAGCTTCGCCTGACCGCCGCGCGAGGCGGACTTCGCGAGCGACTTGCGCATCTACGCAGGACAGGCTGGGGAATTTGCGCGCCGAGCCGCGCGCTCAGGGCTTTCGCATCTTTATGCTGCGAAAAAACTGCAGTTCTCCACGCGCCGAACCGTGCGCAGAGGCTTTCGCGCACGCGCAGGCTGTGCGGACAACCCGTCTGCCGGCGATTCCACTGCCAGCGGCGCGGCGTTCTGCGCCTGCGCAAGTCGTGCGGACAACCCCACGCGGCAGTTTTCCCGAGCTGCCGCAATTTCCCCTTCCCTTTTCCGGCAATCTGCGCTATAATAGCTTCAGAATTGGGCGGCATCCGCCCGAAACGCACAGGGGAGGTTAAAGATGAACATCGAAACCATTCGCCGCGCCATCGCCGGCGGAAAGGCAGTGCTGGGCATCGAGCTCGGCTCCACGCGCATCAAGGCGGTGCTGATCGGCGAGGATCACGCGCCCATCGCATCGGGCAACTACGACTGGGAAAACCGGCTGGAAAACGGAATCTGGACCTATTCCCTCGACGACGTCTGGACGGGGCTGCAGTCCTGCTACCGCGCGCTGGCCGGCGACGTGCGCGCGCGCTACGGCGTGGAGCTTAAGACCGTCGGCGCGATCGGCATCAGCGCCATGATGCACGGATACATGGCCTTCGACGCGGAGGGCCGGCTGCTTTCGCCGTTTCGGACGTGGCGCAACACCATGACCGCCGCCGCGGCGCGCGAGCTGACGGAGCTGTTTTCGTTCAACATCCCACAGCGCTGGAGCGTCGCGCACCTCGCGCAGTGCATCCGAAGCGGCGAGGAACACGTCGCCCGGATCGACTATCTGACCACGCTGTCCGGCTACGTCCACTGGAAGCTGACCGGCGAGCGCGTGCTGGGCGTCGGCGAGGCGTCGGGCATGTTCCCGATCGACAGCCGGACCAACGACTACGACGCGGCCATGCTCGGCCGCTTTGACGAGCGCTTCGCGGCGGGCCAGCCGTGGAAACTGCGCGACATCCTGCCGCGCGTGCTCACCGCCGGAGATCCCGCGGGCACGCTGACCGAGGCGGGTGCCAAGCTGCTCGATCCATCTGGGCAGCTGCGCGCGGGCATCCCGCTGTGCCCGCCCGAGGGAGACGCCGGTACCGGCATGACCGCCACGAACAGCGTCGCGCCGCGCACAGGCAACGTCTCGGCGGGCACGTCGGTGTTCGCGATGGTCGTACTGGAAAAGCCGCTTGCGCGGGTGCACGAGGAAATCGACATGGTCGCCACGCCGGCGGGCCGGCCGGTGGCGATGGTGCACTGCAACAACTGCACGTCCGACTTAAACGCATGGGTCGGCCTGTTCGGCGAATTCGCCCGGCTCGCGGGCATCGAACTCTCCGCAGGCGAGCTGTTCGGCCTGCTCTACCGGCACGCGCTGGAGGGAGACGCCGACTGTGGCGGCCTCATGGCTTACAACTACGATTCCGGCGAGCACATCACCGGGTTTGAAGCGGGACGGCCGCTGTTCGTCCGCACGCCGGAGAGCGCGATGACACTGGCGAACTTCATGCGCACGCACCTGTACTCGGCGCTGAGCGTGCTGAAGATCGGGCTGGACATCCTGCTCGACGGCGAAGGCGTCAGGATCGACCGCATGTACGGCCATGGCGGCCTGTTCAAGACGAAGGGCGTCGGACAGCGCGTGCTGGCCGCGGCGATCGACGCCCCGGTGTCCGTCATGGAGACCGCCGGCGAGGGTGGCGCATGGGGCGTCGCGCTGCTGGCCGCATACATGCTGCAAAGAGAGGCGGGCGAGTCGCTGGAGGACTATCTGGCCAGCCGCGTATTCGACGGAAAGGCGGGCGAGGAAATGCTGCCGGACGCGGCGGACGTCGCCGGGTTCCGCGCCTTCATCGAGCGCTACCGGGCCGGCCTGCCCATCGAGCGCGCCGCGGTGGAATCGCTGTAATCGGATTGACCAAATTGAACAACACAAAGGAGCCGCATTCGCAGAATAAAGTGCGAATGCGGCTCCAATTTTTCGTCCGCCAGACCCCTCGGGAAAGCGCGCGAGAGTCGCAGCCCTCTCGCATCAAAATCGCCTCGTACGTCGGGCGCGGATGCTGATTTTTGCGGCAGGAAATCCCATTTCCCAGGGCAAAATCGCTTCCCTGCACAATTTGGGGCCAGAGTTTAATCCCTAATAATTTTA
>DVJL01000097.1 GCA_018716805.1 Candidatus Faecivicinus avistercoris | reverse complement strand
AGCGCCGCGCTGCCGGCGCCGCTGCCTTCGGAGAGGATCTGAACGCACAGCGCCGCCACCAGTGCGGTCAGCGCGACGGCCAGCGCGCCCCAGATGACCGCCAGCGCGCGGCTCTGCCGCGGCCGCGGATTGGGACTGTGAATGAACAGCTTCATGCCTGTTGCCTCCTTGCGCCCGAAAGGGCCGCGCCCGGGCGTGACGCCCTGCCGCGGATGGCGCGCCTGACTTCCCGCGCGCGCAACCGGCGCCTCAGCGCTTCCGGAAGATGCGCCTGCCTGAGCCTCCGCATTTCCGCGCGGCCGTCCGGCGGGATCTCACCGCGCGAGGCCCGCCCTTTCGCAAACCATCCGCCGTTTTTGCGAAGAAGATTTTCCCACAGCGGGAACGGGCGCTGAATGCGCGCAACCGAATTTTGCGCAAACCGACCCCGCAGCCGCGAAAGAATTCTCCGGGCGAAATTACAGCTCGCGCCGCCCCTGAAACGCGCGCATCAGCGTGACTTCGTCGGTGTACTCCAGCTCGCCGCCCACGGGCACGCCATGGGCGATGCGCGTCACGCGAATGCCCATCGGCTTGATGAGCCGGGCGATGTACGCCGCCGTGGCCTCGCCCTCGACGTCTGGGTTTGTGGCCAGCACGACCTCCTGAACCTCGCCGGACGAGAGCCGGCTCATCAGCTCGCGGATGCGGATGTCGTCCGGGCCCGTGCCGTTCATCGGCGAGATGACGCCGTGCAATACGTGGTACAGCCCGTTGTAATCGCGCATCCGCTCCATGGCGTTGACGTCGCGCGGGTCGCGCACCACGCAGATGATGTCCCGCCGCCGGCTCGCGTCCGAGCAGATCGCGCAGGGATCGACATCGGTGAAATTGCCGCAGACGGGGCAGAAGTGCACCTGCTTTTTGCCGTTGAAGATGGCGACCGCCAGCTCGCGCACCTGATCTTCGGGCAGGCCGATGATGTGGTAGGCCAGCCGCTGCGCCGTCTTTCGGCCCACGCCGGGCAGCTTGGAGAGCTGGTTGACCAGCTTTGCGATTGCTTCGACTTCCGCCATGCCGCTTCCTTCTTCGCCTTGAAAATCAGAACAGGCCGGGCATGTTCAGCCCGCCGGTCAGCTTGCTCATCTCGCGCTCGGTGGTCTCCGTGGCCGCGCGCAGCGCCTCGTTGACCGCCGCCATGACCATGTCCTGAAGCATTTCGACGTCGTCGGGATCCACGGCCTCGGGCTTGATCTCGATGCTGAGCACTTCCTTCTTGCCGCTGACCTTCACGTTGACCATGCCGCCGCCGGCGCTCGCCTCGTATTCGCGCGCCTCCAAATCCTCCTGCATCTTGGCCATCTGCTGCTGCAGCTTCTGCGCCTGCCGCGCGAGCTGCTGCATGTTTCCGCCGCCCATCATGCCGGGGAATCCGCCTCTTGCCATTGCCGTCTACCGTCCTTCCTCGGGCGAAAGCGCCCGTCGTGTTTCTTGCTGGGTCAGGACCTGTCGAAAGCGCCCGAAATGCGCATTCGGAGCGCCTTCCATCAGGCTCCGCGACACCTCTTTTCATTATACATGATTTTTCCGCTGGCGTAAAGCCCGAAATTTCCGCGAAGCGGACAGAATTTGGCAACTTTCCCGCGCCGGGATTCGTCCAAATACCATGGAGGCGATGCGCATGAAGCGATGGTGGCTTTGCCTGGCGGCGCTCGCGCTGCTCTTTGGGGCGGGCGCGCAGGCGGAGACGTATGCCGTGTCGGTCGATCTGGATTCGGGCGCGTCCTATGGCCTGCTGGTCGACGATGGCGGACAGGTGTTGACGGAAAGATATGAATACGCGCGGATCTACGCGCTGTCGGACGGCGTGCCGGGCGTATTCGTCGCGCAGGCGTTCGACCAGTCGCCCTATCTGGAGCAGAATGGCGGCGTCTGGAGCGACGAACCGCGCGTCTGCCTGCTGGACGAAACCGGCGCGCAGCTGACCGGCTTCGATTACACCGAGCTGTCCTACGACGCGGCGGGCGGCGCGATCGTCGCCGTCCGCTGGGACGGCGGCTGCGATGTGCTGGACGCGCGAGGAGAAGTGCTCGCTCAGGTGGATTATGCGTGGCTGTCGCTCAGCGGTTCGGGCGGCGCTCTGGCGCTGCGCGCCGATCCGGAAAGGGAGCCGGCGGGCGATTCTGAATTCCCCACGGGGGATGAGGGCGAGCTGGTCTACATCGATGCGGACGGCGCCGAGACCGCGCTGGGCATCCGCACCGCGCGCTGGCAGATCGGCCCGTACCGCGACGGGCTGTGCATGGTCTATGGCAGCGACGGCTACCACTACTTCGATGTGAACGGCGAGGAACCGTTCCGCGTGAGCTTCCGCTCCGCGACCGACTTCGCCTTTGGCACGGCGATCGTCAGCACGGACGAAGGGCGCTACGGCGTGATCGACGCGCAGGGGCGCTATGTGCTCCCGCCCGTCTACGATACCATCAGCCGGTCGGATCAGTACGACGCGCCCGCGCTCGTGGCGGTGACGGCTTCGGGCGCGCTGGAAATCCGATCCGCCGACGGCGGCACGCTGAAGCGCGCCTATGATCCCGGCGATTTCCTGCCGGATGCGGATTCGCCGGCCACGGGCGTGGACTACGCCTACCAGATCAACGCCGGCATGATCGTGGCCAGCGGCGACGGCGGCACGGCCTACCTCGGTCTGGAGGGCAACCTGCTGTTTTGGGCGAAGGAGGGCGAGACGGTCTCCGCGTGGTACGAGATCGAGGACGGCACGCTGCCGCAGCGCGTGGCCGTCAGCACCGGGGATTGGCCGGAGAGCGAGTGCTGGCTGGCGGACCTGACCGGCGAGCGGATCGGCGGCAGCTACCGCCAGATCTATTGCACGGCATGGCTGGACGGCGAAGGGCGGTATATGACGCAGGACTACGACGTCGTCGCCGAAGAGTACGACGGCGCATCCAGCCTGACGGCGCAAAACGTTCGCTTCGGCATCTGCGACGCCGGCGGAAACGTGCTGCTCGACGCGGCCTACGATTCGATCACCTGCCTGTCCGCCAACCGGTTTTGGGTGCGGCAGGGCCCGTTCTGCGGCCTGCTGGACGAAACCGGCGCGTGGCTTTTGACGATCAGCGACTATGAGGAATTGATGGACTGAGGAGGAGAGCAATGAAGCGAATTCTGTCCGCCGCGCTGGCCTGCGCGATGATGCTGCTGGGCGCGGCATTTGCGGAATGCCCGCAGTTTTCCGAGGAGGACTATCCCCGCGTGGACGGTTCGACCGCCACGCTGCCGCTGAGCTATGCGCTGATGTCGGCGTCGACCGGCGTGGATGAATCCGCCGCCCGGCAGGCGATCCGGCATGGCAGGACGACGCAGTCGTTTTACAACCTCATCTACGATTCCGCCGACCTGCTATTGGTCTACGAGCCGTCCGATGAGGTCTACGAGGCGGCGGAAAGCGCGGGCGTGGCGCTGGAGATGCAGCCCATCGGCGTCGATGCGCTGGTGTTCCTCGTCAACGAGGACAATCCCGTCGCCTCCCTGACGCACGAGCAGCTGGTCGGCATCTATTCCGGCGAGATTACAAATTGGCAGGAGGTCGGCGGTGCGGACATGGAGATCGTCGCCTATCAGCGAAACGCCGAATCCGGAAGCCAGGTGATGATGGAGAACCAGTGCATGCAGGGCGTCGAGATGGCCGAGCCGCCGACGCAGCTGGTCGCCGGCGAGATGGATGAGCTGATCGACGCCATCGCCGCCTACCGCAATACCGCCGACGCGATCGGCTATTCGGTTTACTATTATGCGGCCAACATGTACATGCAGTCGGGCGTCAAGCTGCTCTCCGTGAACGATGTCGCGCCAACGAACGAGACGATCGCCTCCGGCGCATATCCGTTTACCCAGCAGTTCTACGCGGTCATCCGCGCCGACGAACCGGCCGATTCGCCCGCCAGACTGCTCTACAACTGGCTGACGACCGACGAGGGCCGCGACCTGATCGCCGGGGCCGGCTACGTCCCCGCGGCCTAAAAGGCATTTGAAATTCCTGAAGTGCAAGGTTTGTATCCTTTTCGTCTGTTCCGGCGCTGCGGATTCCTGAATTGGCGCTAGGGTTCGCGAATTCGTCGCGAGAAGGGGAGATTCATGCGGAATTGCGAACTTTCTCCTCTTCAGACGGCTTTCAGGAAAGTGAGTTTTCCTGCCGTTCCGGCGTTCGGTGCCGCGATGGGCTTCCGAATATAAGTGCAAGTGGTCGTGGGCGACGCGCGCGGCAAACAGAAATCCCTTCGGCGGCTTTTCGCCGGAAGGGATTTTTGCGTTTGCGAGGTTTGCCGGGGATCCGGGAGTTTTCTGTTCGCAGGGAGCTTTCCGAAGTCCTGCTGGAACGAACGGCCCAACTATTCCACCGTGATGGTGCGGAACATCATGCACTTGCGCGGAACCCCCTGCTCGTCTGGAATGCGGAAATCGCTGTAGGCGACCGCCGCGGTGCGGTCGTTCAGGGCGACCATGTTCGTATAGCCGCAGGTGCCCTGCGCCAGCACGGAGCGCGGCGAGGATTCCGGCCTGCCGTCGGAATGGATCCATTCGACCGGCGGTTCCCATTTCAGGCAGGCGGGATCATCTGTCGCCCGAATGTGAAGGCCGGGACGGCCATAGGCCGCCAGCGTGACGCCGCATGGCAATGCCAACAGGCACGGCCAAACGCCATGATCGTCAAATCGCTCGAGCGGGGACCACGTGCGCCCGCCGTCCACCGAGCGGGTCAGATAGCATGGGCCGTTGCGGGGATAGCAGCCGTCGGTGCGGATGAGCCGGATCATGGATCCGTCCGGCGCGAAGGCGAGGTCGTTTTCGCCGTATCCCTCCCGGGAGAAGGCCAGGGGGTCGACGTCGGTGTCCGGCACATAGGGCAGCCAGCTCATCAGATCCCATGTGCGGCCCATGTCCGTAGATCGGAAGAGATAGTTGCACAGGTAGGGGATGAACCCGCCGTTTCCGGGATTCGTGCCCGCCAGATAGTAATGGGGCATCCACAGGGCACCATCGGGCGCGATGCGGAGCCGGCCGCGCGGGGAAGGCGGCACCAGCACGCCCTGACAGCTCCGCACCATGAAATAGGGCTGGTTGACTTTTGCCAATTCGCGCCTGCCCTCAGGGGATTCCGCGTTTGCGCGGATGAACGACCACGTGGTTTCGCAGCAATCGATTTCGTTTGCCAAGTAGATCGTATGTCCGAGCCAGGTGCTGCCGATGGGCTTCGGCAGTTTCAGCCCGTCCAAGGGGATGGAGGGCCCGCAGTAGGGCGCGAGCCGGTCGCCGTTGGGCAGTTTTACGCCGAGTTTTCCGGAGAAGTCCTTTTCCCGGCGGGGAGACCACGTCCGGCCGCCGTCGGCGCTGACATAGCATCCCGGCTCGCTTCCGTAGGCCGTCTCGGAGTCGGCGCCCACGTTGAAGGTATAGACCAGGCGGCCGTCGTCTAGGACAAACAGGTTCGGGAATTGATAAGGCCCCCATCCGGCCGTCCGGCTGTCCGGCCCCATGGAGACGACGACGGGATCGGAAAAGAGCAGTTTCATTGGCGATCCTCCCATGCGGTGCGCGCATTCAGATTTGGTGCATTTCCTCTAGAAGCTCGTAGAATCCCCGGCGCTTTTCGCGGTAAAAGCTGGTGAGCGCATTCACGTCCGAGCCGAGGTTGAGCAGCTGGAAGCCCTCGTCGATGAGAATGCGGGGATCGCCCACGCAGACCGTTCCGAGCGGCTTTCCATATTTTCGGGCAGCGCGCGCGATTTTCCTGCGGGCGGCGATCACGTCTTCATGCATGATGTCGTCGGCATGGCCGGTGATGTGGGAAAAGTCGCCGGGGCCGAAGAAGAGGATGTCGTAGCCGGGCAGTTCGCAGATCGCCTCGAGATCCCGCTCCAACGGTTCCGGATCCTCAATTTGGAGGATGACCATCTTGTTTTCGTTGGATTGGCGGAGGTACTCCGGGATGGAAAGCAGGCCGTACTGGCCGTCCCCGTTGCCGCCGTCGACCGGACGGCGGCCGACCGGCTGGAAGCGCGTTTGACTGACGATGCGCTTTGCGTCTTCCAGGGACATGACGTGGGGGACCATGATCCCGGTCGCATCCATCTCAAGGGGGCGAATGTACTCGCTGTATGACCCGCGCGGCACGCGGACCAGCAGGTCGGCGTCGTGCGCCTTGCAAACGGCCACCTGTTTTTTGACCGTGTCAATGCTCGTGGGACAGTGCTCCATGCAGGTCCAGACGCAGTCGAAGCCGCTCATCGCGGCGATTTCGGTGGCCTCCTGTCCGGAGACATTGACCTTGATGGAACAGGCGATCTTGCCCGAGCGGATCTTTTCGAGAACTTTGCTCCTGCGGATGGAATGGGTCAATTCATGATACATGCGGTATCATCCTTTCTTGCGCGGAAGTTCCCAGCGCGTGTACATCAACGTGCACAGTTCATCCTTCTCTGGCTTCTGATAGTACACGGTCAGGATGCTGTGATCCGCCATTTCGACCGACGCGGGATAGCCGAGGTCGCCGGATGGGGCGGTTGCGTCGATGGCGTAGTCCAATTGCCAGTTTTTGCCGCCGTCCCAGCTGACCATTGCCGACTCGCCGAGCGGCGCTTCGCGCCGGCCGTAGGTGCAGACGAGCGCGCCGGACGAGTGCAGGAGCAGGTGCGGCGGGGAACCGCAGCAGCCGAGCGGCCTTGCCTCTGTCCATGTGCGGCCGCCGTCGCTCGATTCCGTTTGAAATATGGTAAACGGCTGAAATTTGTGGTATGCCGCCCAATGCTGATAGCGGATGTGTCCAACGAGTTTTCCGTCGGGAAGTTCGATGACGTGGGGTTCAAAATAGTTGTTGTTGTGCGTTCCGTCGGGCAGCGGAATGGAAGACAGGGTTTCCCATGTGACGCCCTCGTCGCTGGAGACACAGGCATAGATTGCGCCTCCGTCGCCGGAAGGCTCTTTGTTTTTGAAATCCTTGCCGAGAATCAGCAGCCGGCCGTCGCGCAGCCGCGCCGGGCCGTGCGGCGCCGTGACGGGCAACCGGTGCGGCTCTTTCCATGTGACGCCGCCGTCCTCGCTCAGCCGGCAGAATGAGCCGGCCCATTTTTCGTCGACCGCGTCGGAGTAATGCAGGGTCATCGCATCGACGATCGCCCGCTGCTGCGGCGTCATTTCATCGCGTGCACCCCGATATGCGGCGAGATACTTCGTTTCCAGATTGAACCAGGTCAAGAGCAGCTTCCTGCCGCCCAGCCAGAGGATGCCGGCATCGCGGTCGTCGAGCGGCGTATCGTTGATGACCGTCGGGCCGGCCCATGTGTTCCCGTCGTCGCGGCTGACGTACATGACCGTCTTGCCGCAGAAACACAGGTGCCCCATGCGCATGCCGGAGGCGACGGCGATCAGCGTGCCGTCCGGGAGCCTTTCAATGGAAGGCCATGCGGTGTATCCAAACAGATGGCTGGGAAACCGGCAGACGGCGCCTTTTCCCAGAATATTGACCTCTTTCACGCTTTTCTCCTGAATGGGTGGGAGCTTTTGGAAAGCTCCCACCGCTGTCGTCGGGTTATTGTGCGGCGAGCATCTCCTCGTATTCGGCGATGATTTCGCTCAGCCCCGCGTTGTTCAGATCCTCGATGTAGCTGTCCCAGGTCTCGTCGATGTCCACGCGGCCCATCAGCGCATCGGCATAGTAGGTGTCCGCGATGGTGACGACGTCCGCGCCGTACCAGGTGTTGGCCTCGTTTTCGCCGGCAACATAGAAGTTCGTTCCGCTGTAGACGAAGGGGTTGGCCTGCGCGACGGTATGCGCCTCGACGTACTCGGTCATGACTTCCTTGTTGTACTCCTCAAAGGACTTCGGCTGCATGCCCCACCAGTAGCCGACGCCCTCGGCGTTGAGCTGGTCGGTATCGGTGATGAGCTTGGAATAGTAGCCGTCGACGACCTCGTAGTGGACGCCCTCGGTGCCGAAATACAGGTACTCATAGAGCTCTTCATCCGAGGCGATGGCTTCCTTGATCTCCATGATCTTGATGCATTCCTCGTCGGTCGTGTTGTAGCCGAACATGAAGGCGCCCTGGTTGCCGATCGCGGACGGATAATCCACGAAGGAGCCGCCGCCCTCAAAGGCGGGCATGTAGGAAATCACGGCGTCCGGGTTCTGGTCGGTCACCATGTTCTGCAGCTGGCCGGTCGAGCACCAGGAGGCGTTGTCCGGCAGCACGCCGAAGAGGCCCTGGCCCCACTTTTCGCGCTGCTTGTTGCGGTCGTCGGTGATCGTCTCGGGGTCGATGATGCCCTCCTGGAACCAGCTCTGGAGGAGCTTCATGACTTCCTTGTACTCGTCGGTCGTGTTCGTATAGACGACGGAGCCGTCGTCCTGGAGATAGAAGGAGTTCTTCATGATGCCATAGGCGCCGAACACATAGTTGAAGTAGTAGCGGCCGTTGCCGTTCATGCCGTAGGTGTCGTCCACGCCGTTGCCGTCGGGATCGTCATAGGTGAACGCATACAGCACGTCGTGGAATTCCTCGACGGTGGTGGGCATTTCGAGGCCGAGGTTGTCCAGCCAGTCCTGGCGGATCAGGAAGATGCCGGGCTCCATGAAGTTGGCCATGACCAGCGGAACCGCGTACACCTCGCCGTCGACCGTGACCTGATCGATCAGCGTCTGGACGTCGCCGCCGACGAGGCTGGCGGATTTCTCCATCCAGGTGGGCATGTACTCCTCCAGCCATTCGACCGGGAACGAGCGGGCAAGGCCCTGCTCGACGCAGGTGTTGAACTGATTTGTGCCGAGCGAGAGGTTTAGCACATCGAACTCGCCGCCGCCCGAAAGCCACATATTGAACTGCTCTTCATCGAATGCGTCGATGGCCGGGAATTCGAGGTTGACGTTGAAGCGCTCTTCGAGATACAGCTCGCGCTCCTGATCGGGTTCCGGCGATTGGGAATAGCCGATCCAGACGATCGTCATGCGCTCTTCTTCCGCGGATGCCACCGCGGCCATTGAGAGCGCAAACGCGAGAGCCAGCACGAGGGACAGGAATCTTTTCATGGGGTTACCTCCTTTATTTTTTCCCGCACGGCGGGAAAGGTTCACAGTTTGTCAGCCCTTCAGCGCGCCGACCATGACGCCCTTGACGAAGTACTTTTGCAGGAAGGGGTAGACCAGCAGGATCGGGCCGAGCGAGACGACGATCGTCGCCGCGCGAACCGATGAGGACGCGACGTTTGCGTCGACCATCAGGAAGCTTTCGTTCATGCCCTGCGCCTCGACGACCATTTCGCGCACCAGCAGCGCCAGCGGCTTCAGAGCCGGGGAATTGGTGTAGAGCATGGCGTCAAAGTAGGCGTTCCACTGCCCCACGGCGACCCACAGCGTGAGCACCGCCAGAATGGGCTTGGACAGCGGCAGCAGAATCTGAAATACGATGCGCAGCGGGTGCGCGCCGTCGATGGCCGCGGATTCCTCCAGCTCGTAGGGCAGGCTCTGCACGAAGTTTCGCGCGATGACCAGGTTCCACGCCGAGGTCAGCCCCGGCAGGATGAGCGCCCATCGCGAGCCGATCAGGCCGAGATTTTTGATGAGCAGGTAGCTGGGAATCAGGCCGCCCGAGAAAAACATGGTAAAGACGATCAGAAAGGTGAGCACATTCTTGAAGGGCATTCCGCGCCGGCTGAGCCCATAGGCGCCAAAGTAGGTGATCATGACGTGGAGCACGGTGGTGACGACGGTCCGGATGATCGTGTTTTTGTAGGCGGACCAGATCAGGCTTCGCCCAAAGACGTATTCATAGGCGTTGAGGCTCCATTCCTGCGGCCAGATCTTGAAGCCGAGGCTGTCGGCCGTTCTGGAGGAGGAAAAGGACTGGACGACGGTCATCCACAGCGGATAGAGAAAGATGACGCTGAGGATGATCATAAGGATTGTGATCACAACCAGCATGACCTTGTCCGAATTCGTTTTGCGGGAGAGCTTCATTACCAGATGCCTCCTTCCCCGTTGCTGAGCTTTTTCGCCGCCCAGTTGGTTCCGATGACCAGGACAAATCCGATGATGTTTTTGAACAGGCTGATGGCGGTGGACAGGCTGTAGTCCATCTGGCCCTCGAGGCCGACGCGGTAGGCGTAGGTGTCGATGATATCGCCCGTTTCGTACAACAGCGAATTGTAGGTGTTGAACACCTGGTCGAAGCCGCCGTTGAGGATTCCGCCGATGGACATGATGAGCTGGATCGATACCACGCCCAGGATGGATGGCAGCGTGATGTACCACATGCACTTCAGCCGGCTTGCGCCATCGATGGCCGCGGCTTCGTACTGCTCCGTGGGAATGCCGGCGATGGCCGCCAGATAGATGATGGAGCTCCAGCCCATCTCCTTCCAGATTCCCGATACGACCAGTATGGTGCGGTAGTATTTCGCATCGGCCATAAAGTGGATCGGCTCAAAGCCCAGCAGCTGAAGTAGGTAGTTCAGCGCGCCGCGGGTGGGGGAGAGGATCTCCGTCAGGATGCCGCCCAATATGACCCATGAGATGAAGTGCGGGAGGTAGGAAATGGTCTGCACGGTTTTCTTGAAGCGCGGGTGATTGATTTCATTGAGCATGAGCGCGAACAGGATCGGCATGGGAAAGCCGAACACAATTCGATACAGGCTGATGAGCACCGTATTGCGGATGGTGCGCAGGAAAATGGCGCTGCCGAACAGGCGCTCAAAGTTCTCAAGGCCGATCCATGGAGAGCCGATGATGCCCAGGCGGATCATGTATTTCTTGAACGCCAGCACGATTCCGTACATCGGAACATAGTGGAAGATGATGAAAAACACGATCACCGGGATCAGCAGGATGTACGCCCAGCGGTGCTTGTACATCCGGCGCAGAAGGCCCGTGCGCGCCTTTGGAATGGGGGATACGGTGGGGACGCTCATTGGCTCACAGCTCCTTTCCATGGAGATCAGGTCTTGCGGATGATGAATTCGGGCGAGTAGTTGCGCACGGTGACGGGCAGGTTTTCGCCGCCCTCAATGCGGCGGATCAACTGCTGCGTGGCGTTTTTGCCGATGCGTTCCACGGGGAAGGAGATGCTGGTCAGCGGGGGATTGTGGATCTTTGAGAGCAGGGTATCGTTGATGGCGACCAGCGAAAGCTCCGAGGGGATCTTTAGGTGGCTCTCCGCGATCACTTCGCCCAGGTGCACCATGACGTTGTCCGGCGCGATGATGCTGTCGAACTCGCCGAGCAGCGCGTGCAGCTTTATGCGGATTTCGCGGATGTCGTCGCTCCACTCGATCAGGAAGCGGTCGTCGCGCGACAGGCCGTTTTGTTCGAGATATTCTTCATAGGCGTCCAATTCTTCCTTGACGAATTTTGCAGAGTCGTGCAGCACGATGGCGGTTTTGCGCTTGCCGGTGGCGTGCAGGTATTCCAGCGCCTTTTCCATTCCCTTTTTGAGATCCATGGAGTAGGTGTCCATTTCGATGCCGGGGATGCTGCGGTTGATGAACACCGTCGGCACCTGGCTCAGCAGCGCCTGAACGCGCTGCATATCGCCGATGAACTTTGGATTGTCCTTCGGCGGAACGATCAACAGGCCGGCCGCGCCCGCGTCGATGAGATGCTCCAGGCTGTCGCAGAAGATGTCATAGCGCTCGGAATGGTTCACCAGCGAGAGATAGTAGTCCACCGGCAGCGCCTTCTGGATGTGCTCCAGGATCATGGTTTCGATGCGCATTCCGACGCAGAAGTCGAACATCATGACGCCGATCATGCGGCTCTTGCGCGGCGTGCGGATGACGTAGGTGCCGTTTCCCTCGCGGACGGTGGCGATGCCCTCGCTGACGAGCATGGCGATTGCCGTGTTCACCGTGTTCTTGCTCATCCCGTATTCGTCCGCCAACGCGCGGATCGAGGGCAGCTTGCTGTTGTCCTCGTATTTTCCCTCGGAGATGTCTTCCTTGAGGATTTCATAGAGCTGGCGGGCTTTGCCCATTGTCACAATTCTTTTCATGGCCGCCTCCGTTGATTGTCCCTGTAAAATCATCTGATACACAAATACATTTGACTGAGTGTCTCATACACTCATTATATCGATTTCTTTTCATTTGTCAAGAGTGGATGGCTATATTTCTCAAAAAATCGGTTCGATTCTGCGGGTAAGCGCATAGTAAAGCTGAAAAATATTAAAATCCCATTCGCTCTGGCGGGAATGGGAGGGGTTGGATTCGCTTTATGCGGGAAAATGGGAGGGACACATAAAAAAACGGTGGCTCGGATGGGAGTTCGGTTTCTGCCCATCCATCTGCAGTTTTGCGAGCCGCCGGTTTTCCTGCGTGGCTTCTTCCGGCGCCGCCGGAGGATCTGCCGGGGACGACCGGAGGATTCTGTTGCCGGCGCCCTCTTTGCGGGATGGCCTGCGATGACATCCGCCGCCAGACTGCAAGCGCGCGGCAGCGGGGCGGCGCGCCTGAATTGCACAGCAGGGTGGACGCCTGTCAGTGGGGCTGGGCGGCGTGCCTGTTTCGGTAGACGCTCGGATATACGCCGACGCATTTCTTGAACACATTGGAAAAGTAGTTCTGGTTCTGAAACCCTACCTGCGCGGCGATGTCGCAGGATTTCATGTCCGTTTCTTCCAGCAGCTTTTTTGCCGCCTCAAGCCGGATTTCGCACAGATAGTCCGTAAACAGCTTTCCGACTTCCGTCTTAAACAGCCGCCCCAGATAGGCTTGCGACAGATTGTAGCGGTTGGCCAGCAGTTTCAGGGAATAGCCGTAAGAATAATTCTGGTGCAATTCCCTGACGATTTGCCGGATGACGGGATGCATGCTTTTTTCCTCTGCATCGTTGGATTCGGCGCTCAGCTGCCTTGAGCAATCCAGATAGCTTTCAAAAATCTTCGAACTGTGAGCGACGGGAAAGCCGAGGACATACCGCCAATCGCCGCGCAGCGTTTGCCGGCACAATTCGCATACTTCGCTCGCGATGCCCTGAAATTCCTCTCTTGTAATGGCGCTGTTCCGGCAAAGGGTGATCAGCAGCTGGTCGTTTACCGTCCATACGGCGATCAACCTGCCGGTGGGCGTCTTGTATCGGGCGATCAGCTTGTGGACAACCGTTTCCCGCAGCTCGTAATCGCGTTCGCCGGCCGGCAGGTGGATTACGGAATGGATGATCCCGGTAATATAGAAGGAATAATTTGGCTTAATTCCATAAAAAGACAGCCGTTCGCTCACGGTTTCAATGCTGATATCGCCCTTCATCCACAGCTCCAGCGTGTTCTCGAGCATGACCGATTCTTTCATATGGGCATAGTAGCTGGATTCCCTCTTCAGGGCGATTTTTTCCACGACGTGGGAAAGCGTCGAGCGAAGCTCATCTTCGTCCACCGGCTTCAGCAGGTAATTCTCAATGCCGTATTGCAGGGCCGCTTTGATGTAAGAGAAGTTGCTGTAGCTGGAAAGGACGATGGTTTTGATCGGAATGCGGCATTCGTGGATGTGGCGAAGCAGGTCGATGCCGCTCAAATCCCGCATTCGGATGTCCGTAATCAGCACGTCATACGGTTGTTTCGCAATCATTGCCAGCGCCTGCTGCACGCTGGTGGCGGCGTCCACCTCGCTGAAGCCGAACTCCTGCCAGCAGATCAGGTTTTTCAAGCCGTCCAGGATGATTTGCTCGTCATCTACGAGTAAAACGCGGAACAAGTGCATCCTTCCTTTCTTGGGACAGAGGGGCGGCAAATGCAGCGCTGGCGTGCGTCGTGGCGCTGCATTTGCCGCTCGGCCGTAGATTCGTTTACTTCAGGAAGTCCAGTTCGACCCAGGTGTTCAGGTTCTCCGGCCACAGCCTGCGCGATTCCTCGAGCAGTGCTTTCGCCTTTTCAAGATTGCCCTCATAGCGCTCGATCATGCCGAGATAGAATTTGCACATGCCCGTGCGCTGCTCGGAAGGATTGTTCATGTAGCAGTTAAACGCCGCCGTGTAATCTTCCCAGCCGATCGGCCGGGTGTGCATGCGGGTTTCCAGGGCGCGGACGGTGCGGCTCAGATAGACTCGCGCCTCGACGCTTCGGCCCAGCGCGCGCAGTGCGCTGGCATAGTAAAACGCCAAATCCGGAAGCGCGGGGTTGAAGCGCTTCAGTGTCAGGCGGTACATTTCAAGGCTTTCTTCCCTTCGCCCCATCTGCTCCAGGCAGAGCGCCTCGTAGTAGAACAACGGCACCAGGTTGGTCTCGCTCCACAGGCCGGAATGAAGGTTTTCGGGCAGATCGCGGATTGAGTGGATCGTCTCCAGAGCCGCTTCGAGGTCGCCGGCCTCCATCAGCTTGCGCCCCTTGTGCAGCATGATGCTGAAGTACACGCTGTTGATCGCCATCTCTCCACCCTCTGCGGGGACGAAGTTGTGCGCGAGCATGACTTTCAGCGCATCGTCGTAGCGCCCGGCGACGCAGCACGCCTTTGCGTGCTCGAGCACGAAATCGTCCGATTTCCTGCCGGAGACGGGATGTGCCTCGATCGCGCGCAGGCGCTCTTCACCGGGCGTCCCGCGCTTTGTGGCGGCGTAGAGGTATTCGGTCATCAGCTGCAGGTTGTCCTCTTTCAGTCCGGCGGCGCGCTCGAGCAGGGCGATGGCCTCGTCCCTGTGCTCCATGTGCGAGAACAGCGCGACCGCGAGGTTTCGCAGGTAGAGGGGAGAGCCGTGCTCCAGCTGGGTTGCCTCGCGCCACAGGCCGGCGGCTTCTCTGTAGTGCCCATGGCCGTAAAGCGCGCAGGCCAGCAGGTCCTTCGCCTTGGGGTCGGCGCCCTTTCCGGCGGCCCATTTGAGCACGCGGATTTCATCCAGGCGATAGGGGAAGATGTTCCGGGGTTCGCAGGACCGCGCCATGTCGAGCGCCGCCTGGCAGCACCGGCCGTTTTTGTCCTGAAGCCACGCCAGCGTATATCCGATCATCGGCGTCGTGGGATCGGGCGTGTTGGCCAGAAGCGACTCCGCCTCCGATTCAAATCCTCCATCGATCAGGTCGAAGGCGATGTCCAGCGCGATCTGGCTGAAGTCGCTGCGGCGAGAGGCTGCGAATTCGGGAACGGCGCCGCCCTCCAACAGAACTTTGACATAGGCGGCGAAATCGTTCATGGGATCGAAGCCGAGTGCCCGGTCGAGGCGCTCCATCGCGGCGGCCTCGCGCCCAAGCTTCCATTCGGCCAACGCCGCATAGACCGAGGCGAGGGGATGGCGCGCCGCAGATTCCAGCGCTACGGTGGCATGCTCGAGCATTTTTTTATAATCGCGATTGCGCCCGTCAATGGCCGCAATTTTGCTCATGGCCTTTGCAACGGTCGCGCCACTCCATGCCGCGGTATAGAATTGATCGTACTATGTCATCCTGATTAAGACGTATATCGAGGGAATGCGGAAGGAGCTGCGCGAATCCGCCGAACTGGATGGCGCGGGAACGGTGCGCATTTACACTTCGATCGTATTCCCGCTGGCGAAGCCAATTCTGGCGTGCATTGCCATCTTTGCCGCGGTGTTTCAGTGGAACGCGTGGACCGATGATTTGTACTTTATCAGCGGAAGCGCCGGCGCAAACCTTCATTGCCTGCAATTTCAGCTGTACCGCAAGATTTCCACATTGAGCGTCAAGGATACCGCCGCCGCGCTGAGCGGGTCGGCGACGAGCGCGTCCTCCACCACGACCATTCGCATGGCGATGACCATGATTACCGTCTTGCCCATCATCTGCGTCTATCCCTTTATGCAGCGGTATTTTGTCAAGGGGATTATGCTGGGCGCAGTCAAGGGATAACCCGTGGATTTGCAAAGGAGGATTATATGAATATCCAGAGCATGAGCTTCAGCAATTTTCGACCCTTTGGCGCCAAACTTCGCGAGCAAACGGCTCCGCTGAGCGATGTCAAGCCCGTGGGCGCAGAAATTCTGGAACAAACGCGCGATAGCCTGACCATTTGCGTGCCCAAAAGCGGAGGCGGCGTTTTGTTGACGGGGCCGCGCGGCAGGGTTGGCGGCGTGGACTGGAGCGCGGCAAACTGGCTGGCGATGGACGTGAACTACCCTCAGCCGGAACAGTTTGCGCTGTGCCTGTGCATCGGCGTCTACCGGTACGATCAGGATTTCGCGCAGGAAGCTCCGCAGTTCGGCATGATAACGGGCGCTTTTCCCAATTATCCCACGCGGATTTCATTGGATTTCAGAGAGCTGGCCTGCAGGAACGGCTTTTTGCCGCGCACCCCCGGCAAGCTCAAGACGGTTGCGGCGGGGCTGCCCATTCGGCCGGACGAGATCTCGGCGCTGTACATTGGTGCGCGCGAATGCCATGTGGAACAGGTGATCCAGCTGAAGAACCTGTTTCTGTCCGACGAGGAGCCGGACTATCCCATGCAGCCGGTCAAGATGGTGGACGAATTGGGACAATGGACGCAGAAGGACTGGCCGGGGAAGACGCACAGCATCGGGGAGATGGTCAAGGCGCTGAACGATGAACTGGAGGCACCTCCGCCGCCGCTGGTGGGCAACCGCAGCAAATGGGGTGGAAACATGGATCTCAGGCTGACCGAGGGAACGGGTTTTTACGCAAAGCACCGGGATTCCGAAGGCCGCTGGTGGCTGGTGGATCCGGAAGGCTATGCCTATTTTGTCATGGGACTCGAGGGCGTCTCGCCCAGCAGCAGCGCCGTGGTCAACGAGTGGGCGGACTCCTATACCTGGCTGCCCGAAAGGGAGGGAGAGTTTGCCGAGGCGTGGAGCGAATTCCGCGGAAATCCCGACGAGGGACGCCGCGTCGCCTATTCGGAAAACATCGACTTTTCGATCGTCAATCTGATTCGCGCCTATGGCAAGGACTGGAAGAAGAAGTGGGCGCAGCTGACCTTGAACCGGCTGAATGCGTGG
The DNA here is from genome assembly GCA_018716805.1 of Candidatus Faecivicinus avistercoris. Taxonomy (GTDB): domain Bacteria; phylum Bacillota; class Clostridia; order Christensenellales; family Aristaeellaceae; genus Faecivicinus; species Faecivicinus avistercoris. The sequence goes on along the minus strand of DVJL01000097.1, from coordinate 22,529 downwards.
GGAATCAACAACGTCGGCGTTTCCGGCTCTCCCAGGAGCATAATGCCCTCGCCGCTGCGCGATGATGTCCGGCTTCCCGCTTTCCATATGATGCGGGGGTTTCCGCGCACCCAATCGTGCGTATTTCGCGATTTCCCGGATGTGTTTTCTCCGGAATACAGGATCGCCAGCGAGAAATTTGCCGCGCAGCTCGGCGAGATCAAGGGAGATCCCTATATCGTGGGCTATTTTATGACCAACGAACCCGAATGGGCGTTCATTGAGGGGCTGGAGATTTCGGAGATGCTCCTGGGGAATCCGGCTCCGCTGGAAACCAAGCGCGTCTTTCTCCATTTCCTGCAAGAGAAGTATGCGGATATTCGGGTTTTCAATGCGGCATGGAATCTGGATTTGGCTTCCTTTGAAGAATTGATGAAGCCCATAGCCGACGCACGGCGGTTTTCCGCCGACGCCGCGCGCGATTTGGATGCGTTTTCCAGAATCATGATCGAGGAATACGTCCGCGTCCCGGCCGCGGCCTGCAAATCCGTGGATCCGAATCACATGAATTTCGGCCTGCGCTATCCGTATATCCTCTATCCCAACCAGACGGCGGGCTACCAGTATTTGGACGTATTCGACATCAACGACTATCGGTATGACCCGCTCCAGTATGTGGAATGGCTGGGCAGCATCGTCGACCGCCCGATATTGGTCAGCGAGTTCCATCACGGCGCGCTGGACCGCGGTTTGCCCGTGACGGGGATTCGCGGCGTCCGAACGCAGGAAGACCGCGGAAAGGCCTACCGGTATTACGTCGAGCGCGCGGCGTCGACCCGGTATTTTGTGGGCTCAATCTATTTCATCTTTGAAGATCAGCCGGTTTTGTGCACGCATTATCAGGAGAACTACAACATAGGGTTCGTCGATATTTGCCAGAAGCCGCACGGCGAGATCACCGCTGCCGTTCGCGAAACCGCGCAGCGCATCTACGACGTTCACAGGGGCACCGTTCCTCCATTTGATGAAAAGCCGGAGATCATTCCGCTGAATGCGTGCTGAGCGACAGGAGACCACATTGCAGGGGCAAACTGTTCATCACAGCAAGGGCGAATCCCGCGCTGCCCGGCGATACCGGCCGGCGGCGTGGAGATTCGCCCAGTTTGCCGAAGTGTCGTTGTAGAATCCTTCTGCATGATGTTGCGTTGCCTGGCAGGGAATGCACGCGCTGCTTTGATGCCCCAAAACTGCGGTGAAAGCAGCCTTTCGCACACCTCTTTTGTCAAAAGCGGGTTCGCTTCTGCGGCGATAGAAAACCTTCCCTGCGCCCGCTTCATCCCTTGTCCAGACCTTTGCGGAAGCTTGAGGCGGACTCCGCGTCAGGATTTGGCGGTCCAATCGTAGGCGTCGTCTGTGCCGATAAATTCTACTTCGCGGAATTCTTCGGGATATTTCTTGACGATCCAGTCGATGTAGGTGGCGATGACGCATGCGCAGATGTAGTAGCCGATGGCGTTGTAGTGACCGCCCCGCTTCTGCTTTTCCAGGAAGCTGGAAGAGTAGATGTGCGAGCCGTATCTGTGCAGGTCGAGGAGATAGACGTTGTCGAATTGCTCCGAGATTGTCCGAACGGCGGCGTTGTATCCAGCGTCTTCAACGGCCTGCAGGGGATTGGTCAGGACGAATGTCCTGGCCTTTGGCTGCACCTGCCGGATGCCCGCCAGGATTTTTCCATAGTTTCCATAATAGGTTTCGGGCTGCAGGACGCCGTCGCGAATATGGGCGTCGTCCGGAACGCCGATGGGATAGTTCGCGTGCATTTCGTTTTGACCGAGCCCGATGATGTAGGCGTCGCACTTGCGGCTGCCGCCAAAGCACTCCCCGGCCATTGGACTGGCGAGAAACGTATCGCACCGAAGTCCGCCCTTTGACCAGTTGTAATAGGTATTTCCGGTCATGCGCGCGAGGTATTGCCCCCACGAGAATTCAAACAGATCCCGATAGCCGGGCGTGCCGTCTGCATTTGTGCAGACGGCTTCGCCGCTGGCGAGGCTGTCCCCGATGCAGCCGACGCGCCGGAAGATGGATAGAAATCCCGGCGTCTCCCGGATGCGCTCCAGGGGCGTTTCCGGCAGGTGCATCGCCAGAATTTCAAAATCTGAAGCCTCTGTTTGTCTCTTCGACATGGAAATCAGCCCTCTTTGCCCTCGGATTTGCCGCGGTTCAAGCGCTCGCCCACCGCGCCGCCGGGATGGATGAGCGCGAACTGCGCGTTCTGATAGCCGGTCAGCTCGATCAGGGCCGTCTGAAGCGCGTCGAACAGCGCGGCCAGGACGACGAAGCTCGTCGTTCCCTGGCTGTTGAAGCGATCGGTTTCGCAGGGCACGAGAAACGGAAGGACGATGTCCGCGCCGGCCGCCAGGGGAGAATGCAGGTTTTCGGTGACCGCGAGGACCGTTACGCCCTTTTTGCGGCAGATGTCGAGCATGGGGATCAACTCGCCCGTTCGCCCGCCGCGCGAAGCCAGCAGCATGGCGTCGCCCTTTTGCAAAAAGCCCATCCCGCCGTGCAGCGCTTCAGAGGGGGAGAGGAAGCGCGCCGGGCGCTCGATGCAGCACATGAGGTGCGCAAAGTGCCGGCAGGCGATTCCGGAATGCCCGCATCCGCTGGCGGCGATGCGCGGCGCCCTTGCCAATGCGGTGACTGCGCGCCGGAAGGATTCTTCCGAAATGGCGCCGGCCATGCCGGCGAGGGCGTCGGCCTCGATCTGAAACGCCCGTTGCGCCGCATGCCAGGCGTTTTCCATTTGCGTTCCCATGGTTACGCCTCCGGACGGTTTTTGAGCTGAAGGTCGTAGTGGACGTCGTAGGCCTTCTCTTCATCCGTGTACTTCCTGCGCGTGTCGATGACCTCTCCGTTGTTCCACTTTCGGTCGCCGACCTCTTCCGCCGTTCCCATGACGGTCACGTTCAGCTGCCTGCGGCGCGCGCGGACGTGGTCCCAGTCGATGAAGTAGACGTGGGCAAATTCCCCGCCGTCCAGTTCGCCGTCCTTGATGGTCATCGTCTCGCTGCGGCCAAAGAAGACCGAGCGCAGGTGGCCGTCGGTGTTCATGCTCGTATAGTCGCCCGGTTCGTTGACATACCGCCCGAATTTGGCGTGGATCGGCCCGGGATGGCGATACTGGTGCTCTTCCATAAAATCAGGGATCAGCTTGCGCATGATGTCGAGCAGATCGTGTTGGAGGTATTCCAGATCGAACGAATCGATGTCGTGCGAGCACTCCTGAACCATGACGGAACACGTGGTGTGATGGGATGCGATGCAGACGGTTCCATTGCGGACGCCAGAAGCGCGCACAATGGCGCAGATTTCCTTGGTGACGTCGTGAAAAGTGGGGATCCAGCCGCGGGACTGCAATTCCAATTCCTTTTGATAGACTTTGAATTCCATTGTTTTCGCTCCTTCTGTCAGGTCGGTCGGCTTTGATGCGGGGAGAATGCAATTCCGGACGGCACATGGGCGCCGGCGGAAGGCGGTACCGGAAAACGCGGGAGAGGTTGAAGAAAGCGCGCTTTTGCATGGCTGCGCGGGAAAAGGGGGACAATTCGGTGCAGGAGGGGTGGGTTCATCGCTTGCATGGGTTTATTATAGCATATGGCAGATAAAAGTCAAGTATTATTTGCGATTCATTTTTGATTTATTTTTCTATTTGCATTTGAGACTTTTTGTGGTATAATGAGAGCGTGTTATGGGGAAATGAGATGCTGAATCCATGGCATATCCGGAGGCAAAGGTTTTTTGAATCGAAAAGAGTTGGAAGGAGAATGAACGCGCATGAAAAACAGGCGAGTCAATTCCGCGCCGGTGGACAATGGATCCGGCAGCCCTGCGCATTTCCTGAAGATCGACGCGCGCAGGGACAAGATCACGGAGCTGCTGGAGCGCGATGGGCAGGTGCGCGTGGCGCAGCTGGCGGAATTGTTGAATACTTCCACGGTCACGATTCGCTCGGATCTGGATTCAATGGAGCGGGATGGGTTGGTCGAGCGCGTGCCCGGGGGCGCGATTCCAACCACCATGAGCATGTACAACCGGGAATTTTTGCGCAGAAAGCGGCTCAACACGGAGGAAAAGCGGGCGATTGCGGCCGCCGTGGCGGAGGAAATCGAGGATGGCGACACGCTGTTCATCAATGGCGGCAGCACGACGTATTTCGCCGCGCTTTCGATTAAGAAACTGCGCAAGCAGCTGGTCGTGGTGACCAATTCCCTGTCCGTAGCGATCGAGCTGGGCACATCGCCGACGTTTACGGTCATTCTCGTGGGCGGGCAGGTGAATTCTTACTATTCCTTTACCTTCGGAACCGAAGCGATGAACCAATTGCAGCGGTATCAGGTCAACAAGGCGATCCTTTCGATCGACGGCGTCAGCGCGGAGCAGATCACCACGATTCACCCGGAAGAGTCCGCCGTCGCGGAAAAGATGATCGAGCGGGCGCGCAAAAAGGTCATCATTGCGGATGGAAGCAAGATCGGGAAGGAAGGATTCTGCACCATCTGCAAGACGAGTCAGGTGGATTTGCTCATCACGGATCAGACCGCCGACGCAGAGGTATTGGCGGCGATCCGGGAGACGGGAATCGGCGTGCAGGTCGTATGACGCGGCTTCAAACGGAAAATGGCACGGCGGATGAGCCGTGCCATTTTTTGCTTACTCGCCGAGGACGACGACGTCTACCGTCCGCTTTCGGGCGCGGGTCTGATCAAAGTCGATGAAGTAGATGTGCCCGAACTCGCCCAGATCCATCTCGCCGTCGAAGATGGTGATGACTTCGCTCCTTCCCACGAGCGCGGAGCGCAGGTGCGCGTCGGTGTTGTGGCAGCCGCGGGCGTCTTCGCCGTGCTCCTCGGCGAATTTCAACGCCTTTGGCCCCGGATGCAAGTACATGCCCTCGCGCCTCTGCGTCGGCAGTATCCGCTCGAACATCTCGACAAAGTCCACCTGCAGGGTCTCCATTCCGGTCATTGAGCGGTCGAAGGCCACCTCCTGCGTGATGACGCAGCAGGTCGTGTGGTGGGAATAGACGGTGACGGTGCCGGTCTGGATGCCGGACTGTTCGACGATTTGGCGCACCCGTTCGGTTACGTCGTGGAAAGTGGGAATCTTGTCGTTGGACATCACGGAGAATTTTTCGGCGAAAACCATATTATCCCTCCTCATTCGGCCCGATGGGCTCGGTCGTCGATCGCCCGCCGGACGGCGGCGATCATGTCCTCGGCCATTTGCAGCGGGTCTTTGGCATTGAAAATCCCCGAAGCGGCGCCCGTCGCCTCGCAGCCCGCATAGATGAAATTGTACACCTCGTCCGGGGAGGAGACCCCCGCCGCCTGTTCGACGATGATGTCCTCGTAGATGTCCTTGACGGCGCGGATATTGGCCTGGACGTATTCGGCGCTGCTGACGCCTCCGCCGCCTCCGATCAGCTCGTTCGGCTCCGGGTTGATGATGTCCGGGTGCAGCTGGGCCAGCGCCCGCGTCTCGGCGAGGGAATCCGCGCACCCGAATACGAGCAGATCCAGTTCGCGCGCGCGGTCGATGGTCGCCTTCATCTGCGGAAGCGTCATCGGCCGTTCGCAGTGGTTGATGACGACGCCCACGGCGCCGGCCGCCTTGATGGCTTCGGGCAGAACGTCCGCCATTCCGCGCCCGGGCCGGAGCGTGTCCATGTAGGGAGCGAATACGTGCAGGTTCTGCGTGTGCTCGCAGATGCGCCGGATTTCCGTGTAGGGCACGATCATCACGACATCGACATCGTATTTCCGGGAACAGTTGTCTGCATGGACCGCCATTCGGAGGACGTCGTCGCCATAGACGTAGTTTTTTACGCCGATTTCAAAATATGGAGTGCGGATTTTGGGCTTCAATGCAATCAACTCCTGTTCGTAGTGATGAGGGAACGGTGAGCCGCAGGGCAAAGGGGTTTAAAGGGAGCGCTTTGAGAATGGATCGTGCTGCGATGAATGCGATAGCGGTCTTGCGGAAGCCTTGGAACGCCGCTTTCCATGCCGTGCGCCCGGATTTCTCCGCCGGCGCGGCGCTGGGAAAGCGATGTCTCCTCCTGCGATCTTATTATATCACAGTCAGATAAAAAGTAAATAGAAAATAAAAAATAAATTTTTCAAAGCTATTGACATGCATTTGTTTGCATGGTATACTTACGCCATGATCGAAAAACTGTCCGGGTGGAAAATATTTCCTCTGCTTGATTGTATAGACGCGCCATAAAGGTTTAGAGATTCAGAGTTTATTTGAGGGTTTGACGATATTTTTGTTAAGAAAAGATCGATTGATTGGATTTGAGAAATGATAACAAAACGATTTCGGAGAGGAAGGGAAGTAAATGCAAAACAAATTAAAGCTAAACAGAAATCACTGGAAACATCAACTCCGGAACGACCTCCCCCTTTACATCATGCTGATCATTCCCCTCGCTTACTTCATCATCTTCTGCTATTGGCCGATGTTTGGACTCTCGATTGCGTTTCAGAACTACAAAGTTGGACAGCCGTTCTTCAGCGAAGCATCCCGATGGGTGGGATTGCGATGGTTTGAGCAGTTTCTGAACTATCCCTTTGCGGGGCGTCTGGTGCGCAACACGGTGATTCTGGGCGTGTACAGCCTGGCCGTGACCTTTCCGCTGGCGATCCTGCTGGCGCTGCTTCTCAACGAAATCCAGCACAGGCGCCTCAAGAAGTTTACGACAACGCTTTCCTTTCTTCCCTATTTTATCTCGACGACGGTCATCGTCGGCATGCTGACCAACTTTTTCAATGTAAACGACGGCATCGTCAACCAGGCGATCGAGGCTCTCGGCGGAACGCCGATTGATTTCATGGGTTCAGCCAAATACTTCCGGCATCTCTATGTCTTTTCAGGGGCGTGGCAGACCGTCGGATTCAACGCGGTCGTGTTCAGCGCGGCGATTGCGGGAATCGATCCGGGGCTGTACGAGGCGGCCTATGTCGATGGAAGCACGCGGGTGAAGAATATCTATCTGATTACGCTGCCCTGCATCCGATCGACGATCATCGTGATGTTCATCCTCCGCGTCGGCAGTCTGCTCAACGTCGGCTTTGAAAAGGTCATCCTGATGTATTCGGAGCGCATCTATGAGACGGCCGACGTGCTCTCCACCTATTCCTACCGCGCGGGCATATTGGACAACAAGTGGGGGTATTCGACGGCGATTGGCCTGATGAATTCCGTGGTCAACCTGATTTTGATCGTGGGCGCCAACGCGCTTTCGCGCAAGTTGTCGGAAACTTCGCTCTGGTAAAGGAGGCTGGATCATCATGCAAGCTAAACGCGGCAAGAGGAGAAGCGTGCAACAGCGCACCAAGGTGCTCAGCGGACCGGGCGACAAGGTGTTCAGCGCGTTTCTGGGCGTGTTTACCGTTTTTCTGATTGTGGTTACCGTGTACCCGCTGATCTATGTGTTCAGCATGGCCATCAGCGATCCCGTCGCCGTGTCGCGCAAGGAGGTCTGGCTGTTTCCGGTCGGCTTCAGCTCCTATGCGCTGGAGACGGTGTTTGAAGATCCCAATGTCCTGACCTACTATGGCAATACGATCTGGTACACGGTCGTGGGCGTGCTGCTGGGCATCATAACGACTTCCCTGGCGGCCTATCCGCTCTCCAGGCGCACGTTCGCCGCGCGCAAGCCGATCATGTGGCTGATTACATTCACAATGTTCTTCAGCGGGGGCATGATTCCGACCTACCTCGTGGTCGCCCGCTTCCTAGGGCTGTACAACAGCCGCTGGGCGATCATCCTTCCCGGACTGACCAGCGCATGGTACGTCATCGTTGCGCGCACGTTCTTTATGACGATTCCCGAAGAGATGCTGGAGAGCGCGAAGATCGATGGCGCCGGGGAGTTCCGGCTGTTTCTGCAGTTTGTCATGCCGCTGTCCGCGCCGATCCTGGCGGTGCTGGCGCTGTACTACGGCATCGGGCATTGGAACGCCTATTTCAACGCCATGCTCTATCTCGGCAAGACCGAGCTGCAGCCGCTGGCGCTGTATGTCCGGCGCGTCGTCATCCAGAATTCGCTGGAGGTCGAGCCGGTCGTCGACCTCACCTACGAGCAGGTCATGTCCACGCTGCAGATCAAGTATGCGGTCATCGTGGTGGCCGTCGTTCCCATCCTGTGCCTGTATCCGTTTCTCGCGAAGTATCTTGAAAAGGGCATGCTCGTCGGCAGCCTGAAGGGATAGTGAAAGTGAAAATTAAGCAGCGCTCTGCTTAATCATAATGTAAGGAGGGAATTCAACATGAAAAGAACGCTGTCACTGCTGCTCGCGCTGTGCGTGATGCTCTGTGCGTCCTTCCCGGCTTTTGCCGAGGAGAATCCCGGCACATGGCTGTGCGACGAAAAGACGACGCTCACCGTCTGCTGCTACGACGCGGTCAACAACTCGTATCCGACCATCAGCAACGACCTCCGATTCTGGCAATGGCTCGAGGAATACACGAATGTCCACATCGAATGGGAGGTTCATTCCAATGCGGATTATGAGACGGTCAAGGCCGTCAAGCTCGCCTCCGGCCAGCTCGATACGGACATGATCGAGCTCAACAATATGCAGATGGCCATCCAGGGCGGCGAGAGCGGCATGTTCGTCGATATCGCGCCGCACCTCGAGGAGTGGGCGCCGCATGCGATCGCCTACGACGCCGAGCAGGATTCGCAGTACATCGAATCCATGACGGCGGCGGACGGCTCCATCTGGGGCCTCGGCGGCTCCGTTTCGCCGGACATCGGCCACATCGTGATCTGCTACAATACGGCATGGCTCGAGGAGCTGGGCGCGGAGGTTCCCACCACGCTGGATGAGTTCACCGAGCTCTGCCGGCAGATGAAGGGCGTCGACTTCAACGGCAATGGCACCGACGACGAGATCGTGCTGACCTCTTCCGGCGTCGACGGCCTTCAGACGATCGCGACGGCGTTCGGCCTCGAAGCGTACGAGGATACGACGAACTTCGCGGCGGTGGACGGCGTGGTGCATTCCGAGATGGTCTCGGATGAGATGCGCGAGTTCCTGACCTACGCGAACATGCTCTACGAAGAGGGAATCCTCGATCCGTCGATCACCTCGAACACGGCGGATCTGATGTCCCAGCAGATTGCGCAGGACAACGTGGGCATCTTCATCTACTATTCTGCGTTCGCCGTGACCTATGGCCGGCTGACCACCGCGGGCCAGGCCGATCCGCTCGGCGAGCACTATACGCTCGGCGGCCCGCTGCTCGGCCCCAATGGCGATCAGTATTACGTCCTGCGCAATCGCGCGGCGTCCGGCCTGACCTGCGTCAACGCGCAGAGCGAGAACATTGAACTGGCCGTTCGCTGGCTGGATACGCTCATCAACGATCCGGTGGTCATCATGACCCGCACCTGCGGCTTTGAGGGCGAGAATTACACGCTGGATGAAAACGGCGAGGTCGAGCTGATCTACCCCGAAGACGGTTCCGTTTGGGACATCAGCCAGTATGGCTGCGGACAGATTTCCCTGCCGCACCATCAGACCTACGACCAGCTGATGAACTCCAGAAAGGCGATGACGTGGTACATCGACGAGTACAATGCGATTCTGGATTCCAACTGCTTTATCGCGCCATCCGTGCCGACGAACGTCCCGGCCTTTACCACGGAAGAGCAGGATCTGTTCGACTTGGTGAAGAGCGATTGCGACGACTACTTCAGGGAGATGCGCGCGAAGTTCATCACCGGCGAAGCGGACATCGAGACCGAGTGGGACGCCTATGTGGAGATGATGAACGCGCTCGGGCTGGAGGATTACACGGCCGCGTGGCAGATGGTCTACGACCGCGTAACCGCCGAACAGGCCTGAAGCGGTTGACACGAATGCTATAATTGCGGGAGGGCGGAATCGGTTTTCCGGTTCCGCCGCCTACCATGGAGGAAGAAATCGTGAAAAATGTCATTGCCGATCGGGAAATTCGCATTGGCGTGCTCGGGGCGGACCGTGGGCGCAGTCTGGCGCGCTCCGCGAAGCTGTGCGGCCTCAAGCTCGTCGCCGTTTGCGACCATTTCAAGGCGCGCCTCGACGCGGTTTGCAAGGATCTGGAAGTCGATGGCTACGAGGATTTTGACACCTTCATCCAGCAGGACTTTGACGCCGTGATCGTCGCCTCCTGTTTTCACCAGCATGCGCCGTTTGCCAAGAAGGCGCTGCTCGCCGGCAAGCACGTCCTCAGCGAGACGTCGACCAACAACACGCTGCGCGAGGGCGTCGAGCTCTATCGCATGGCGGAGGAGAGCGGCCTGTGCTATATGCTCGCCGAGAACTACTGCTATACGCGCTTCGTCCAGGAGATGAAGCGGCTGTATGAGGCGGATGAGATCGGGGAATGCCTCTACGCGGAGGGGGAGTACAACCATCCGCTGAGCCCCAGGGAACACTTCCGCTATATGCCGGGATTGCACCACTGGCGGGCGCAGCATCCCTCCTGCTATTACATCACCCACGCGCTTTCGCCGCTGATGTACATCACCGGCACGGTTCCCCGGGAGGTCAGCTGTTCGCTGCTTCCGCCCAAGGCCGAAGGCGGGAAGAACGGATACGTCGCGCTCGTGCGCATGAGCAACGGCGCAATCTTCCGCATCTTCGCCGGCGTCGCGGGGCACAGCTGCGCCTACGGGATGCACGGCACACATGGGGCGATGGAGAGCGTCCATGGCCACGGATACTTCGGGCCGCAGACGCTGCGCGTGTGGCATGAGCCGTGGGACGTCCGGGAGGGGCAGTGCGAGGACGCGGTCTATCTTCCGAACTGGCCCAGCCATGGCGATGCCGCGGAACAGTCGGGCCACGGCGGAGGCGACCTGTTTGTCGAACTGAAATTTGCCGAAGCCATTCGCACCGGACGGAAGCCCGCGCTCGATGCGTACAACGGCATCATGGCCTCAAACGTGGGCATCATCGCGTGGAAGAGCGCACATCAAAACGGAAAATTCCTGAAGGTTCCGGACCTGAAGGACGCGCGCGATTGCGAGGAAATGCTCGAGGACAACTGGACGCCCTTTGAAGGCGTGGAGAACTCGAGGATGTATCCGCCGGAGATGCGCGTGCACTATTCGATCCCGGAAGATGAAATTCCGCTCGCCGTCGAGGAATGGAAAAAACAGGGCTATGACGACGGGCAGATCGAGGCCATGCTGAAAAAATAAGCGAGCTTAGGAGCCGGTTTATGCAGCGTGAATATGTATTGGGCGTGGACATTGGCACGACGAACGCCAAGGCGATGCTCGTCGGCGCGGACGGGACCATCCTGCGCACGCAGGCGGTCGGCTATCCGCTGTTGACGCCGTCCGTCGGCCGCGTGGAGCAGCGGGCGGAGGATTGGTGGCGCGCGCTCGCAGCCGCCGTTCGCGCGGTCTGCGCGGATGCGGAGACGGCGCGCGGCGTTCGCGGCCTCGCGCTGTCCACGCAGGGTGGAACCATCGTCCCCGTGGACGCATCCCTTCAGGCGACTGGAAACGCAATCGTCTGGAGCGATCACCGGTGCGGCGAGGAGAGGAAGGAATTCGCCGGGCGCTTCGGCGAGAACTGGATGTACGAGCGCACCGGCTGGAAGCTGGGCGCCAACCTTCCCGCGCTTCAGATCAGGCACATGCGGAAGAACGACCCCGAGGCGTTTCGCCGGGCGAGATGGTTTCTCTCCGTGCCGGACTACCTCGCGGCGCGCCTGACGGGCAGGCCGGCGGTCGACCTGTCCAACGCCGGCATCAACCAGCTGGCCGACGTTCGCGCGGGGACCTATTGCGATGAGATTCTCCGCTTCGCGGGCATTGAAAAGCGCTGTCTGGCCGAAATCGTGCCTTCGGGACGTCCGGTTGGAAAGCTGACCCGCGAAGCGGCGGAGGCTCTCGGGCTTCCGCAGGATACGATCGTTTCTTCAGGGGCGCACGATCAATACGCCGTTGCGCTCGGCGCGGGCGCGTGCAGGCGCGGGGACGCCGTCATCGGCACCGGCACTGCCTGGGTCGTCGCGGCGCTGAGCGATGCGCCGGACTTTGGCTCCGGGCTTGCGCAGTCGCGCGCCGCGATGGACGGGCTGTGGGGTTCCATGCTGTCCATCGGGACGGGCGGCGCCTGCCTCGACTGGTTCCGGAAGCGGATTGCCGGCCTGGAGGACGCGCCCCTATCCTATGAGGAGATCAATGGATTCCTCGAGCGGAATCCCCGTCCGAGAGCGGACGGCCCCATGTTCTTTCCCTATTTTTGCGGCGCAAAGCCGCCCTTGCGCGACGATGCCGTCCGGGCGACGCTGCTCGGCGTCGATTTATCGCATGATCGTCTGGACGTCATTCGCGCGATCATGGAGGGCGTCGCCTGCCAGATCGTCTGGGCGCTCGAGGCGATGGAGGCCCGGCACCCGGTCGAGAGCCTCCGCGTCGCGGGCGGCGCGACCCGCAGCCCGGGCTGGATGCGGATGCTGGCCAACCTTGCCGGACGGCCCGTCCGCGTGGCGGCGGCCGGCGAGCCCGGCTGCTTTGGCGCGGCGATCCTCGCGGGCATCGGCTGCGGGCTGTTTGAAGGCGCGCGGGCGGCAAGCGCCCTCTTTGAAAATGATCGGACGGTTCTGCCGGACGAGGACTGCATGGAGGAATATCAGATTTTGTTCAAGCGGTACAAGCGCGATGCCCGCCGCCTGTCTGCGCTGTATTCGGAAGGAGAGGATTCAGATGCCCCTGTTTGAGGTCAAAGACATCGACCGGAAAATTTATGAGGAAGAGCTTCGCGACTTTTTGCCGGAGCGGATGATCGACATTCACACGCACGTCTGGCTCAAATCGCTCCGCCCGCCCAAGCCGCTCGCGCCGGGCGAAGTCAAGCGCACGGTGACCTGGCCGAGCCTCGTCGCCGAGGACAACAGCATCGAGGACCTTCAGGAAACGTACCGGCTGATGTTTCCCGGCAAGGAGGTCTCGGCGCTGATTTTCACCAGCACGCGCCGGGATACCGCCCCCAAACTCAACGAGTACATTCGCGACTGCAGCAAAAAGACCGGATTTCCGGCGCTCTACTATTCCATGCCCGAACAGGGAGCGGATGAACTGGAGGAAATCATTCGCCGGGACGGCTTTCTCGGGCTCAAGAGCTATCTTGCGCTTTCGCCGGATTACATTCCCGAAAAGGAGATCCGCATCTTTGACTTCTTCCCCAAACATCAGCTCAAGAAGATGGACGAGATGGGCGCGATCGTCATGCTGCACATCCCGCGGGACGGGCGGTTGAAGGATCCGGTCAATCTGGCGCAGATTCTGGAGATCAAGCAGCGCTATCCCAACATCCGCCTGATCATCGCGCACATTGGCCGCGCCTATACCCATGAGGACGTGGGCAACGCCTTTGAGGTCCTGCGCCCCTGCGAGGATCTGCTGTTCGACTTTTCGGCGAACTGCTGCGAATATGCGATTTACGAACTGCTGCGCAACGCCGGCCCCGAGCGGGCGCTGTTTGGCAGCGATTTGCCCATCCTCCGCATGCGCACGCGGCGCATCGAGGAAAACGGCACCTATATCAACCTCGTCCCGCCGGGACTCTACGGCGATCCGCGTCAGGACAGGCACCTGCGCGAGGTCTCTGCCGAGGAGGCGGAGGGAATCACCTTCTTCATGTACGAGGAGCTGCTGGCGGTGAAGCGGGCGGCTGCGCGCCTGGGTCTTAGCCGCGAGGACATCGAAAAGATTTTCTTCGGAAATGCGGACAAGCTGATTCGCGGCGCGCGCGAAAGCATTTTCGGCGCCTGAGATGAGGAGGATTTGCGCAATGGAAAGGATCAAGGTCGGCTATCTGCCGCTCTACATCAAACTATATGACGATTCCAATCCCGCCAAGCGAGAGCCGATGGTTCGATACATGGAATTGCTGATTCGGATGCTCGAGGCGGAGGGGCTTGAAGTGATCGCCGCGCCGGTCTGCCGGATCGCCTCGGAATTTGAGGCGGCGGTCAAGATGTTTCGCGAAGCCGGCGCTGTGGCGATCGTCACACAGCACCTCGCCTATTCGCCCTCGCTGGAATCCATCGGCGCGCTGAAGGGCGCGGGGCTGCCCATCATCGTGCTGGACACGACGCCGGATTACAGCCTGATCGACCGCGCGGCGACGTACAGCGGCGTGAGCGTCAACCACGGCATTCATGGCGTGCAGGACATGTGCAATCTGCTGCGCCGCAACGGCGTCTACTATGCGATCTGCGCCGGCCACGCGATGCACAGTCCGGTCATTTCGCAGGTCGCGGGCATGTGCCGCGCGGCCCGCGCGGCCTGGGCCTATCGCCATGCGCGCGTCGGCTCCGTCGGCGGAGCCTTTACGGGCATGGGGGATTTCATGATCTCCGATGAAGACTATCGCGACAGGATCGGCGCGGAAGTCGTGTACATGGATTCCGAGACGGTTCAATCCTTCCTTGAACAGGTTCGGGAGGACGAGGTCGATGCGGAGATGGCGCTGGACCGGGAACTGTTTGACGTCCGGGTCGCCGGCGGGGAAAACCATCGCGCTGCGGTTCGCTCGGGGCTGGCAGTCCGCAAGTGGGCGGAGGCGGAGAAGCTGTCCGCGCTGACGGTGAATTTTCTGACGCTGGACATCTGCGGCCTGCCCAAGATGCCGTTTGCGGAGTGCTGCAAGGCGATGGTGCGCGGGCTGGGATACGCGGGCGAAGGCGACGTGCTGACGGCCGGCATGGTGGGCGCGCTGCGCTCCGTCTGGCGCGAGACGTCATTCGTGGAGATCTTCTGCCCCGACTGGAAGGAGGATGTGATCCTGCTCAGCCACATGGGCGAGGCGAATCTGGAACTCGCGCAATGGAAGCCGTCGCTGGCCGACATGCCCTTTAACTACAATGCCTGCGGGGATACGGTCGCCCCCAAGATGTGCTATCGCCCCGGAAGCGCCGTGTTCGTCAACGTCGCGCCGGCGCGGGAGGGCTTTTCGATGATCGTCACGCCGGTCGAAATGCTGGACTGCGGCCTGCCGGACGGCGCCTATAAGAATTCGATTCAGGGCTGGATGAAGCCCAGCCGCCCGCTGCCGGAATTCCTGAGAACCTATTCCGAGCTTGGCGGCACGCATCACTCTGCGCTGGTATACGGCGCGCAGATCGACGAAATCGAGGCGTTTGGGCGCATGATGGGATTTGAGACGCACCGTCTTTGAAGAAATCCGGAAGAGCGCCCGCATGGGAGGAGTTGAGACAATGGGAAAGATCAGGATCGGCGTGTTTGGCGCGTACCGGGGCATGACGATGGTGAAGGTGCTCGCGAAGCATCCGGATGCGACGCTGGTCGCCGTGTGCGACAAGTACCGCCCGGCGCTCGACAAGGTTCGCGCGCTGGCGGAGGAAAATGGGCTTTCTGTCGCGCTGTACGAGGATTTCGAGGCGTTCTTTGCGCACGACATGGACGGCGTGGTGTTGGCGAACTATGCCAATGAACATGCGCCCTATGCCGTCCGGCTGCTCAAAAGCGGCCGCCATGTGCTCAGCGAGGTGCTTCCCTGCGAGACCATGGCGCAGGCTGTCGCGCTGATCGAAGCGGTGGAGGCGAGCGGCAAGGTCTACGCCTACGCTGAAAACTACTGCTACATGTGGCATGCGTTTGAAATGCGCCGCAGGTATGAGGCGGGAGAGATCGGCGAAGTCCAGTATGCGGAAGGGGAGTACATCCACGATTGCGCGGCCATCTGGCCGGGCATCACCTATGGCGAGCGGGATCATTGGCGCAACAACATCTATCCGACCTACTACTGCACGCATTCGGTTGGCCCGATGATGACCATCACCGGCCGGCGGCCCGTGCGCGTATCCGGGTTCGTGACGCAGGACAACGCCGCCAACCGCCCGCTGGGCAGCCGCGCGGGCAGCCGCGGCGGCATCGAGATCATCACCTTTGACAACGGCGCCATTGGCCGCAGCGTCCATGGCAACTTAAAGCGCGAGCCGGGCAGCACAAACTACCGCATCTTTGGCATGAAGGGCATGATGGAGTCCGAGGCGTTCGTGCCGAGCTATGCCGGCGAAGAGCGGCAGCGCGAGTTGCACGTCTACCGGGAGGGGGAGAAACTCTGCATCGGCGAGGACGAGAAGTACGTTCCGGATCCGTCCGCCTTCTCGGCGCTCGCCAAGGATTTTTCGTCTCACGGCGGCAGCGATTTCTATCCGACGCACTACTTTATCGAAAAGATCCTCGGCAGGCCCGAAGGGCAGAAGTATTCCATCGACGTCTATACCGCCGTCGACATGGGCATCGTGGGGATCCTCGCCTATCGCAGCGCGCTGGCCGGAGGCGCGCCGGTGGACATTCCCAATTTGCGCAACCCCGAGGAGCGTGAAAGATGGCGCGAAGATCACAAGAGCTCGAATCCGAAGATCTCGCACGGAGAGGATTTGCTCCCCTGCGCGCCCGAAGGAAACCGGGAATATCCGGACAGCGTCTATGAGGAAATCCGCCAGATCTGGATGTCGGGCAAAAATGCGGAGTAGGCGCGCCATGGCGCAGGACAGCGCAGGCGGGAGTTTTTCGGCTGAGCGCGAAGCGCTGCCGGCCGTCGCGGCGGCACGTCCGCATGGATTTCTGCTGCCGGACTGAGCCGCCGTCGTAGCATGTCTGCATGGATTTCCCGTGCTGGGCGAACCGCCCATGCGGCGGCACGTCCGCATGGAATTCCGCTGCCGGACTGAACCGCCGTCGCAGCATGTCTGCATGGATTTCCCGTGCTGGGCGAACCGCCCATGCGGCGGCATGTCAACATTGATTTTCAGTGCTGGATTGAACCGCCTGTGCGGCGGCATGTCTGCATGGATTTCCCGTGCTGGGCGAACCGCCCATGCGGCGGCATGTCAACATTGATTTTCAGTGCTGAGCGAACCGCCTGTGCGGCGGCACGTCCGCATGGATTTTCGGCGCCGGACTGCCGCCGCAACGTTTTTTATTCACTGGTTTCGGCGATTCGCGCGGTTTTCCGCGGTTGTTTCTTTAACTCTGCATTTCTGGGCTTTATAGGTTCTGGGGAAGACCGGCCGTTTCCTGTGCGGGATTTGGGCTTGTGCCCTGAGCTCGCCTCCCAACGGCCGGTCTTCCGGCCCTTTCCGAATGCCCTCGGGGATTGCCCGCCGCAGAGCCAGTCGCAGCAAAGGATCTGCGGCTTGACATCCCTTCTCGCCGGCGTTATAATGTCGGCAGGAGGCTCCTGCAGGCTGCGGGACAGCGCTGCCGAATGGAGCGGTTTTCACAGGCGGGTGCTCGGGGCGAAGCCCTGAAGGGAGGAGAAGCATGAAGAATTTTACTTATCAGGTGCCCACGAAGTTTGTGTTTGGGCGCGGTGCGGAAAACGAGGTTGGGCGCGAGATCCGCGCGCTCGGCGGCAAGAAGGTGCTGATCCACTATGGCGGCGGCTCGGCGGTTCGATCGGGCTTGATCGGCCGCGTTCAGGCGGCGCTGGAGGCGGAGGGCATTGCGCACGTCGAGCTTGGAGGCGTTCAGCCCAATCCGCGCGACACGCTCGTCTATCAGGGCATCGAGCTTGCGCGGCGCGAGGGTGTCGATTTCGTGCTCGCCGTCGGCGGCGGCTCGGCGATCGATTCGTCCAAGGCCATTGCGCACGGCATTTGCTATGACGGCGACTTCTGGGACTTTTTCTGCCGCAAGGCGCAGCCGGAGCGCACGACGCCGTTTGGCGTGGTGCTGACCATGGCCGCCGCGGGCAGCGAATCGTCCAACAGCTGCGTCATCACACAGGCGTCCACGCTCACCAAGCGCGGGCTGAGCAGCGAGCTGAACCGGCCCAAATTCGCCATCATGAACCCCGAACTGGCCATGACGCTGCCGCCCTATCAGATCGCCTGCGGCGCGACGGACATCCTCGCGCACATCATGGAGCGCTATTTCACTTGCGAAAAGGAAGTCGACCTGACCGACCGCCTCTGCGAGGGCGCCATGCAGGCCGTGATCCGCGCGGCGCGCATCGCCGTTCGGAACCCGAAGGATTACGACGCCCAGGCTCAGCTCATGTGGGGGAGCACGATCGCGCACAACGATACCGTCGGCGTCGGCCGCGTCAGCGACTTTGGCTCCCACCAGATCGAGCACGAGCTGTCCGCGCTGTACGACGTCGCGCACGGCGCGGGACTGGCCGTCGTGTTCCCTGCATGGATGCGCTATCAGATGCACAAGGACGTGATGCGGTTTGCGCAGTTCGCCGTGCGCGTCTATCGCTGCGACATGGACTTTGAACACCCCGAGCGCACCGCGCTCGCCGGAATCGAGGCGCACGAGGCGTTTTTGAAGGACATCGGCATGCCCATCACGCTCAAGGAGCTCGGCGCGCGCACCGAGGACATTCCCGCGCTCGCCGCCAAGACCAAGAAGACCAACCTGGCCGACCAGACCACCGGCGGCGCCTTCCCGATGAAGACCGAGGACATCGAGGCCATCCTCCGAATCGCCGACCGCTGACCGGGCAATACAAGACAATACGAATCGAAGGGAACCGCTTGCTCAAGGCGGTTCCCTTCTTTTTTAGGAGTGGATGGAAATCGATGAAGAAACCCTTTATCGGTTGCTCAAGCCGATGATTGTATTATAGGGGAGGACGATGAATTGCGGATGAGCGAATTGTGAACAAACGCGGGAATTTCCGGTGCGCCGCACGCTTGCCAAAAAGGAGAAGGAACCGCTTGCTCAAGGCGGTTCCTTCAATAAAAAGGGGGTAACGGAAATCGATGAAGAAGACTTTTATCGGTTGCTCAAGCCGATGATTGTATTATAGGCGTGGGGAGTGAACTGCGTATGAGCGAATTGTGAACAAATTCCGGAAATTTTGGATGGAGGAGGGGATGCATTGCTGCTGGCTTTGTGGGCGCTTGGCGCGAAGAGTCGTGGTGGCTCAGTCATTTCATTGATTGAGGGAAGGAATTTTCTATAATTCGCCATGGGTGCGGAAAGTTGTGGCAGGTTGGCGGCATGATGCAAATCTGTGTCTGCCGGAACAATGCGGCGCTTGAGGCCATTCTCTTTGCGCCGCATTGCCTTGCCCGGTTGTGACGTCATTGGCTTTATCGCGTTGGCTGCGCCGCCGGCGCAATGTGGCGGCATTGCCAGAGCTTGATGCCGCCGGTGCGCTGTGCCTTAGCGGGGACTCGGGGCGGCGAAGCCGGCGCGGTTTCCGAATGGCGGATGCCGCGCATGGGGTCACGGCTTTTCATCGAAGAGGTGATGGGTTTCCTCGGCGTAATTGCGCTTCATGTTGCGCGCGTGCTTGCGGGCGTGGACTTCGCTGTATTCCTCCGCCGTGACGCCGTAGCAAAGAAGTACGTCGAGCAGGTACATCTGCACGTCGGCCATTTCCTCGATGAAGTGGCGGCGCGTTTCGGGATTGTCCATGATCTCGCCGTCGCCGCGCTTTTTGATGATGTCGATCACCTCACCGATTTCGCCGACGCCCCAGAGCAGGTGATCGCGCGCGGTGGACGGCACGACGTCCGCCCAGTCGCCCCTGTGCAGTTCCTGAAGCTCGCGCTGCATGGCGAGCAGCTCGGAGATGCGCAGATCCATGAAAATTCCTCCTGGTTCTTTAGACGAAATGATCGCCCGGTCATTCAGTAAATGTATAGCGTATGCGGTTGCCGGCTTCGTCACCGGTGGAGACTACGAGGTCGCCCTCAGGCGTCTCGGTGACGTCGAGGATGGGAAAGCGGCCGTTTTCGCGCACCCAGCGGGTGGGATCATCGGTCTCGACGTCAATGAATTCCTTTGTAGAATGGCGGTCGCCGCCGCAGGGATTGATGGTTTCGACCAGCACTTCATATTCTGTCATGGGAAACGCTCCTTTCATTCTTTTGCGCCGAAGCCGTTGAACCACGCGCGCTCGGCGAAGGGCTTTTTCAGAGGTTCGCGAACCGGCGCGGCGGGGACGCCCACCGGCAGCGCGCAGACGAGCCGGTAATCCTCCGGCACGCCGAGCCGCTTCGCCATCTGGCCGCCGATGTCGTCCGCGTCGGTGATGTGACCCTCGTACCAGCAGCTCGCATAGCCGAGCGCACAGATGGCCAGCAGCATGTTCTCAATGGCGGCGGCATAGTCCTGCACGAAGTACGTCCGGTCGCCATAGGCGATGATCGGCCGGGTCAGCACGCAGATGATGGCCGGCGCAGTTGCGCAGACGGGCGGGCCGATCAGCTTCTTCAGGTCGGCCAGCAGCGCGGGATCGTCCACGGCGATGAGCGAGGTGGTCTGCTTGTTGCAGCCCGACGGCGCGGCCAATCCGGCCTCGAGGATGGCCTGAAGGTCCTCGCGCGGCACGGGCGCGCCGTCATAGCGGCCGCGATAGCTGCGGCGGTTCAGTATGGTCTGCAGCAGTTCAGGTTGACGCATGGAAAACGCTCCTTTCGGTTCCGGTTGAAATGAATGGATTTCTTTGACAAAACGGATGCAATTCAAGCCGGCGGCGCGGGCTTATGAACACTGCTTCCTTTCCCTTATTTTACCACAGATCACAAATTAACGCAAACCTCGTCGAACTGGGATTGACATGCCCATGCGGCAAATACTACAATATAAGTTGTGATTTTATGCTCAGGAGGAGACGTGCATGGCCGGACGGCAAAGCAGACCGCATTGACCTGTATCCGAGACGCGATGAACGAAACTCAGGGCGGCGCCGCGCAAAGGGAGCGGTGCGCCGCCTTGGAGGGCGTTTGAAAGCGGTGCTCCGCGACTGAGCGAGTTTCCGCCTGTTTCGCAAAGGCGGGAAGCCGAAGTGCCGGGCGAGCGGAGGAGCCGCCAAATCTGCATTTTTTGGCGATTTTCAAACGCGCTCAAGAGCAATTCCGGCAATTTTCGCCCATCCGGCTTGCCGCCGCGCGACGGTTCGCAAGCGGCCGCTGGCGCGGATTGCCGATCCTGTTCCTTAGAGGAGGAAAAATATGGAACATCCAGAGCTCAAGGCCGAGGTGGCGCGCAGGCGCACCTTCGCCATCATTTCGCATCCGGACGCCGGCAAGACGACGCTGACCGAAAAGCTGCTGCTCTACGGAGGCGCAATCCGGCAGGCAGGCTCGGTCAAGGCCCGAAAGGCCGCGCGGCACGCGACTTCCGACTGGATGGAGATCGAGAAGCAGCGCGGCATCTCGGTGACCTCGTCGGCGATGCAGTTCGACTATGACGGCTACCGCATCAACATCCTCGATACGCCGGGGCATCAGGATTTCTCCGAGGATACCTACCGCACGCTCGTCGCGGCCGACAGCGCCGTGATGCTCATCGACAACGCAAAGGGCGTTGAGGAGCAGACGATCAAGCTGTTCAAGGTCTGCCGCCTGCGGTCGATCCCGATCTTCACGTTCGTCAACAAGATGGACCGCGCGGGGCGCGACCCGTTTGAGCTGATGGAGGAGATCGAGCAGGTGCTGGGCATCCGGTCGTGCCCGGTGAACTGGCCGATCGGCATCCACGGCGACTTCAAGGGCGTCTACCACCGCGACACGCGCCAGATCGAACTGTACCGCGGCGGAGATCACGGCCAGACGCAGGTCGAGGTGCGCACGGTGTCGTTCGACGATCCCGCGTGCGCGGAGATCATCGGGCGGGATTACTACGACAAACTGGTGGAGGACGTCGAGCTGCTCGACGTCGCCGGCGATCCGTTCGATCTGGACAAGGTGCTCGCCGGCCAGCTGACGCCGATGTTCTTCGGCTCCGCGACGAACAACTTCGGCGTCGAGCCGTTCCTGAAGCGCTTTTTGACCTACACCAAATCGCCCACGCCGCGAAAGGCGGACGCCGGCCTGATCCAGCCGGACGACGACAAGTTCACCGGCTTCATCTTCAAGATCCAGGCCAACATGAACCCCGCGCACCGCGACCGGCTGGCGTTCATGCGCGTCTGCTCGGGCGTGTTTGAGAAGGGCATGACGGTGTGGCATTCGTCGACGAATTCGCGCATCAAGCTCGCGCAGCCGCAGGCGTTCATGGCGCAGGAGCACGAGACGGTCGACGTCGCCTATCCCGGCGACATCATCGGCCTGTTCGATCCCGGCATCTTCCGGCTGGGCGACACGATCTGCACCGGCGCGCCGGTGCGCTATTCCGGCATTCCGCTGTTCGCGCCGGAGTACTTCTGCCGCGTCTCGCCCGAGGACTCGATGAAGCGCAAGCAGTTTCTGAAGGGCGTCAACCAGCTTTCGCAGGAGGGCGCGATCCAGACCTTCAAGCGCCCGAACATCGGCCGCGAGGAGATGATCGCCGGCGTGGTCGGCGTCTTGCAGATGGATGTGCTCGAGTACCGGCTCAAGAGCGAGTACAACGTCGACATCGTGCGCGAGGCGCTGCCGTTCCGGTTCGTGCGCTGGGTGGTCGAGACGCCGAAGCCCGTCGACAGGCTGCGGCTGACGTCCACGACCGCCGTCGCCGTCGACCGCGCGGGCCGCAGCGTGCTGATGTTTGAAAATGAGTGGAG
>DVJL01000014.1 GCA_018716805.1 Candidatus Faecivicinus avistercoris | reverse complement strand
TCGGTCGGCTCGGCGGGAACGTCGGTCGGCTCGGCGGGAACGTCGGTCGGTTCGGCGGGCACGTCGGTCGGCTCAGCAGGCGCATCCGTCGGTTCGGCGGGAACGTCGGTCGGCTCGGCGGGCACATCCGTCGGCTCGGCCTCAGCGGCGCGCGTGGCGAACTGCAGCTCGGTGACGGCGCCGTTTTCGGCGCTGCCGCCCTGCGGGATCGCGGTCACGCGGAACGTGTAGACCTGATCCGCAGCCAGATTAGCCGAAGCGACGGAGACGCTCACAAGCTCCGTGGTCGTGCTCGCGAGCACTGTGCCGGAGGCGTCGATGACTTCGACGACGTAGCCGGACGGACTGCCCTCGCACGTCCAGGAGAAAACGATCGTGCCCGGCTGCACATAGGTGACGGAATCGACCACTTCATCGATGGTTTCGATCTGCACCTGCGGCGCGCCGACGGCCGCGGGTTCGGCCGGCTCTTCAGGTTCGACGGATTCCGCGGGCTGGGTGGGCTCGGCGGTCTCCGGGGTTTCGGGAATCGGGGTCGGTTCGGGCTCCTCGACGGTCAGATCTTCATCCGTGCGGATGATGAACGACTGCGTGGCCGGGGTGCCCTGCGCCGCGACGCCCTCCGGCGGAATGGCCGTGACCGACGCGGTGTAGAGCGTGCCGCGGGCGAGCGCGCTGCCGTCGTAGGAATAGCTCGTTTCGGCGACGGTGGTTTCAAACACGACGCTCGTGCTGTCGCGGATGACGACGTTGTAGCCGCCCGCGCCCTCGACCGCCGTCCACTGGAAGGTCAGCGTGGGTTCGTCGAGATAGGCGATCCGGTCGGAAGAAGGCTCCGCGCCCGCGATGGAGAGCACCGGCGGATCGAGCTGATCGATGGTCTCATCCTCGCGGATTCTCAGCGAAACCGACGAGGTCGCACCCTGCTCGACCGTGCCGCCCGCGGGGATGGCCGTGACGTAGAGCGTGTAGGACGCGCCCGGAGTCATCGAGGAGGGATTGAGCACATAGCCGGTCGCCGTGGTCGTCTCGCTGGAGAAGAACGCGTTGGACGCATCGCGGATCTCAATGTAGTACTGCGAGGCATTCTCAACGGCTTCCCAACGGAACGTCGTCGCGCTTTCATCGAGCGTGTAGACGCCGTCATCGCCCGGCTGGAGTCCGTCAACGGTGATGACGGGCGGTTCAACCGGCTGGATTTCCTCGAGCTGATCGTCGAGCGCAAACTGCAGCGTCTTGACAGTCGCGTCGTCCTGCGTGCCGTTGGTCGGGATGGCGTAGACGTAGAAGGTGTACACCGTGCCCTCGGTCAGCAGGTCGGAGGAGAAGCTGGCCTCCTCGCCCTCGGTGCTCGTGCTGGCGAGGCCGACGCCGTTGGCATCGCGAATCTCGATGTAGTAGCTGTCCAGATCGCCGTCGGCGTACCAGCGCAGCGTGACCGTGCCCGGATAGAGGTAGTAGATGTCGTTCTCCATGCGGGAGACGCGCTCCACAGTGCTGAATACGTTCGTGATCGTGCCGATCTCCGGCGGATCGACGGGCGTCTCCATGCGGGCAAAGCTCATCGTCGCCGAGGTGACGTGCGAGGCGTTGCCGTCCTGCGGATAGGCCGTGATCTGAAGCGTGTAGACGCGATCCATGGCGAGCGTGCCGATGGAGACGCTGGTCATCGTCATGTGCGTGTCGGCGTCGAGCAGCACCGCGCCGTAGCTGTCGGTGATGCGGACGTTATAGTAGTCGACGGCGCCCGTCGCGAACCAGGAGAACACCACGCTTCCCGTCGCGGAGCAGCGGTCGGTCAGGTAGTAGACGCCGTTCACGCGCGTCTCATAGCAGCTGATGCCGATGACTGGCGTGCCGATGACCGTGGGCTCGACGTAGACCGGCGCGTAGGGGGAGAACAGCAGCTGCTGCATCTCGACCGTGGCGACGCCGGTGGGGCGCATGCCGACCGTCTGCTGGAAGAGCTTCACGGCTGCCTGCGTCTGGCTGCCGAAGTAGCCCGTCACGTTGGCGGAGAAGTAGTTCAGTTCCTTCAGGCGGCGCTGCAGGCGCGCGACGCGGTCGCTCTCATCGCCGCGGCGCAGCGTGATGTAGCCGTTGTACTCCGGCGCGCTGGACGAGAACAGGCGCTGCTGCACGGTCGCGCTGGCTTCGCCGTTGATGACCAGGCCCACCTGCGCCTGGAAGCGGCGCACGGCCTGCGCGGTCGCGGAGGTGTAGGAACTGCTGACGCTGCCTTCGAGGTAATACAGATCCTTCAGGCGCTGGTTCAGCTCGCGCACGCGATAGCCGCTGTCACCCTGACGGAGGTCGATGTAGCTCGAACAATGCGGCGCGCCGGCGGCGTAGAGCGCGATCAGCGTGTCGCGCGTGGCGCTGTCGGAGACGGCGATGTTGTTCTCGCGCTGGAACAGCTGCACGGCCGCCTGCGTGCGGACGCCGAAGATGCCGTCCGCGTCGTCGGCCAGATAGCCCAGATCGCGCAGCCGCTGCTGCATCCACGTCACGCGCAGCCCGCGGTCGCCGCGGTCGAGCTGGAGATAGGGATCGTAGGGCGACAGCGTGCCGCTCAGGATCAGCCGCTGCAGCTCTTCATCCGCGACGCCGTTGACGGTGCGGCCGAGGTCGAATTGCAGCAGGCGGATGGCGTTCTCCGTGCGCCAGCCGAAGATGCCGTCGATGTAATAGTCGTAATAGCCCAGGTCGTACAGCGGCTGCTGAATGGCGCTGACGGCCTCGCCGCGGCTGCCGCGGCTCAGCGGGGAATACTGCTCGGCGGGCTGCAAAAGCGACCAGGCGGTCTCCTCGCCGTCGAGTTCAGCGCTTGCCGCGAGGAGGGTGTAGGTCGTGTCGTTCGCGGCCTCGTCGGCAAATTCAATGAACGTAAACGTCGGCGTCTCGCTCTCCGAGTACGTCGCATAGACGTTCAGCAGGCCGCTCATCGCCTCGATCTGATACGATTCCGGCGCTGCGCCGGTGTCGGACGCGGGCGCTTCGACGGTGAGCATGTTGACCAGCTCGCCGGTCTCGAGGTCGACGCGGTAGACCACCCGGTCCGTGCCCAGCACGAACAGACGGCTGCCACTGGCGCTGATCTGGCTTTCCAGCGAGATTTCCGGCGTCGCCAGCACACGCTGCTCCATCGTCGCGGGGTCGTAGACCTTGATGCGAATGGCGCTGCCCGTGTTTGCGAGATAGTAGATCCGGCCGTCGAGCAGCGTGAAGTCGTAGACGTTGGTGTCGATCACGTCGGCGGCGAAGGCGTCCTCCTCGCGCAGATAGAGCGTGCTTCCGTCGGCGATGTAAATCTGCGTGCCGTCGCTGACGACGCTCTCGCTGGGAATGCTGCCGGTAAACGTCTCGAAGCTGTCGGTCGCCTCGACGTAGATGATCGCGCCGGCGTTGTCCGCGTAGACGGCGACCAGCCCGTCCGCCGAGAGAAACAGCCGGTCGAATTCTTCGACCTCTGCGTCGTAGGCGGTCGTGACCAGGTCGTGTTCAAAGTCGGCCTTCATCAGCTGGGTGCGGTCGCCGGCGGGGACGTAGTACAGGTCGGTGCCCACCGTGCACGCCGCGGTCACGTCATCGGCGATGACGTCCTCCGCGAACGTGGACAGATCCAGGCTGACCAGCGCGGTCGCCGTCTCGCCGGAATCGCTTTCGCTCTCGCTCAAAAAGACCAGTCGGTAGGAATCGATGGAGATGATCGCGTCCGCGGGCAGGTTGTTGACCGCCTCGTCGTTTCCGGGAATGAATAGATTCCCTTCTCCATCTACATACGCGGCCAGGCCGTCGCCCTGCGCGACGAATGAACCGCGCCCTGTGGCATCCTCCGCAAGCGCGGAGGCCGACAGCAGCGCAAACAGCGCCGCAATCAGCAACAGGAATGTGATGCGTTTCTTCATCTGAACACCCCTCCAATATGGTGATGCCTTTTAGACGTTCCCGTGCGGCGGATGGTTCCGAAATTTTGGTGGAACCGGGAAATTTTCGCGGCGGGGGCGGCACAATTTAATGCTGTGTTCGATTGCAACGGGCGGAAATCGTGCTATAATAAGAATATCGAACACATGTTCTTATGCGGTTGAAAGGGGTGTGGAAGGCGTATGCGCACCATACTGCACAGCGATCTGAACAACTTCTATGCCAGCGTCGAGTGCGCTTGGGATCCGTCTTTGCGGGAAAAGCCGGTCGCCGTCTGCGGCGACCCGGACGAGCGGCACGGCATCGTGTTGGCCAAGAACATGCGGGCCAAGGCGATGGGCGTGCGCACGGCGGAGGCGATCTGGCAGGCGCGGGAAAAGTGCCCGGGGCTGGTGGTCGTCCGGCCGGACTTTCACAAATACCTGCGGTATTCCAGGCTGGTGCGCGAGATGTACGCCGAGTATGCGGAGCGCGTCGAGCCGTTTGGGCTGGACGAGGCGTGGCTGGACGTGACCGGCCATCCGATGAGCGGCACGGCGATCGCCGGTGAACTCAGGCGGCGCGTAAAGGAGGAACTGGGGCTGACGCTGTCGGTCGGCGTATCGTTCAACAAGGTGTTTGCCAAGCTGGGCAGCGACCTCAAAAAGCCGGATGCGACGACTGTCATTTCGCCCGAAAATTTCCGGGAACTCGTCTGGCCGCTGCCGGTGGAGGCGCTTTTGTACGTCGGACCGGCGACGGCGCGGAAGCTGCGCGCGCGCAACATCTGCACGATCGGCCAGCTTGCGCGCTGTCCGGCCGGCGTGCTCGGGGCGATGCTCGGCAAGTGCGGCGAAATGCTCTGGACATTCGCCAACGGGCTGGAGCGCTCGCCGGTGCGCAGGTTGGGCGAGGCGGAGGCGGTCAAGTCCGTCGGCAACAGCGCCACGCCGCCGCGCGACCTTTTGAGCGAACAGGATGTGCGCCGCATGGTGACCGTGCTCGCGGAGAGCGTGGCCGAGCGCCTCCGTGCGCAGGGGCTTTGCGGCAGCGTCGTCAGCCTGTCCGTGCGCGACAGCACACTGTCCACCTTCCAGCGCCAGCGCCGCCTCGCGCAGCCTACGGCGCTCGCCGCGGAGATCATCCCGAATGCGATGGCGCTGTTCCGGGAAAGCTATCGCTGGGAGCGCCCGGTTCGCAGCCTCGGCATCAGCCTGAGCGCGCTGTCCCCGCTCGGCGGGGATGAACAGCTGAGCATGTTCCCCGATGCGGCGCGCGACCGCAGGTACGAGCTGGAAGGCGCGGTCGAAGAGATCCGCCACCGCTTCGGCCACGATGCGATCCTTCGCGCGAGCCTGATCCGCGACGGGATTGGCGCGATCAATCCGCGGGACGACCACCTGGCGACGCTGGGCGGCCGCGCGGCGGGAGGGGAAGCGCCCACGGCCTTCGCCGCAACGTGAGGGGCGCGGGGCTCTTCAGCTTTGCGCATTGGCGGAATCCGAAGTGATGCAGTCCTGCGGCAGCGCCTTTCTGCGAAGCCGGTTTTCGGCCGGCTGGAATTCTGACCGGGCGCCGGATCTCTTCCGCCGCGCGCAGAAGGCGGCGGGACAGGGCTGTGGGAAAACCGGCGCGCAACCCGCACAGCGAAGAGGAGGCGTGGAATCATGGCGCACCGCGCATATGTGAAGGTCATCGTCGAATACGACGAGGCGGGCGGCGTTCATCCGCTGCGCATCGAATGGGAGGACGGCCGGAAGTTTCGGATCGATCGCGTGCTGGACGTGCGCCGCGCGGCGGCGACGAAGGCCGGCGGAGAAGGCATGCGCTATACCTGCCGCATCCGCGGACAGGAGACCTATCTGTTTGAATGCGAGGGCCGCTGGTTCGTGGAAGCGAAGGATTGAGAAAACTTTCCAGAGAAGGCATAGGCGGGCGCAGCCGCGCATAGATATATCCATGGAATCACAAAATACGTGAATTTGGCAGAGGTGATACCATGGAAAACCCCAACAATCGAATCGTCGCCGCGGGACATCTGGAGGACAGTCCGGTGCTGAGCCACGAGGTGATGAACGAGCCGTTTTATACCGGGACGCTGCTGGTCAAGCGGCTGTCCGGCACCATCGACCGCCTGCCGGTGACGCTGCCCGGCAAGCTGCTGGCCTGCATGCCGCCCTACGAGGGGCAGATGCTGATGATCTCCGGACAGGTGCGCTCGTACAACAAGGTCGTCGACGGCGCAGGCCGGTTGATGGTGACGCTGTTTGCGCAGAACATCTCCGACGCGCAGGAAAACGACACGCTCAACCGCGTCACGCTCACCGGCGCGCTGTGCAAGCCGCCGATCTATCGCTCCACGCCGTTTGGCCGGGAAATCTGCGATATGATGCTCGCCGTCAACCGCGCGTTTGGAAAGAGCGACTACATCCCGTGCATCGCGTGGGGGCGCAACGCCCAGTACGCCGCGCGGTTCGGCGTGGGCGACCGCATCAGCCTGACGGGCCGCCTGCAATCCCGCGAATATCAAAAGCTGCTCGAGAACGGCGAATACATGACGCGCAACGCCTACGAGGTCTCCGCATTTACGCTGGAGGCCGCGGAGCCGGAGACGCCGCCCGTCTCCGCGCAGCCGCGCCCGGCGCTTCACCCCAGCGAGACGATGCCCAGTTAAAAAGGAAGAATCAGGCCCGCCGGTCGTGGCGGGCCTTTCGCATGATGAGTTCAGCGGATCTCCTGTTCCAGCTCGTCGAACAGGGGAACGCTGAAAAATTCGCCCAACGTCATCTCCAATCCATCGCAGAGCTTTTTGATCACGTTGATGGAAATCTCCTTCCGGCGCGGATCGAGCATGCTGTAAACCGTCGACGGCGTGATGCCTGAAAGGTTGGCGAGCTCGTTCGGTCGCATGTGCCGCGCCTGGAAAATCTCGCCAAAGCGTGCGACCACCGCCTCTTTGACCGTCATTGACTTCGCCTCCGCTAAAAGTATATAAAATTAAACGCAAATGCGTATGTGCAATTGCGTAATTGAGCGAAAAGCCATATTTCAAAAAAGGCAGAGTGCGCCGTGGTTCTCCTTCGGCGCACTCTGTTGCTTCACGCCATCTTCGCCAGCTCCTCGCGGAGCTTGCCGATGATGCGCTTTTCCAGGCGGGATATGTAGCTCTGCGAGATGCCCATCAAGTCGGCGACTTCCTTCTGCGTGTGCTCCTTTTCGTCGCCCAGGCCGTAGCGCAGATCGACAATGTGGCGCTCGCGCGGGCTGAGCGCGTGGATTGCCGTATGCAGCATCTGCTTTTCGGCGCGCGCATCCATGTCGCGGGTGACGAGGTCGGGTTCCGTGCCGAGGATGTCGGAGAGCAGCAGCTCGTTGCCGTCCCAGTCGGTGTTCAGCGGTTCGTCGAAGGAGACCTCGAGCTTCAGGCGGTTCGTCTTGCGCAGCACCATCAGGATCTCGTTTTCGATGCATCGGGAGGCGTAGGTCGCCAGCTTGATGTTCTTGTCCGGATTGAACGAGTTCACGGCCTTGATGAGGCCGATGGCGCCGATCGAGATCAAGTCCTCAATGCTGATTCCCGTATTTTCAAATTTCCGCGCGATGTAGACCACGAGGCGGAGGTTACGCTCGATCAGCGTGGCGCGCGCCGCGCCGTCGTCCTGTCCCATGCGCCGCATCAGTTCGAGCTCCTCTTCGCGGGACAGCGGCGGCGGGAGCAGGTCGCTTCCGCCAATGTAGCACACCGAGCCGCGCCGGAACTGTACGACCATTCCGAAGATCGATTGACGAATCGCTTTCATGTCGATGTTCTCCCTTTCCAAACGAAATTTCAAGCGGGCGCAGATCGTGCCCGCGAGCGCGTCAGGCATTTCCATGGACGATTGCGAAGGAGGGCGGCGCAAGGGCGCGCGTGGGGCCGGGCATCCGCCCCGGATAGACCGCCACCCAGACCTCCGGCGCACGGACGAGCCGGTCGCCCCGCCGGATGAGCACTGCGTCCGGATGGAAGCACCGCACCGTGCCGCCGCCGCCCAGCGCGCCGTAGGCGATGAAGCGGCAGGGCGGCGCGCCGCCGGCGTCCGAAACGAGGAGGTTTTTCAACAGCGCGGATTCCGCGATGAGCACTGGAAGGCCGCTGACCGGTTCGCGCAGGCGGTTGCCCGTATCGATCAGCGCGCGGAAGCCGGCCGTCCGCCCCTGCACGCTCAGAAATACCGTCACTTCCCAGCCGTTGAGCCGCTTCCGGCGCAGGCTCAGCAGGAAACTGAAGGCAACGAGGCCCGCCGCCAGCACGAGGGGCACCGCCGCCCGCAGCGATTCCGGCAGCAGCATTCCCGCGCCTCCCAGCAACAGCGCGCCGCAGAGGAGCTGGAAGGCGACCGCGCCCCACCGCCGCGGATCCGGATCGCCCGAGACGATCAGCGCGACCGGAGCGGCCAGCGCCAGTTGAACGGCCGGATGTGCCAGCCGCGCGGAGATCTGCGAGACGGCCAGCGCGTACAGTGCGCCGATCAGCGCGCCCAGCGCGACGCGGCGCATGCAAAAGCAGCCGTTCGCCCGGGCGACCACGCCAATCAGCGCGGCGTCGACGGCGAAGTTGACCAGAAAGCTGGCCTCAACGCTGGAAGTCATGCAATCACCTCGATGGACAACATGATAGGATTTCGCGGGGACGATCTCAAGGAGAAAATGTCGATGAATTTGGAAACGAACCGACATCCGCCGACAAAATGGGATTCGTCCGGACGAGGCTTTCGACATGCGGCGCGCCGTCCGCGCAGATTTTCAGCGGACGCGAAACGGGAAATGCGGAGGGAAACGCCTGTGGCGCAGACGCTTTCCCCGCGGGGCGACAAAGATGTCGGAGGAATCGACATTCGCGGGGAAATGTCGACGAATCCGACGCATTTTTTGATCTTTTTACAAAATCCCAGCCGCTTTGCGCCCGTCCATTTCAGATGCGCGGAACGTTCGCGCCCGCTCGTGCATAGAATGAAGAAAGGGGGCGAGGGCGATGAGCTTTTCCGAATTGAAGCAAAAGGACGTCATCAACATCTGCGACGGCCGGAAGCTGGGCCGGCCGATCGACCTGATCCTGAGCGACAACGCGTGCGTGGAGGCGCTGGTCGTGCCGGGGGACCGCGGCGGCCTGATGGGGCTTCTGAAGCCCGACCGGGAGGGGTGCGTCATCCCGTGGCGGCGCGTCCGGCAGATCGGCGATGATGTCATTTTGGTTGAATTTGAGGGGGATTGTCCGACTTGGGAAATAAAGTGATTGGAAATCTTCACGAATTTTGAAAAAGGACTAGACGAAACGTAATTTTCTGTGTATAATATTAACGTATGAGGTGAGGACTGCGATGAAGTGTCCGTATTGCTGTTATCTGCAAAGCCGCGTGGTCGATTCGCGCCAGAGCGAAGACGGCTCTACCATCCGCCGGCGCAGGGAATGCGAGGGCTGCGGGCGCAGGTTTACGACGTATGAGCGCATCGATATGGTCCCGCTGATTGTGGTCAAGAAGGATCAGACGCGCGAGACGTTTGACGTCAACAAGCTGCGCTCCGGCATCATCAAGGCGTGCGAGAAGCGCCCCGTCCCGCTGAGCAAGATCGACGAACTTGCCGGCGAGATCGAGCGGAAGCTGACCGCGCAGCCCGAATCGGAGGTCACCAGCCAGGCCATCGGCGAGATGGTCATGGACGGCCTCAAGGCGCTCGACGAGGTCGCTTATGTGCGCTTCGCTTCCGTGTACCGGCAGTTTCGCGACATTCAGACTTTTCGCGACGAGCTGAACAAACTTCTGTCCGACCAAATTTAATGGGGTACGACTGGCGGCATCGCGACCGGCAGATAATACCAAATACGAGAAAGAAAGAGGAAACGCACATGGCAAATGAACTGATTCTGGCCGTCGATGACGAAGCGCATATCTTGGAACTGCTTTCGTTCAATCTCGAGGCTTCCGGGTACCGGGTTGTCACTGCCGCCACGGGTGAAGACGCGCTGGTGGTTTGCGCACATGAGCGTCCTGCGATGGTTTTGCTGGATATTATGCTTCCCGGCATTGACGGCATGGAGGTCTGCCGCCGCCTGAAGAGCGCGCCGACCACCGCCGACATTCCGATTATCATGCTCACGGCAAAGGGGGATGAGGTGGACAAG
The DNA here is from genome assembly GCA_018716805.1 of Candidatus Faecivicinus avistercoris. Taxonomy (GTDB): domain Bacteria; phylum Bacillota; class Clostridia; order Christensenellales; family Aristaeellaceae; genus Faecivicinus; species Faecivicinus avistercoris. Next base: position 6,262 of record DVJL01000014.1, on the reverse strand, counting down.
ATCCTGGGCCTCGAGCTCGGCGCGGACGACTACATCACCAAGCCGTTCTCCGTTCGCGAGCTGACCGCGCGCGTAAAGGCGCTTCTGCGCCGCGCCGCGCCGCAGAGTGAGGATGAGGGAATTTTGCACGTCGGCGGGCTGACGATCGACGTCAGCAACTACGAGGCTTTCCGCAACGGCGAAAAGCTGTCGCTGACGCTCAAGGAATTCGAGCTTCTGAAGCTGCTCGTGCTCAGCCGCGGCAAGGTGCTCACGCGCGATTTCCTGCTCGACCGCATCTGGGGCTATGAATTCTATGGCGAGACCCGCACCGTCGACGTGCACATCCGCCATATTCGCCAGAAGTTGGGCGACGACGCGCACTATATCGAAACCATCCGCGGCGTCGGATACAAATTTAACGATCGGCAGGAGAATCGCCTATGAAATCAAGGGTTGCAGTTCCTGCGGCCCTGATTGCGCTGATTGCCCTCGTGTTGATCCCTGTCTACAGCTCGCTCAACATCGCTGCGGATCGAAACGCCAGCGTGCAGGAGGCGCTTCGCGGAATCTGCCAGGTCACGGGAAGCATGACGGAGCAGTCCAGCGAAGCCGAACGCGCCGGCGTTCTCGAAACGCTGCTGCTGCCCGCCGGTGCGAGCAGCGCGCTGTATTCGTCCGACGGGACGCTGGTCTATGCCTCGTCGGAAGAGTTGTCTGCGCCTGCGGAGCGCGTATTCACTTCCGCATTGGAAAGGCGCGCGCGATCGGTTACAGCGGAGGATTCGGAAGGAGCGGCCACTTTGTACGCCATCTATCGATATGAAGATGGCGCATTTTTGCTCTTTTCCACCGCGCAGCTCAACGCAGCAGCGGTATTGGGCGGGAATTCCGGCATCGTGCTGATTCTGATCCTGTTGATCGCGGCCTGCGCGGCGTTTATCGCCGTGTGGATTGCCATGGACAACAAGGAACGGCTGGTCAACCGCGTCATGCATGCGCTGGACGAGTTTTCAGATGGAAACTTTGACGCGCGCATCGAGCCGCTGCCGGGAAAGGACGCGCAGGTCACGGAGTACAATGCCATCATCGGCCGAATTCAGAGCCGGGTCTTCCAGCAGCGCAGCCGGAATCACGCGCTGAGCGTCGTCATGACGCAGATGCAGAACGGCATCATCGCCGTGGATCAGAACCTTCGGGTCATTCTGGTGACGCCGGTGGCCAAGCGGCTGCTGGGCATCGTCGGCAATCCGGAGGGGCAGCAGATCAACGAGGCGTCGAAGGACGTCAAGCTCGACGAGGTGTTTACCGAGGCCATGCAGCAGCGCGGCGTCTATACCAACGACGTCGCCGCGCGAACGGCGGTCGGGCGGGGGCACCGGCCGCTTCGCCTCTATGTCTCGCCCATGCGAAACGACGGCAAGGTCGTCGGCGCGCTGGCGATGATCGAGGACATCACGGAGATCCGCCGTCTGGAGCAGGCGCGCACGGACTTCGCCGCAAACGTCTCCCACGAGCTCAAGACGCCGCTGACGTCCATCCGCGGCTTCGTCGAGACGCTCGAGGCCGGCGCGATTGACAATCCGACCATGGCGCACAAGTTCCTGCGCATCATCATGCTCGAGACGGAGCGCCTGACGCGCCTCATCAACGACATCCTCTCCATCAGCCGGCTGGAGTCCGGCAAGGACGAGGTCGCCATCGAGCGCATCCGGCTGGACAAGATGGCCTACGACGTGGCGGACATGCTCTCCATTCATGCGGGCGAGAAGGACGTCACGATCAATGCGCACATCAACGAAAAGCCGACTTACATCATGGGCAATCCCGACCGCGTCGAGCAGATGCTCATCAACCTGGTCGAGAACGCCATCAAGTACAACAAGCCCGGCGGCTCGGTCACCGTTCAGGTGTTTTCCAACGCGACGGAGGCGAACGTCACCATCTCGGACACCGGCATCGGCATCGCCGAGGAGCACCTGCCGCGCATGTTTGAACGGTTCTACCGCGTGGACAAGGGCCGCTCGCGGCAGATGGGCGGCACGGGACTGGGGCTCGCCATCGTCAAGCACATCGTCCGTTCGATGAATGGCGAGATCGAGGTGCATTCCAAGCTCGGCGAGGGCACGGAGTTCCTGATCACATTGCCGCTCGCGCCGAAGGACGACCCGGACAAGGACACCATTTTTGACGATTGACAGACACGCGAGGAGAGGTGGATTTTCATGTTTGAGCGCAATTTTCCCGCGGCGAACCACGCGGTCAGCGCACTGGGCATGGGCTGTATGCGCATGCCGACCCGAAATGAGGAGGGCAATCCGATCGACCGGCCGGAGGCCATTCGGCTCATTCGCCACCTGATCGACAACGGCGTCACCTACGTCGACACGGCCTATGGCTACCACGATGGCAACAGCGAGGGCCTGGTCGGCGAGGCGCTGAAGGACGGCTATCGCGAGCGCGTCACGCTGGCGACGAAGCTGCCGGTCTGGCTGGTCAACGAGCGGGCCGACATGGAAAAGCTGCTCGATGAACAGCTGGCGAGGCTTCAGACGGATCACGTCGACGTCTACCTCGCGCACGCGCTCGACGGCGAGCGGTTTGACAAGATGCGCGAGCTGGGTCTGTTCGACTTCATGGACGAGATGGTCGCGAAGGGGAAGATCCGCTATCCCGGCTTTTCCTTCCACGACGACGCGGCCGCGTTCCGCAGGATCGTCGACAGCTACGGCTGGAAGGTCGCGCAGGTGCAGATGAACCTGCTGGACGAGTTCAACCAGGCGACGATGGACGGCGTGCGCTATGCCGCCGGCAAGGGCATCGGCATCGTGGTCATGGAGCCGGTGCGCGGCGGCGCGCTGGTTAAGACCGTGCCGGACGAGATTCGCGCGCTGTACGAAGCCGGCGCGCCCGGCCGCTCGGCGGCGGAATGGGCGTTCCGCTGGCTGATCGACAAGCCGGAGTTCATGACGATCCTGTCCGGCATGTCGACGATGGAGCAGGCCGACGACAACCTGCGCATCTTCTCGAGCGCGGAGGCGGGCTGCCTGTCCGACGCCGAGAAGGAGACGATCGAAAAAGTCCGCAAGGCCTACGAGGCGCGCATCAAGGTCGGCTGCACCGGCTGCGAATACTGCATGCCCTGCCCGCAGGGAATCAAGATTCCGGAGATCTTCAAGGGCTACGACACGGCGTCTATGTTCGGCGACTTTACGGGATTCACCAAGCGGTACAACGAGATGGAGGTCAACGCCTCCGCCTGCGTCGGCTGTGGCTCGTGCGTCGCGGCCTGCCCGCAGCACTTCAAGACGCCGATTCCCGAGATGCTCAAGCAGATCCACGGGGAGTGCTTCGCGAAATAATCCAGAGGAGGGGTCTGATATGCGCCTGGGCGCGCTGGAGGCCGGCGGAACCAAGATGGTCTGTGCCGTCGGCGATGAACGGGGCAATCTATTTGAGCGGGCGAGCTTTCCGACGCTGACGCCGGAGGAGACCATGCCCGGCCTGATCGACTACTTTCGCGGCAAGGGGATCGAAGCGCTCGGCATCGGCAGCTTTGGCCCGCTGAGCCTCGATCCGAATGCGCCGGACTACGGCGCGATCACCACCACGCCGAAGCTCGCATGGCGCGATTATCCGCTGCGCAGGGCGTTTGCAGAAGCGCTGGGCGTGCCGGTCGGCATCGACACCGACGTCAACGCCGCCGCGCTGGGCGAGGCGGTCTATGGCGCGGGGCAGGGGCTGGACAGCCTCGTCTACTACACCATCGGAACCGGCGTCGGCGGCGGCGCGCTGGTGGACGGCAAGCTGCTGCACGGGCTGGTGCATCCGGAGATGGGGCACATGCTGCTGCGCCCGGATCCGCGCGATCCGGCGCCGCACGGCTTCTGTCCGTACCACGACGGCTGCCTCGAGGGGCTGGCCAACGGCCCCGCGATTGAAAAGCGCTGGGGCATCTCGGCCAAGGAGCTTCCGGAGGATCACGTCGCGTGGGACGTCGAGGCCGAATACCTCGCCCAGATGTGCGCCAACACCATCGTCATCCTCTCCCCGAAGCGGATCGTGCTGGGCGGCGGCGTGATGCATCAGCTGCACCTGTTCCCGAAGATTCGCAGGCGGACGCTGGAACTGCTCAACGGCTATGTGGCGCACCCCAGCGTGCTCGAGCGCATCGACGAAATGATCGTCCCGCCCGGATTGGGCGACAATGCGGGCGCGGTCGGGTCGCTGCTGCTGGCGGCGAGGGCGCTGGAGGCGTAAAACTCCGCCCCTCCGCATCCATAACAGTCTTTGCCTTATATTTTCAGGATTTGCGCTTGTCTGCGCCGCCGGTGCGGCGCGGGCGGGCGCTGATTTCGGAATGCGCGGGCCGCGCCAGAGGGCGTTTGGAGAGGATCTGCAGTTTCGAGCGAGTTTTCCGCCCATTCCGGCGGAGAATTCCCGGCGCCAGAATGGCGCTTTCAGAAATTTTCAAACGTCCTCCAGGGCACGGCAGACTTCCGCAGGAAAGGAAGAATCATCAACCATGGCGACGAGCAAGCGCGATCTGAGCATCCCGTGGCCGTTCGCTTCGCAGAAAGTGGATCTGAACAGCGATACGAATCTGCTCAAGCTGGTCGCGATGATCACCATGTTCATCGACCACGCGGGCAAGATGCTGTTTCCACAGTACCCGATCATGCGCGTCATCGGCCGGATTGCGTTTCCGATCTACGCTTACTGCATCGCGGCCGGATGCGTATACACGCGCAACCCGCTGAATTACTTCAAGCGCGTCGTGCTGATGGCGCTGATTTCACAGCCGCTGTATGCGGTCGCGCTGGCGCACGAATCCGCGCTGATGTATTCCGTATCCTTCGCCGAAGAGCCCATTCGCGCGGCGCTGACGTTCTACATCGAGAGCTGGTGGGATCCCAGCATCCTGCTGACGCTCGCAATGGGGATTCTGGTCATCTGGTCGATCCGCGAGCGGCAGCTTCTGTTGACCGTGGCGCTGCTGCTGTTCTGCTGGGAAATTCAGGGGCGGATGGACTATGGTTTCCGCGGGCTGATGCTGATGGTGCTGTTCTACCTGTTTTGCCAGAAGTGGTGGATTTCCCTGCCGGTCATGGTCGCCTACATGGGGTGGTGGGGACTGAGCGGTTCGGGATACGAACTGTTCGATGTGCGCTTCGGCATCCAGATGTTTGCGATGCTCGCGCTGCCGCTGATCTATATCCACACAAAGTCAAAGCTGAAGATCAACAAATGGGTGTTCTATTGGTTCTATCCCGCCCATCTGGTCGTCATCCTGCTGCTCGACCGGCTGGTAATGTGAGCGAAAGGAGGAATGCGCATGAACGTGGCGCTGATCGTTCCCGCCTACAAGCCGACGAAGGACATGCTGCCCATGTTGGAGCGCTTTTTCCGGGAAACGGATTTTACCGCCGTCGTGGTGGATGATGGAAGCGGGGACGAATACGCTCCGCTGTTTGAAAAAGTCCCGGAGGGCACTGTGCTGCTTCGGCACGAGGTCAACCGAGGCAAGGGTGCGGCGCTCAAGACGGCGCTGCGCTACATACTCGACCATCTGCCGGACTGCGATCTGGCCGTGACGGCCGATGCGGACGGGCAGCATCGCTTCGACGACATCGTCGCAGTCGTCCGGCGTGCAGAGGCGGAATCGGGCGCGCTGGTGCTCGGCAGCCGCGCGTTCAGCGGAAAGATTCCGCTGCGCAGCCGGCTGGGCAACGGCATTACCCGGCAGGTATTTGCCGCCGCGAGCGGCACGGCTGTGCGCGATACGCAGACCGGCCTGCGCGCGTTCGGCCGCGCGGCAATGGAGAAGTTCGTCGAGATTCCCGGCGAGCGCTATGAGTACGAGATCAACATGCTCCTCTTTGCCGCGCGAAACGGCATTCCCATCGTTGAGGAGACGATTGCAACCGTCTACCTCGACGGCAATTCCTCCTCGCACTTCAACACGGTGCGGGATTCGGTGAAGATCTACCTGTGCATCTTTAAGTACATTGGATCTTCGCTGATGGCGGCGGGAATCGATTACGTCGCGGTGCTCCTGCTCGTTCCGCTGTTTTCGCATCTCAGCGGGCTGGGGGAGCATGGAGTGCTGCTGGCAAGCGTCGTGCTCGCCCGGATCGTGAGCGCGACGGTCAACTTCTTGGTCAACAAGACGCTCGTATTTTGCAGCAAGGGCAGCTGGAAGCGCGAATTTGGCAAGTATGCCGTGCTCGCCGCGTGCACCCTATTGGTCAACTACCTGTTGCTCGACTGCCTGACGATCGCG
>DVJL01000096.1 GCA_018716805.1 Candidatus Faecivicinus avistercoris | reverse complement strand
GCCGACGCCGGTAGGGCCGAGGAACATGAACGAGCCGATCGGCCGGTTCGGATCCTGAATGCCCGCGCGGGAGCGCAGGATGGCTTCGGAGACCTTCGTCACGGCCTCGTCCTGACCGATCACGCGCTGATGCAGGATGTCCGGCAGGCGCAGCAGCTTTTCGCGTTCGCTTTCGACCAGACGGGTAACCGGGATGCCCGTCCAGCGGGAGACGATCTTGGCGATCTCCTCCTCGGTCACGCGGTCGCGCAGCAGGCTCTCGGCGCCCTTGTCCTCGTCGATGCGCCTTTCCTCCTCGGCGAGCTCGGCCTTCAGCTTCGGCAGCTGGCCGTACTGCAATTCGGCCGCCTTGTTCAGGTCGTACTCGCGCTGTGCGCGCTCGATGTCGGAGTTGACCTGTTCGATCTCCTCGCGCAGCTTCTGGACGCGCTGAATGGACTGCTTCTCGCGCTCCCAGCGCTCCTTCATGCCGGCGAACTTGTCGCGCAGCGACTTCAGCTCGTTCTGCACGTGCTCCAGCTGGCGGCGGGAGAACTCGTCGTCCTCCTTCGCCAATGCGGCCTCCTCGATCTCGCGCTGCATGATTTCGCGGGAGATGTCGTCCATCTCCTGCGGCATGGAGTCGATCTCGGTTCGGATCATGGCGCACGCCTCGTCGACCAGGTCGATCGCCTTGTCGGGCAGGAAGCGGTCGGAGATGTAGCGGTTGGACAGCTTCGCCGCGCTGACCAGCGCCTGATCGGCGATCTTCACGCCGTGAAACACCTCGTAGCGCTCCTTCAGGCCGCGCAGGATGGAGATGGTGTCCTCGACGCTCGGCTCGTTGACCATGACCGGCTGGAAGCGGCGCTCCAGCGCCGGATCCTTTTCGACGTACTTGCGGTATTCCTCGATGGTCGTCGCGCCGATGCAGTGCAGCTCGCCGCGCGCCAGCATCGGCTTGAGCAGGTTGCCCGCGTCCATGCTGCCCTCCGTCTTGCCCGCGCCGACGATGGTGTGCAGCTCGTCGATGAACAGGATGATCTTGCCGTCGCTCTGCTTGACTTCCGCCAGCACGGATTTGAGGCGCTCCTCAAACTCGCCGCGGAACTTCGCGCCCGCGATCAGCGCGCCCATGTCCAGCGCGAACAGCTGGCGGTCCTTCAGCGTGGAAGGCACGTCGCCGCGCACGATTCGCTGCGCCAGCCCCTCGGCGATGGCCGTCTTGCCGACGCCCGGCTCGCCGATCAGCACCGGGTTGTTCTTGGACTTGCGCGACAGGATGCGGATGACGTTTCGGATCTCGTTGTCGCGGCCGATCACCGGATCGAGCTTCTGTGCGCGCGCCATCTCGGTCAGATCCTGGCCGTATTTCTTCAGCGCGTCATACGTCTCCTCCGGGTTGTCGCTGGTCACATGCGTGCTGCCGCGCACCTTCTGCAGCTGGGCGAGGAAGTTCTCGCGCGTGATGCCGAACTCGTTGAGGATGGCCTTCACCGGCCCGTTCGGCTTGTCGATCAGCGCCAGCATGATGTGCTCGACGGACACGAACTCATCCTTCATGTATTCCGCCTGTTCTTCGGCCGCCACCAGCGCGGCGTCCACGGACTGCGAAATGTAGACCTTGTTGGCCTCGCGCCCGGGACCGGTGACCTTCGGGATGCGCTGGATCTCCCGGTCGCAGCTGCTGAGCATTCGGTTGAGGTCGACGTGCAGCTTTTTCATCAGCTGTGGAATCAGGCCGCCCTCCTGGTTCAGCAGCGCATACAGCAGGTGCTGCTGGTCGATTTGCATGTTCTGGTTGCGGATTACGAGGTCCTGCGCCTCGCGGATCGCCTCCAGGGATTTCTGAGTATATTTTTCAGCGTTCATGGGAATCTCCCTTCTGAAGTCTGTTTTTGTTCTTTGACTTTCTTTGACTATTATATCCGCGCCTCGGCCGGTTGTCAAGGCTTTTTTCAAATTTTTTTGAAATTTCATAAAATTTATCGGGAATTCAAGGTTCTCCCGTTGCGCGCGCCGAACGGCGGAATTATACTGAAGAATGTTGCCTTTGGATCAAACAAAAGGGAAGGGATCTATCGATGAAAAAGAGCCTCAAAGGCCCGATCTGCCTCACGCTCTGTGCCATTTTCTGGGGCATGGCGTTTTCCGCGCAGAGCAGCGCGATGGACCACGTTGAGCCGTACACATTCGTGTTTCTTCGCTCCGCGATCACGTGCCTTGCGCTGCTGATCAGCATGCCGCTGCTGAACCGGCTCAACCCGGCGAACAATGCCCCGACGGCTTCCAACCGCCGGCACCTCGCGGTCGGTGCGCTGTGCGGCGCGTTTCTTGTGTTGGCGACGATTTTGCAGCAGGTCGGCCTAGTGACTACGACGACGGCGAAGTCCGGGTTCATCACGGCGCTGTACATCATCATCGTGCCGATTCTGGGCATCTTTCTGGGCAGAAAGCCGCGCGCGGCGATCTGGCTGGGCGTGCTGGTCTCGCTGATCGGGCTCTACTTCCTGTGCTGGCAGGGCACGCTCAACGTCAACGTCGGGGACTTGTTCACGTTCGGTTCGGCGGTGGTGTTCGCGGTGCACATTCAGCTGATCGACCGGCTCGGCGGCAATCTCAATTCCATCAAGCTCAGCGCGATCCAGTTCGGCGCGGCGGCAGTCATCGCCTGCGCGGTGATGCTGCTGTTTGAAACGCCAAACATCGACGGCATCCTCGCCTGCTGGACCGACATCCTCTATGTGGCGATTTTCTCCGGCGCGCTGGGCTATACGCTGCAAATCGTCGGGCAGAAGTCGACCGACCCGACGCTGGCCTCGCTCATCATGTGCCTGGAATCGGTGTTTGCGGCGCTCGGCGGCTGGCTCGTGCTCGGCGAGGCGCTGTCCGGACGGGAGATCTTCGGCTGCGCGCTGATGCTGTCGGCGTCGGTCATCGCGCTGCTGCCCGGAAGGAAGCGCGTGGCGCAGTAAAGGGGGATGGGAGAGATGGATCGCGAGCGGCTGGAGGCAAAGCTGGCAGAGCTTCCGCTGTATCAATACGAATTTATCCGCACTTCGGAACTGGTGTTCAGCGACCGCGTCCGCTACATCTGCCGGACGGAGTGTCCGATGTACGGCAAATCGTGGGCATGTCCGCCGGCGGTGGGCGACGTCGAAGCCTGCCGCGCGCGCTGCATGTCGTTTGACGAGGCGCTGATGATCTCGACGATCACGGAGGTCAGCGACATCGCCGACATCGAAGAAACGCTGGCCACGCGCGCACCGCACGAGGCGATGACCCGGCAGGTGCATCAGTGGGTGCGCGAACAGTCAAGCGATACGCTGGTCCTGTCCACAGAGGCGTGCGCCCACTGCGAGCACTGCACGTATCCGCATGCGCCGTGCCGCTTTCCGGACAAGATGTATCCCTGCGTGGAGAGCCATGGCATTCTCGTGACCGACCTCGCCGAAAAGCATGGCATTGATTTCATGAGCGGAAACATCGTCACTTGGTTTTCTCTGATCTTTTACCGCTGATCCGAAAGGGGAGGAAAAGAATGTTCGATGTCTGCGTGGTCCGCTGCGAAAGCTACGAGCAGCGCGCGGTGACGGATGCGCTGCGCGCCGTGCTCGAGCCGCTGGGCGGGCTGGAATGGGTGAAGCCGGGAATGCGCGTCGGTGTCAAGGCCAATCTCGTCACTTTCCTCAAACCCGACCGCGCGGCGACAACGCACCCGGCGGTGCTCTGCGCGCTGACGGAACTGCTGCGCGAGCGCGGCGCAGAGGTGATCGTCGGCGACAGCCCCGGCGGCCTCTACACGGCGGTCTATGTCAACCGCGTCTATTCCGCGACGGGGATGCGCGCGGTCGAACAGGCCGGCGCGGCGCTCAACCGCGACTTCAGAGAAAAACAGGCGTCGTTTCCGGAGGGGAAGGTCGCGCGGGAATTCACCTATACGTCGTGGCTCGATGGCGTCGATGCGATCGTCGACGTCTGCAAGCTCAAATCGCACGGCATGATGAGCATGTCCGCCGCGGTCAAGAATCTGTTTGGCGCGATTCCCGGCACCCTCAAGCCGGAATACCACTTCAAATACCCGAACGAGCGCGATTTTGCCGACATGCTGGTCGACTTAAACGAATACTTTCGCCCGAAGCTGAGCATCGCCGACGCCATCGTCGGCATGGAGGGAAATGGCCCGACGGCGGGCACGCCGCGGCCGATCGGCGCGCTGCTGGCCGCTCACACGCCCTACGCGCTCGATCTCGCCTGTGCCGACATCATCGGCGTGACGGCCGACGATGTGCCGACGATCCGCGCGGCGCACGAGCGCGGGCTCTGCCCGGCGTCGGCGTCGGAGCTGCGCATCTGCGGCGACCTCGCTGCCGTGCATGCGGAGGGGTTTCAGAACATCCTGAGCCACCGCAGCCTGCGCTTTCAGAGCGCCGGGCCGTTTGGCAAAGTGATCGAGCGTGCGCTGGCATCAAGGCCGGGCGTCGATTCAGGGAAATGCATTGGCTGCGGCGTCTGCGCAAACACCTGCCCGGCGCACGCCATCGCGCTGCGCAATTCCAGGCCGGTCATCGATCGAAGGGCCTGCATCCGCTGCTTTTGCTGTCAGGAATTCTGCCCCAAGGGCGCGATGACCGTCCGCCGCCCGCTCGCAGCGCGTATTTTGAACAAATCTGCAAATAAAGAATAGAAATCTCTTTAAGACCTGCGGTTGACCGCCGCGGGTCATTTTTTCTCCCGACCGGCATGAAGGCGCTTCGCGGCACATATGAAGTCATAGTCAATGCCGCACGCGCGGCGGGCGGAAGGGGGATGGGCGATGAGATGGTGGTATCGGGCGCTGGTGGCATTTCTGGCGGCGGCTATGGTGCTGTGCACGGCGGGCATGGCGTATGCCTGCCTGTCGCTCTGGAATGCGGAGAGCGGTTGGACGGGAGAGCGCACGGGCGACGCCTTCCAGCTGACAAACGGAATCTATGATATTTGCGGGACGCTCGATGACGGCGCGCTCCGCGAGATGAACATCCGCCGCGTGGACGCGGCCGAATCGCCCTCTCCGTAGAGATATATCCGCATGAACCACGCGGGACGAACGCCAATCTTGCGTCCGTCCCGCCGTTCATTTCCAGGAGCGCGTTTGAAAATGCAGGTTCGGCGTCTTTTTTCGCTGGTTTGGCGCTGGAAATTCCCGATTTTGCGATACGAAACCTGCAAATTCTCTCAAGAAAACGAACAGAAACCTCGCTCGATATTGCGGATTTTCCCTCTCAATTGTCCTCTAGAGCCGCACGAATTTCTGCGTAAATTCCTGACCGGCGCGGCGCTCTTCCGCCGCGTCGCACATCAGCGCGCGCAGGTCGGTCGCACGGCATTCCAGATCGAAGATTTCATTTCCAGCCAGCTTCGCCGGACTGGAAAACAGCGGCAGCCGAGCGCGCCGGCTCAGCTCGCGCATCAGAGGGCGCGCGTCCTCGCGCATCCCGATCAGCCGGACGTATTCCGGACGGGGATGGCGGCGAACGAGAGCGCCCGTCATCCCCAGCATGGCGTGCGCCAGTATGCGGCTGAGCCTTGCCCGGGTGTAGCGCTTGCACTTCAGCGCATCCAGCAGCGCTTCCCGCGTGGGCGCGCCGGCTGCGCAGCGAAGGATCCTCCGCTCCAGCCCCTCGGCGACGTCGGGCAATCCGGCGATTTCCGCCCCGGACATGCCGCGCAGCCGCGCGAGGAGCAGATCGTCGGGTTTGTGCATCGCGCCCGCATGGGCGAGGATCGGCCGCGCCTCGGCGGGCACGCAGGCGAGCGCCTCGCTGCGGCGGCCTTCGCGAAGCGCGGCGCGGATCGCGGTGGCGGAGGCGAAGCAGACGTTCCCGGCGAAGATGGTTTCCCCGGACGGTTCGTCCGCCCGGCTCGGATCGCGCGGCGCATCCGCAGAGGGCGCGTCCGGCAGACTGGCGTCGTGGTAATCGCCGGCCCGCGGAACGATTTCCACTTCCATGCCGGATTGCAGAAGGCCGATGGCGCGCAGGTATTCCGCGCCGAGGATTGTGTTGGGTGCCCCGATTTGCCCGGGATCGACGCCCAGAGATTCCGCCGCAGCCGCGCCCCATGCGCGCGCGTGGGACATCCCCGCCGCGAGGTTTTTGCGCACCCGTTCGGCCAGCTCGGGCGGCTCATCGCGCCGGAGCTCGGCGAGGCGTCGGGGAAGGCCGGCGTCCTCGCTTCCAAAGCTGAGCACGTCCACGCCCAATCCATCCAGCGTGCCCACGCCGCCCATGGCGAACGCGTCGGCGGGGCGGACGGCGAACAGCGCCGGCAGTTCAACCACGGCATCCGCGCCGCACCGAAGCGCCATCTCCGCGCGCGCCCATTTCGACAGGCACGCCGCCTCGCCGCGCTGGACGAAGCTGCCGGCCATGCAGACGACGATGAAATCGCAGCCCGTCCGCGCCCGCGTCTGCGAAAGATGATAGGCGTGCCCCGCGTGGAAGGGGTTGTATTCGGCGATGACGCCCGCGATCTTCATCCAAAACCACCTCTTTGTCTATTCTAGCCAAATCCGGGGCAATTTGCAAGCCCCAGCAGGAATGCGGATCGGGTGCGTCGAATGAATTACAGTCTTGCCGCGCACGAACCGCGCGAAAACAGGAGAGGCAAGGAGTTTTTATCAACATGGCCAAGCTATACTTCCGATACGGCGCGATGGGATCGTCCAAGACGGCCAACGCCATCATGGTGCAGTACAACTATCACGAACGCGGGCAGAACGCGCTGATGCTCAAGCCCATGCTCGACAACCGCGATGGAGAGCGGATCGTCGGCTCGCGCTCCGGGCTGAGCGCGCCGTGCGCCTACGTCGAGGAACTGGACCGCTTCGACCTGTCGATGTTCCACTGCATCATCGTCGACGAAGCGCAGTTTCTGAAAAAAGCGCAGGTCGAGCGCCTGGTGGAAATCGTGGATCAGTACAACATCCCCGTCATCTGCTACGGCCTTCGCGCGGACTTTCAGGGAAATTTGTTCGAGGGCAGCCAGTGGCTGATGGCGTGGGCGGACACGATCGAGGAGATCAAGACCGTCTGCTGGTGCGGCCGCAAGGCGACGTTCAACGCCCGCGTGGCAAACGGCCGCGTGGTCAAGTCCGGCGAGCAGATCCTGCTGGGCGGCAACGAGAGCTACGTCGCGCTGTGCCGCCGCCACTGGTCCGCGGGCGAGCTTGCGCCGGAGGAGATCCGCCGGATTACCACGGGCAAGCGCGCGTATCTGCCGCTTCTGCTCGACGCGGATCCGAGCGAGGCGATGATCGCAAAGTATCTGGACGACGGCGAGATGTACGTGCTCTCCGCCGGCGGCGAGGTCGTGGCCGAGGCGGTCGTGCTGCGCAAGAGCGACGAACTGTGCGAGCTCGTCAACCTCGCGACCGCGCCGGAACACCGCGGCAAGGGCTATGCCTCGCGGCTGGTGCGCCATGTGCTTCAGCTCTACCGTCCGCGCTGCCGCCGCATGGAGGTGGGAACCGATTCGAGTACGGTTCCCTTCTACGAGCGGTTTGGATTCCGCTATGCCTACACGCGGGAAAACTTCTTTTCGGACAACTACCCGCCCATTGTCGAAAACGGCGTTCTCCTCAAGGACATGCAGGTTCTGTCGCTCGAAATGTGAATTTCGCCTTGCCGCCATTCTTCATCCAAATTTGGTTGAATGCGCGCACAAAACGCGCTATAATGAAAGGCGGCGAGGTGTTTTTATGCTGATTGCTTCCGATTGGAAGGACTATGAGGTTCTGGATACCGGCGACGGCGAAAAGCTCGAGCGCTGGAACGACATTGTGCTGCGCCGGCCCGACCCGCAGGCGATCTGGCCAAAGCAGCGGCCGGAGATCTGGAGGCGCGCGGACGCGCACTACAGCCGCTCGGCAAAGGGCGGCGGCGAGTGGACGTTTTTCAAAGAACTTCCCGAGCGCTGGACGGTGCGCTACCGCGACCTGCAGTTTTATGTGCGCCCGACGGGATTCAAGCACACGGGGCTGTTTCCCGAACAGGCGGTCAACTGGGATTGGATGGCAGGATTGATCCGTGCGGCCGGCCGGCCGGTTCGCGTGTTGAACCTGTTCGGCTATACCGGCGGCGCGACGCTCGCGTGCGCTTCGGCGGGCGCAAAGGTCACGCACGTCGACGCCGCGAAAGGCATGGTGCAGTGGGCGGGCGAGAACCGCCGGCTGGCGGGAATCGATGAGACGCGCGTGCGCTGGATCGTCGACGACGCGCTGAAGTTCGTCGCGCGCGAAGCCCGCCGCGGCAATGTCTACGAGGGCATCCTGATGGATCCGCCCAGCTATGGCCGCGGCCCGGGCGGCGAGGTCTGGAAGCTCGAGAACGAGCTGTACGGGCTGGTCGAGGCGTGTGAGCGCGTGTTGGCGAAGGACGCGCTGTTCATGCTCATCAACAGCTACACCACGGGGCTTCAGCCGGCGGTGCTCAACAACATGCTCTCCATGACCGTTGGAAAGTCGCGCGCGGGGCGCGTGACGGCGGACGAGATCGTGCTGCCCGTCACCGCGGGCGGCGTGCTGCCCTGCGGCGCGAGCGGCCGCTGGGAGGCGGTTGAATGAATCACCGGACGTATCCGAAGGGCTACCGGCAGGTCGGCACGATGGATTTCGTGCGCAACCGGCGCGAACTGCTGACCGTCAACGGCCTTGCGCTGGCGGTCGCGGTGGCGATGGTCGCGTTTGGCATCTGGCGCTATCCCTTTGCGCCGACGTGGAACTTCATGCGCGCGAATGTGTGGACGTGGTTTCTGCTCGCCGCGATGTGCTTTGCATACATTTCGCTGCACGAGCTGACGCACGGCGTGCTGATGCACCTGCTGTCCGGCGTCAAGCCGAAGTACGGCTTCAAGCTCTGCTACGCCTACGCGGGCAGCCGCGCGTACTTCGACCGCCGCAGCCACAACGTCATCGCGCTGGCGCCGCTGCTGGTATGGGGCATTGCGCTGTTTGCGCTGGAGCGCGCGCTTCCGGCCGAGTGGTTCTGGCTGTTCTACGTCGTCCAGATCTCCAACGTCTCCGGCTCGATGGGCGATGTCTACTGCGTGTTCGCCCTCTGGAAATATTCTTCGGACATTTTGATACAGGATACGGGAACGCGGATGCGCATCTTCGCCCCGCGCCCGAAAGGCGAGGAAAGGTCATGATACTGCTCACCCTGCAAAACGTAAACAAGTCGTTTGGAATCAACACCATCCTGAAGGACGTCTCGCTGACATTGCAAGCCGGCAGCCGGATGGGGCTGGTCGGCGTGAACGGAAGCGGCAAATCGACGCTGTTTCGCTTGATCAGCGGCGCCATGGAGCCGGATTCGGGCGTGATTTCGCTGGCAAAGGGGACGCGCGTCGGCGTGCTGACGCAGGATGCCGATATCCGCAGCGACCTGACCATTCAGCAGGAGCTCGAGCGCGTGTTCGAGCCGGTGCGCGAGATGGAGCGCAGGATGCGCGAGATGGAACAGGAGATGGCGGAAAAGCACGGCGACCCCGAGGCGTTCGACCAGCTCTCCCGCGCCTATGCGCGGCTCGTCGACCGGTTCGAGGACGCGGGCGGCTATGAGTGGCCGAGCCGCATCCAGGGCGTGCTGGCGGGACTGGGCTTTGCGCGCGGGCGCGAAAATCAGCCGGCCAACCAGCTCTCCGGCGGCGAAAAGACGCGGCTGTGCCTGGCGCGGCTGCTGCTGACGCAGCCGGATCTGCTGATGCTGGACGAGCCGACCAAC
Organism: Candidatus Faecivicinus avistercoris; assembly: GCA_018716805.1. Classification (GTDB taxonomy): domain Bacteria; phylum Bacillota; class Clostridia; order Christensenellales; family Aristaeellaceae; genus Faecivicinus; species Faecivicinus avistercoris. The sequence goes on along the minus strand of DVJL01000096.1, from coordinate 862 downwards.
CATCTCGACCTCTCCAGCGTGGAATGGCTCGAAGAGACGCTCAAGAAATACCGCGGCACGGTGCTGGTCATCTCGCACGACCGCTACTTTCTCAATTCCGTCTGCGACTGCATGGCCGAGCTTTCGATGCGCCATCTGACGCAGTACGAGGGCAACTACGACCGCTTCGCCGTGCAGCGGCAGGCCGCGATCGAGCGCCAGCTCAAAGAGTACAAGCTCCAGCAGGCGGAGATCGCGCGGCAGGAGGCGATCATCGCGCGGTTTCGGATGTACAACCGCGAGAAGTCCATTCGCGCGGCGGAGAGCCGAGAGAAGAAGCTCGAGCGGATGGAGCGGATCGAGAAGCCGGTCGACGAGCACAAGGTGCGGTTTTCGTTTGAAGCGCGCCGCCGCTCGGGCGACGACGTGCTGTTCGTCCGGGATTTGAACAAGGGATTCGAGGGGCGGACGCTGTTCGAGCGCTTTGACCTCCACCTCCGGGCCGGCGACCGCGTGGCGCTGATCGGCGCGAACGGCGTGGGCAAGTCGACGCTGCTCAACATCATCGCCGGCAGGCTTCAGGCGGACGGCGGCTCGGTCGTCTTTGGCACAAACGTTGATCTCGGCTACTACGACCAGCTGCAGTCCGGCCTGCACCCGGAAAAGGACGTGCTCAACGAGCTGTGGGACGACTTTCCCCGGCTAGAGCTCGACCGCGTGCGCAGCGTGCTGGCGCTGTTTCTGTTCACCGGCGACGACGTCTATCAGCCGATCTCCACGCTTTCCGGCGGCGAGCGCGGCCGCGTGGCGCTGGCCAAGCTGATGCTCAAGAAGGACAATTTCCTGCTGCTGGACGAGCCGACCAACCATCTGGACATGGACA
>DVJL01000013.1 GCA_018716805.1 Candidatus Faecivicinus avistercoris | reverse complement strand
GAATGTGATGAGTATATTGAAAATTGCCCATTATATGATGCAACAAAGTATGCTAAACCTTCTTCGTATGGAACGACACAATATCAAACTTTACCAACGTATATCCGAAATTCTATAGATCATCCTGATTCTGGAAATGTTTTCACATCTGAAGAATTAGAATGCTCAATAAAGTTTTTGATTGATCTTTGTCGGTAGTCACAAATATCATGGTGGCTCTATTTTGACTCTTAAAATTTGGACTGATACATATCCAAGAGCATTTTTAGAATAATATAAAATAATTAAAAATCAGAAGGAGGCACCGGGATTAGATTATCCACCGAGGAGGGACAATAGTTCCCGGCTCTTGACGGCAAACCTGTCCGTCAAGACCTTGGGCGCTGTAACGATGCTCTATGTTCCTTGACGATCCGGCTGGACGAGCGCATTTCCAGATAAGTCATGACGACATCATTGACCGATGCTGGTATACTGCCAGTTGTTTGTCCATTTCCTCAAGCGAGTACGTGCGCAACTTGCCGTGAAATCGCGCACATCCGTGCGATTCCCTTCGCGACCGCGGCGTTACCGGACGGATGTAATATATTCTCCGGCAATTGCTCAAACAGCGTAAGGTCTGCCTTGACCCTTGCCCAGCAGTGCTTTGGTACTCTGGACTTCTAGTAAAAACTTATACTATAAGTGCGAGAATGCTGTGCAGCAACCGGTGTCAATGCCCCAGTCTATAGGGCTGCGCCCGGATACCGCTCCCTGTACGCCATTGGCGGCAGACCGCCCTTGGCAGAGGATATGCGGCGCAGGTTGCAGCAGTGGATATATCGAAGCGCTGCGATCTTCACAGCATCTCGGTTCAACTTCGCGGTGTCCATGCGGCAGAGCTTCCCCTTTTTCAGCGTGGCAGAAAAGCTCTCCATTCGTGCATCGTCATAGCAGTTATGCTTTGGATCGGCCTGCACCGCTGAAACGCAACGCGAAAGGTGCGGCTCGTGAAAGGGCTTTCCCGGCCGGAATGGACAATTGTGCCATTGACAGAGTTGTTCCGGCAGGCATTCGCTGCTTACTCTCTATCCTTTCTATCGCAGAAAGCCCCATTGCGGTATGGCAATGGGGCTTCGCTGACGGTCTGTTAGCCTCTCGATGGAAGCGGCAGGTTATCAAAGAAGCCCATCGCGGCAAAGCAATGGGCTCTTTTGACGGGCAACACTGCCCTGAAAAGACCTTTCCCGGCAGTTGCGTCGTATGCATGAGCGGCCGCGCGCTGGACGGAGCCTTTCCATCCGGCGCGCAGCCGGATGGTCAGCAGGTGGCGCCGCCGGTCAGGTGTACCTGCGCGTGGATGTTCTGCTCTTTCCGGGCGAGCAGGTCGTCGGCGAGCAGCTGCGCCTGCACGTTCTCGAAGCCGAGGCGCGCGACCGTGTCGGCGAAGCGCTCGCCGGTGACGCCCTGTTCGCGGAAGAGCAGGATGGCCTTTTCGACGACGGCGAGCACTTCCTCGCGGTCGGTGAAGACCTTGTCAAGGAAGCGGCCGCGCGCGACCTTCTTGCCCCAGCGCCCGCCGATGCAGATGCGGTAGCCGTTGGTGGATTCGTCAAAGGCGTGGAACGGGCACTTGCCGACGCAGCGGCCGCAGTGGTTGCAGGCCTCGGGATCGACGTGAATCTTGCCGTCCTTCATCTCGGCGACCTTGATCGGGCAGGCGTTGACGACCTGACAGACCTTGCAGCCGCGGCACTTGTCGAGCTGGATCTCCGGCACGCGCTGGCCGATGATGCCCAGGTCGTTCAGGTCGGGCTTGACGCAGTTGTTCGGACAGCCGCCGACGGCGATCTTGAACTTGTGCGGCAGCTTAACGTCGTGGTAGCCCACGTAGAAGCGCTCGTGGATTTCGTCGGCCAGACTGAACGTGTCGATCAGTCCGTACTGGCAGGTCGTGCCCTTGCAGGAGACGACCGGGCGAACCTTCGATCCGGTGCCGCCGGTCTGCAGGCCGGCCTGCGCCAGATGTGCGCGCAGCGGTTCGATGTTCTCATACGGCACGCCCTGGATCTCGACCGTCAGGCGCGAGGTCATGGCGACTTCGCCGGAGCCGTACAGCTCGGCGGCCTCGCTGATGGCGCGGTTCTCGGCCGAGGTGATCTTGCCGTTTCGGGTGATGACGCGGGCGTTGAACGTCTCGCCGGTGCGCTTGTCCATCAGGAAGCCGAGGCCCTTCACGCGGGTGATCTCCTCGGCGGGCACGCGGCCGGCGAGCTTGACGCGCACGTCGTTGAAGAACGTCGCGCCCTCGAGCACGGCGGTGTTGGTGTAGCCCGCGGCGGCCATCTTGCGCTGCAGCATATAGCCGCGCTTGCCCTTCAGGCAGACGAGCAGCAGCTTTTCGTTCTTGGCCACGCCCTCGATTTCGCCGTTGAAGGCGCTCAAGTTGACGAAGGTGGCGTTCGGGATGTTCGGCTGCGGCGCGACGTCGATCACGCGATAGCCCTTGGCCTTGCCCGCGGCGTATTCGGCCGGCGTCATACTGACCATCTTGCCGTCCATCTTGTTCATCAGCACGCCCAGCGCCTGCACGAACGGGTGGATCGCCGTGGAGAACGGCGGCGCGTAGGCGAGGTCGAGGCTCTCGAGGTCGTCCACCGTGGCCTTGAGCGAGATCGCGGTCACGGCGATGTCCGTCATCTTGTCCACGGCGCCCGCGCCGAACACCTGAATGCCCAGCAGGCGGCGGCTGGCGCGGTCGGCGATCAGCTTGGTGACGAACGTCGACGCGCCGGGATAGTAGTGCGCCTTGTCGTCGGTGACGGCCAGCGCGGTCACGGGGTCGAAGCCCGCCTGCTTTGCCGCGGCCTCGGTCAGACCCGTGCGGCCGCAGTTGAGGTTGTCCAGCAGCTTGACCACCGCCGTGCCCAGCACGCCGGGGAACGCCTTGTTGCCGCCGGCGAGGTCCTCGGCCAGCACGCGCGCCTCGAGGTTTGCGCTGGAGCCCATCGGCGACCACTGCCCCGCGCCGGTCAGGCGGTTCGTCACCTGCGCGCAGTCGCCCGCGGCGTAGATGTGCGCGAGGTTGGTGCGCATCCGCGAATCGACCAGAATCGTGCCGCGGTTCATCTCAAGTCCCGTGCCGTTCAGGAAGGCCGTGTTCGGCTTCACGCCGACGGACAGCACGACCACGTCGGCCGGCAGCACGCCCGCGCTCGTCGCCACGGACTGCACCTTTTCATCTCCGGAAAACTTCGACGCCGTCGTGCCGGTCAGCACGCGGATGCCGGCCTTGACCAGCTGCTTGCGGGCATAGTCGGCCATTTCGGGATCAAGCACGTTCGACATGATCTGGGGAAGCGCCTCGACGACCGTCACGGTCAGGCCCTTCGCCTTCAGGTTCTCGGCCAGCTCCAATCCGATGAAGCCGCCGCCGATCACGACCGCGCGGCGCGCGCCGGTCTGGTCGATGTAGTCCCGCGCGGCGACCGCGTCGTCGGGCGTGCGCATCGTAAAGACGCCCTTCAGGCCGACGCCCTCCAGCGGCGGAACCGATGCAGACGCGCCGACCGCGATAATCAGTTCGTCGTACTCGTAGCGCTCCTCCGCGCCGGTTTCGAGATTGCGCGCCAGCACCGCGCGCGCCTCCGGGTCGACCTTGAACGCCTCGCGGCCGGTGAGCACCTCCGCGCCCGTCAGGCCGGAAAACTGCTCCGGCGAGTTGACCACCAGCGCCGCGCGCGATGCGATCGCGCCGCCGACGTAGTAGGGCAGCCCGCAGCCCGCGTAGGAGATGTCCTTGCCGCGCGTCAGGATCGTCACCTGCGCGTCCGGCATTTCGCGCTTCAGCTTGGCCGCGGCCTTCGTGCCTGCGGCGACGCCGCCGAGAATCAAAACCTTCATTCAGCCATCCCTCCATCTTTCTCGTTTCGTCTGTGACAGCAAAAGGGTTCGTCGATGCACTCGGGCTTCATTCTCGGACAGACGAGGACGTCGCCGCCCTCGATCTTCAGGCGCCTGCCCAACACCAGCGCCTCCACGACCGCCTGCCGCGCGCGCTCGTACATCCGCGCGACCGTCGCGCGCGAGATGCCCATCCGCTCGGCGCACTCGGCCTGCGTCATCTTTCGGAAGTCCATCAGGCGCAGGACTTCGTATTCGTCATAGCCGATGCGCACCGTTCCCTCGGCTGGCTGGCCCTCCGGGACGAACGACGTGACCTTCGGCACGGAACAGATGCACCTTTGCTTGAATGGCCGTGCCATGGCGGCCGCCTCCTTTCTCCTCCGATCTCCTGAGCGCGGCGGTGCCCGCTCTGGTTCCATCGTACACCAGATATGAACATATGTCAACAATGATTTCGGTTAATTCGCCGTTGGACACAGAGATTGTCGGTTTACGCGGGCGGGGAATTGTGATATAATGGGCGGGAATGCGGCCGGGCCGCGAGTATGGACGCGAGGAGAGATGCGGATGAACGCACGTTTGCGCGCGGTGATCTGCCTGATGCTGATGGGGCTTTTGCTGGCGCATCCCGCCGAGGGAACGGTGTCGGTCACGGACGCGCTGGGGCGCGAGGTCGCGTTCGAGGCGGCGCCCGAGCGCGCGGTGGCGCTGCTCGGCTCCTACGGCGAGGTCTGGATCGAGGCGGGCGGCACGCTCGTGGGGACGACGGAGGACGCCGTCGATTCGCCCGGCGCGCTCGCGCAGGGCGGCGTGGCGAATCTGGGTAGCCATTCGGAGCCGAATCTGGAATTGCTGTTTTCGCTCGAACCGGACTTCGTGATCCTCTCGGCGGATACCGCCGCGCACCCCGCCATCGGCGAGACGCTCGAGGCGGCGGGCATCCCGTGCGGATACTTTTCGATGCTCGACTGGCGCGGCTACATGGATCTGCTGCGGACGTTCACGTCGCTCACCGGGCGGAAGGATCTCTATTCTGAGAAAGTCGATTCGGTGCAGCGGCCGATCGAGGAGATGATCGCGGCGGCGCAGGCCTCGGAGGGCTACGGCGAGCGAACGGCGCTCTTGCTGCGCGCCTATGCGTCGAGCGTGCGCGCGAAGGACAGCGAGAGCACCGTGGCGGGCTATATCCTCGATGACATGGGGCTTGTGAACATCGCCGACAGCGATTCCTCCATGCTCGAAAACCTGACGATGGAGGCGATCCTCGCCGCCGATCCGGATTACATCTTCGTGGTTACGATGGGCGCGGACGTTGAAGCGGCGGAGCGGGCGCTCGAGCAGACGCTCCTGAGCAACCCCGCGTGGTCGACGCTCACCGCGGTGCGCGAGGGGCGCTATGTCGTGCTCGACCGGGATCTGTTCCACTACCGGCCCAACGGCCGGTGGGCGGAGGCCTATGCGTTCATGCTGGAGCTGCTGTATGCGCGGTAGGCGCGTGCTGCTGGCGGCGTTGGCCGCGCTGGCCGCGGCGGCGCTGGCGAACTTTTGCTTAGGCGCCAGCGGCGTTTCGGTGCCGGATATGGCGCGCGCGGTGTTTGCAGGCGACCACGAGAGCGTCGCGGCGCGGGTGTTCTTCTACGTCCGGCTGCCGCGGGCCGCTGCGGCGGCGGTGGCGGGCAGCGCGCTGGCGGTGGCCGGAACGCTGCTGCAATCGGTATTGCGCAATCCGCTGGCCGCGCCGAGCGTGCTCGGCATCAACTCCGGCGCGGGGCTTTCTGCGCTGGTGGTGATGGCGTTTTTTCCGGCGGCGTCGGGCGCGGTGCCGGTTGCGGCGTTTGCCGGCGCGTGTCTGGCGGCGTTTGCGGTGTATGCGCTGGCGCGATTGACCGGCGCTTCGCGCACGACGATCGTGCTCGCCGGCGTGGCGGTCAACGCGCTGATGAGCGCCTGCATGGACGCCATCGTCACGCTGGTGCCCGACGCGGCGGTCAGCCGGTCGGCATTTTCGATCGGCGGGTTTTCCGCGGTGACGATGAAGCAGATCGGCTTTGCTGTGCCGTTCTGGCTGCTGGGGCTTTTGATTGCGGTCGCATTCCGGCGGGAGATGGAGCTGATGGCGCTGGGCGACGACGTCGCGCACAGCTTGGGCCTTCGCGTGGAGCGGTTTCGGGCGGTGTTCCTCGTCGCGGCGGCAATGTTGGCCGGCGCGGCGGTGAGCTTTGCGGGATTGCTCGGCTTCGTCGGCCTGATTGCGCCGCACCTGGTCAAGCTGCTGCTGAAGGAGGACGCGCGGCTGGCGGCGCCGGTCTCGGCGGTGTTCGGCGCGGCGCTTTGTTTGCTGTGCGACCTGATCGCGCGCACGGCGTTCGCGCCGTATGAGCTTCCGGTGGGCATCGTGCTTTCGTTTCTCGGCGCGCCGTTCTTCCTGTGGCTGCTGATCCGCCAGAAGAAGCGCGGCCGGCATGATTCCATTTGAGAGAGGTGCGGCGATGGCGAATGGGGGAGGCGCGGCGCTTCGCTTTGAGGGCGTGCGCGCGGGCTATGGAGGCGCGGAGCGGCTGCACGGCGTGAGCTGCGAGGTGCGCGCCGGCCGGCTGACGGCGCTGATCGGGCCGAACGGCTGCGGCAAGTCGACGCTGCTCAAGTGCGCGGCGGGACTGCTGAAGCCCTCCGGCGGCGCGGTCTACGTCGGCGGTATGGACGTCGCTTCGCTTTCGCCGAAGGCGCTGGCGTCGCGCGTGTCCTACATGCCGCAGTCGCGGCTGACGCCGTCGATTCCCGTGGAGCAGCTCGTCGCGCACGGGCGCTATCCCCACCTGCGCTGGGGGCGAAGCCTGACGGAGGCGGATCGCGAAATCGTCCGCGCGGCGCTGGCGCGCGCCGGCGCGCAGGACTGCGCGAACCGGCTCGTCAGCGAGCTCTCCGGCGGCGAGCGCCAGCGCGCCTATCTGGCGATGATGCTGGCGCAGCAGGCCCCCACGATGCTGCTCGACGAGCCGACCACCTATCTGGATCCCGGCGCGCAGTTTCAGCTGATGGATCTGCTGTCGGCGCTGTGCGGCGAGGGACGGGCGGTGGCCGTCGTGCTGCACGACCTGGCGCTGGCGCTGGAATACGCCGACGACGTGCTGCTGATGCGGGATGGGCGGATCGAAGGGACCGGCGCGCCGGATGACCTGTGCGCGTCGGGCGCGATTCAGGATGCGTTTGGCGTGGAGATCGAGCGCACTTCGGCAGGCCGGTATGCGCTCGCCCCGGCGCGCGGCCGCGGCGATTTGCCGCGCGCGTGATCGAAGCCGGTTTGCGCTGCCGGAGAAGCGCGGGCATCTGCCGGAAAGAGCAGTCTGCCGCGCGATGAAAGGCTGGGCCGGCGAAGGAATTGAAAAAGCGCCGCCGGGTTTTGGACGGCGCGATGGGAGGCGCTTGGATGATTGCATTTGTCGGAGTGGGCCCGGGAGATCCGGAACTGTTGACGCTGAAGGCGGTTCGCATCATCCGCGAAGCGGACGTCGTGGCGGTTCCGAAGTCGGGCGGCGGTGCGGGTGCGGCGGAGACGATTGCGGCGAGCCTGCTGGAAGGCAAAGAGGTGCTCCGGCTGCCGATGCCCATGCGCGGGCCGCGCGAGGCGTGGCGGGAGGCGCATGAACAGGCGGCAATCGCGCTGGCCGAACGGCTCGGGCGCGGCGAGAACGTCGCCTATTTGGTGCTCGGCGATCCCATGCTGTATGCGACGAGCAGTTACCTGATGGCGTTGCTGAAGCCGCGGTTTGAAGTGCGCGTCGTTCCGGGCGTGACCGCGATGTGCGCGGCGGCTGCGGAGCTGTGCGTGCCGCTGTGCGAGGATCGCGAGACGCTGACAATCCTGCCGGGCTTTGAGGAGGGGCGCGCGCTGCCGGATGGAAGCGCCGTAATCATGAAGGCCGGCGGCCATCTGCGGGAAATCCTCGCCGCCGGAGAGGGCCGGGAGATGTATCTGGCGCGCAGCATCGGCATGGAGGGCGCGTATGCGGGACCGCTTTCAGAAGCCGAAGCCGATGGGCGGGCCTACTTTTCAACGGTGCTCGTCCGCCCCGGGGAAGTCCGGAAGTGATGCGGCATGAATTGGCCGGTCCGGCTCGCCTACGCCCGTCGCCTGCCTTTGCAGGCGGAGGGACTCCCGCGCCGGACGGAATTCTTGCGCCATGGAACCTGCATCGCTGAACAAGCCGCGCTCCGTCGATTTGGCGCGCGGCCTCAGATCGCTGGCAAAGGCCGGCAAACGCGAAAATTGCCCTGATCAATAGGTGGACAGTCCCCCAAGCAACGGACAAAGGAAAATAGTGGCTTCCTGTCGTAGAATAGAAACTGCGACAGGAGGTTTTCTGTATGACACGAAAGTACACAAAGGTGGGGCAATTGGTTGAAATTGTGCGAGAGCGACATAATCAAGGGGAGACCTATGGCGAAATCGCAGCCAGCTATGGTCTGGAAAGGCGGCAGGTGAAGAGCCTGATGGAACGACAGCGAAGGAAGGAACGATTGCTGGCAGCTGGATACATTCCGCGTTCCAAGGGACGCCGCTGCAAGGAACCGGCCGGCGAAGAAGAAAAACAGCACAATGAGTTGGCAAAGCTGCGAATGCAGGTGGAGTTGCTGCGAAATTTTCTGTCCGAAGCTGGAAGGAGGTGAAATTGAAGGATCGGGTGATTGAGCGATTCCGCGGAAAATACAGCATAGAAGCCATGTGCGAAGTGTTTGAAGTAAGCCGCAGCGGATATTATGCCTGGAGGAACCGGCAGCAGAAAGGAGCAAAGGATCAGTGGTTGGTTGACCTGGTCGTGGCATGCCAGCGGCAGAGCAAGCAGACCTACGGCATTCGCCGCGTTCGGCGCTGGATTCAGCGCCAGAGCGGGAAGTTGGTGAATGTCAAGGCGATCCTGCGCGTGATGCGCAAGCTGAATCTGCTGTCGGTCGTTCGCCGCCGCACCTTGAGATCCTTTTGGGCAGGCAGAGCGCCGGAGAGCCCAGCGCTCTATCCCGTCATTTTTTCAGGCTGCGCATCAGTATGGCCTTCAGGTCTGAGGAAAACAGGTTGCAGTCGCCGGGCTCGTGCTGATGGGCCAATGTGAAAAAGGAGCCGTCCGGCCGGAAGCCTGCGGAGCACCCGTCGTCGGAGATGACCGCATCGATCTCAAACACATCCCGAACGATTTCCCACAGGATCGTCGGGAATTCCTGTTCCTCGCGTTTGCGCAGAATGTAGTCATAGAGGATCGCCTGCTCTCCGCGCGTGCAGCTTTGGGCGGGCATGAAGGATGTGAAGGCCGCGTTCATGCGCTGCGTGTCGTAGAGGAGGTTGTCGTTCAAAATATCCTTCATATTTTCCGGCGAATACTCCATGTGGATCGCATACAGCATTTTCCGTTCGCGCAGGCGCCTGCAGGCCGCTTCGGTCTGATCTTCAAGCGCGATGCTGAGCATCAGATGGTTCAGTCCGGCGGCCCTGTCCATCACCCGCTCAAAGGCGCCGTCCGGCTCGCAAAAGAGGATGAACGCGCAGTCTTCATGGCAGGCTATCAGGTCGAACAGGCTGTCGGAGAACCCGTTTGCGCGCAGAAACCATGTGTAAATTCCCAGTTCCTTTCCCTGCCGGAGCAGAGAGTCATACGCGCCGCTGTGCTTGGGAAAAGTCGGGCTGCCGATCTCCAGAAACAGCGCCCACGGGATGTTGAACCCGTCTGCCGCTTCGATTTCTCGTATCCTGTTCGCGCCCAGCGTGCAGCCGTTGTAGCCGAGGTTCATGCCAAATCGGAGCAGGCGTTCGTGGTCAACGTTCTGCGCCACATTGCGCACAAGCGGGTAGTATGCGCTGCGTTCGTCGCTCAAAAGCCGCTGGGCGCTTTGGAAGAACCTCGTCTGAAACCGTCCCTTGCTGAAATTCAGCGCCATGTCCACAAGATTGCGGGTATTGCGCTCCGGAGAATCGTTGATGTCGCGCAGGGCCTTTCGCATAAAGGTCTCAATGAGCGTTTTTTGCAATGTATTGCTCGCCATGAGGGATTGCCTCCGTTATCTCGCTTTGCTCTCTTTCCAGGAAATCCCCAATTGCCTTGCCGTCCGCGCGGCCCTTTTCATACAGGCGCTTGAGCGGTTCCGGATCGCGGGTCAGCGTACGATCATTCCAAACTTCGTCGAGAGCCTGCACATGCTCTTTACGCAGCTCCCCGGCCTGCTGGAAGACCTGAAGGCGCTCGTGCGCCCGTATGAGGAAACCGCGCCGGAGCTGGTGCGTTGGGTCGAGGGCCTGTCGATTGACGGAGAGGGCATCGAGGCGCGGCTGATCGCCTTTCTGAAGGACGACCGCTCCGGCGAAATGATTGGCACGGTGATTTCCGAGGCCGTCTCGATCTTTGGGATGATCTTCAGCATGGCGTTCGCGCTGATCATTGCCTTCAGCGCCGTATCGCAGAAGGAGCGCCTTGCCCGGCAGGCGCAGACGCTGCTGTATGCCTGCATGAGCGAGCCGCGCGCCGGAAAGATCGTCCAGTATGTGCGCAGGATCCGTTCCATTTTTGTCAGTTTCATCTCCGGACAGGTGCTGGAAGCCTTCATTCTCGGCTCCATGGTCTTTGCCGGCATGGTGATCTTCCGGTTTCCGCATGCGCTGTCCATCGGCGCGCTGGTCATGCTGATGGCGTTTGTGCCCATCGTCGGCGCGTGGGTGTCTGCCATCATCGGCGCGATCCTCATTCTGGCGACGGACGGACTCGGAAAGGCGCTGGGCTTTGTCGTGCTGATCATTGTCATTCAGCAAATCGAGGGGAACCTGATTTATCCCAAGGTCATGGGCAAGCGGGTGGGCCTTCCCTCCCTGTGGGTGCTGGTCGCCATTACGCTCGGCAGCGGCGTCGCCGGCGTATGGGGCATGTTGCTGTTCGTGCCGATCTTTGCCACCGCCTATCAGCTGCTCCGCGATGCGATCCATTCCCGCAGGACGCGGCAAAGCGCGCCTCTTTCGGATGTGTGAAGCATTCGCAGTGAAATCCGATATGGGGCCGGACCGGCCCCGCAAGGCCCGGAGGGACGCCGAACTTTCAATTGACGTTAACCGCCCTGATATGGTATACTGGATGTGCTGTATCAGGGCCTTCCTTTTCCGCAGGGAAGAGGCGCACGGGCAGGCTTTTCCTGGAAGAGCCGCTCCGAAAAGAGATGCATGGGGCGTTGAAAGCGCCGCTCTTTTCCCCAATGGAGGGAATGAAAAGCGCGGCACGGACGTTTTCCGGCGGCGTCTGACCGTCCGCCTGTGAGCCTGAAAATCGAAATAGCCGCGCGGCTGGCGTTGTCCCGCCGCAGTGGTTTGCACGCAGCGGCGGATCATCGCTGGCTGCATGGATTGCAAAAGGCGTTCGCCGCATCAAAAGTGCGGCGCGCTTTCCTGAATTCTATGCGAAAATGACGCGACAATGGAGAGGAGGCGCGCTATGCGCGACTGGATTGGCGTGTTTGATTCCGGCATGGGTGGCATCAGCGTACTGCACGCCGCGCGCCGGCTGCTTCCCAATGAAAACTTTCTCTATTACGGCGACAACGGCAACGCGCCGTATGGTTCCCGCACGGTCGAAGAGATCCGACGGCTGGCCGGCGCGGCGATCGACCAGCTGCTCGACCGCGGCGTGAAGGCGATCGTCATCGCCTGCAATACGGCCACCTCCGCCTATGCCGAGATCCTGCGCGCGCGGCTGGCGCTGCCGATCGTGGGCATGGAGCCGGCGCTGAAGCCCGCGCAGGCCGCGCGGCACGGCGGCGAGATCCTCGTGCTCGCGACGCACGCCACGCTGACGCTGCCCAAATTCCAGCGCCTGATGGCCACCTATGGCGACGCCGCAATTCCGGTGGTCGGTGAGGGCTGGGTGGAGCTGGTCGAATCCGGCATGGCCGGAACGCCCGAGGCGGACGAAGCGGTCAGGCGGCTGCTCGAACCGTATGCCGGCCGGCCGATCGACTGCATCGTGCTGGGCTGCACGCACTATCCCTTCCTCGCGCGCAGCGTGCGCAAGCTCTTTCCGAATGCCAAGCTGTTCGACGGGCGGCTGGGCACGGCCGAGCGGCTGCGCGACCTGCTGGTTCGGGACGGTTTGCTCTCGAACAGCGGCACGCCGGGCGCGGTCGAATTCATGACCTCCGGCGGCGAGGATGCGCTTCGCAAGATGCAGATGCTGATGGATTCCTTCGACGCCCTGGAGGACGTCTGAAAATGAGCCAGCCCGTGCCCTCGTGAAACGGGCGCGGGCAGGAAATGCGTTGGCGGCACTGTCTTCGCGGCGTGCGAATGCGGGCGGCAGAGCGGGATGGCAAGGTGCCTTTGTAGACGCTGCCGTTGCTGGCCTCGGTGCTGCCGTGTGCTTCGTGCACGCTGCGCCTTTGTAGACGCTGCAGTGCTGGCCTCGGTGCCCGGCGGTGTGCTCCGTGCATGCTGCCTTGCGCCTTCGCAAACGCGCGCTTTCGCCCGTTTGGCGGCACAGCGCTTGCGTCATTTGCCCGCCGGGGGATGGGTCGGGCCGCCGTAGCGCATGGCCTCGTGCTCGCGGCGGATCTCCTCATACAGGCGAACCGAGTTCCACTCCGCGTTCGTCGGCGTGAGCACCGCCTTGAGTGCCACGCCGGGAATCTTTGCCGCGCGCAGCTCCTGTAGGAACTGGTTGAGCAGCTTGCTGCCGAAGTTGACCAGCACGAGCATCTCGTCGTCAAAGCTGCCGGCGGCTTCCGCGCCGGTGCGCGGCATCATCCCGGCCAGCGCGCCGACCGGCTCGCCATATTCGCCGGGCGAGATGGCGCGCACGCGAATGTGCAGCTTGAGGCACAGCAGCCGCAGCCGCGATCCCTTCTTGTTGTCGAGATTGTACATCAGGATTTCGGGCATCTGCATGCAATCGCCCTCCTTCGCAAAAATACGCTGATTTTATTATAAACCGCGCGGCTTCCCGCGTCAATACGCACCATTGCGCAAAACTCTGGATGGGAGGAAATTCAGGTGAAACACTACGCCAAAGACTTTATCGAATTTGTCAGCCATTCCCCGACGGCGTTCCACGCCTGCGAGGCGGCCTGCGAAGCGCTGCGCGCGGCGGGCTTTTCGCAACTGAAGGAGCAGGAGCCGTGGGCGATTGCGCCCGGCGGCGGCTACTTTCTGACGCGCAACCGCTCGGCGGTCGTGGCGTTTACCGTGCCGGAGGGAGGCGCGAGCCACTTCCAGATCGCCGCCAGCCATGGCGATTCCCCGGCGTTCAAGCTCAAGCCGAACGCCGAAGACCTCGCGGCGGGCGCGTATGTGCGGCTGAACGTGGAGCGCTACGGCGGAATGCTGATGTCGACGTGGCTCGACCGGCCGCTGTCCATCGCGGGGCGCGCGGTCGTGCGCGAGGGCGGGCGGCTGGCGACGAAGCTGGTCGATTTTGGCCGCGACGCTGTGCTGATTCCGAACATGCCGATCCACTTCAACCGCGAGGTCAACGACGGCTACAAGTTCAACCCGCAGGTCGATCTGCTGCCGCTGTACGGCGGCGCGGACGCGCAGGGCAAGCTCGCAGAGGAGATCGCGCGGTCGTGCGGCGCAGCCGCGGAAGATGTCATCGCGAGCGATCTGTACCTCTACAACCGCACCCCGGGCGCGGTCTGGGGCGCGGACGGCGAGTTCTTCTCCTGCCCGCGGATCGACGACCTCGAATGCGCGTACACGACGCTTCAGGCGTTTCTGGACGCCGCCCCGGCGGGGCACGTCAATGTCTTTGCGATGCTGGACAACGAGGAGGTCGGCAGCGGCACGAAGCAGGGCGCCGATTCGACGCTGCTTTCCGACGCGCTTGCGCGCATCGCGGCCGCGCTCGGGATGGACGGCGAACAGGCGCGCGCGGCCATCGCGTCGAGCTTCATGGTGTCGGCGGACAACGCCCACGCCGTCCATCCGAACCACCCCGAGAAATACGACGCCAACAACCGCGCGTTCCTCAACGCCGGCGTGGTCGTCAAGCACAACGCCAACCAGAAGTACACCACCGACGCCGTGTCCGCCGCCATCTTCGGCGAAATCTGCCGCCGCGCGGGCGTGCCGGTGCAGACCTTCGTCAACCGCTCCGACATTTTGGGCGGCTCGACGCTGGGCAACATCGCCAACGCGCACGTCTCGATGAACACCGTGGACATCGGCCTGCCGCAGCTCGCCATGCATTCCTGCTATGAGACCGCCGGAACGCGGGATCTCGATTACATGATCGATGCGATGCGCGCGTTTTACCGCGCCGACGTCCGAACCTTTGCCGACGGAGAATACGAAATCCGTTAGAGGGCAGGCGGATGGATTCAAATGAACTTTTGCGCCGCGCAGGGAGTTCTCCTCCGGCGGCGATGCCGGGCGCGGTGGAATCCGGCAGGCAGGACGCCGCTGGATTCCACCGCTTCAGAGAAAGCCTGCCGCCCGGACAGGACGGGTTCAAAACCGCTGCGCGTTCCTGAAGGCAGGTCCTTGCCCGGGCGCAGCTGCCCTTCGTTTTTCAGAAGTCGCTCTGTGTTTTTGCAAAGAGGTTTTCTGAACGGCGGAGAGGGAAAAATGAACAGAGCGTGAAGCTGCATGGGCTTCACGCTCCGTCTGTTTGGGAAGGTTACTTGCCGGACGTGGGCTTGGCCGGACGCGGCCTTCCCTGGCTGCGCGCGCAGACGTGCGCAAACGCGTCCCGGAGGATTTTCCGGTCCCGGTCGTAGGTCAGGCGCGAGCGCGCCTCCTCCACGGGCAGCCAGAATGCCGCGGCGATCTCTTCCGGCTGGGGAACGAGCTCGACCTGATCGGTGACCGCGGCAAAGATGACGACCAGCTTCTGGGTGTCCGGCCGGATGTTGTAGCGGTTTTCCGCGCGAAAGCGGCGGTCGACCCGGATGCGGAGGCCGGTTTCCTCAAAGACCTCGCGCTCGGCGGTGCGGCTCTCCGTTTCGCCGGATTCGACGTGTCCCTTTGGGAAGGAGACGTGCCGGCCCTTGACGTGCCGGATCAACAGCACAAACCAGCCGGTCTCGCCTTTTCGGAAAATCACTGCGCCGCAGGATTTTTCGTATTTCATATGTGCCTCCGTGCGCGGCGCTTCAGAGCTTCATCAGCGCTTCGGCCATGGCGTCGAGCCAGTCGCCGTCGAACATCTCGATCTTGCCTGCGTCGCACGCGGCGGACAGCGCCGGATTCAGCGGCAGCCGTGCCGACATCGCGATGTCGTTGTGCCGGGCGACGTCGTCCAGACGGCTCTGGCCGAAGATGTAGTGCTTCTTTCCGCACTCGTCGCACTGGAAGTAGGACATGTTTTCGACGAGGCCGAGGACGGGCACATTCATCATGTTCGCCATGCGCACGGCCTTTTCGACGATCATGCCCACCAGCTCCTGCGGCGAGGTGACGATCAGTATGCCGTTGACCGGCAGCGACTGAAAGACCGTCAGCGGCACGTCGCCCGTTCCCGGCGGCATGTCGACGAACATGTAGTCCACATCGCCCCACATCACGTCCGACCAGAACTGCTTGACCGTGCCGGCGATGACTGGGCCGCGCCAGACCACCGGGTCGGTCTCGCGCTCGAGCAGCAGGTTGAGCGACACCATCTTGACGCCGGTCGTGCTGGCGGCGGGGATGATGCCCTCGTCGGTCGCCGAGAGCTGTCCGTGCACGCCGAACATGCGCGGGATCGAAGGGCCGGTGATGTCCGCGTCGAGGATTGCGACGTTCTGGCCGCGGCGGCGCAGCAGCACGGCCATCATTGAGGTCACCAGCGATTTTCCGACGCCGCCCTTGCCGCTGACGACGCCGATGACCTTCTTGACATGGCTGTGCGGATTGGGCTTTGCCGAGAAGTCCGGCGCGGCGCCTTCCCGGCTGGCGCAGTTTGCGCTGCAGCTGCCGCAATCGTGGTTGCAGTTTTCGCTCATTTTTCCCATCTCCGAATCAAAATGTTGATTACAATATCTTACCGCAATTGGCCGCATTCGTCAAGTGCGCCCGGGTAAACAAGCGCCAAGAGGCGCGGGCGCATTCTTTGCAGCCTAGCGCAATGCGGCGCTTTGTTCTATGATGCCCCGCCGCGCGCGCTTTCCGGCTGGAAGTTTGCGCCGCCTTCGGGCGGGCCTGAGAATTCCCAAAGGCGCGCATTTGAAACCTTTTTCCGCACCTTTTATCCGGATGTCGGAATGCCAGAGCCGCGGATTTTCGGATTCAGTGCAAATCCCGGTGCCGAGGTTGTGAATTCTCTTAAACGGCCGTTCGCGCGGCCGGGTTCACGCCTGCGGCTTGCGCGGATCGGGCGCGACGTACAGCGTGCGCTGGTGGGTGTAGATCACGAATCCCGGCCGCGCGCCCGAGGGCTTCTTGACGTATTTGCGCAGCGTGTAGTCCACCGGCACGCGCGACGACGTTGATCCGGACGAATACGCCGCCGCCAGCCGGGCGGCTTCGAGGATGGTTGCCTCGTCCGGCGCTTCGCCGACGATGACGACGTGCGAGCCGGGCATGTCCTTGGCGTGCAGCCAGACCTCGTCCGGCTGGGCGGTAAAGGTCAGCTTGTCGTTTTGCAGGTTGTTCTTGCCCACGAGGATCGTCCGCCCGGACGCGGCGGTGAACCGCATCGGCTGCGAGGGCGGCAGCTGCTTGAGCTGGCGGCGGTTGCGGTTGGGCTTGACGTAGCCCAGCTTTTCCAGCTCCTGCCGCAGCTCGTTGAGCTCGGCCTCCGTCTCGCACTTGCCCAGATTGTCCAGCTGGCCGTTTAAGTAGTCCAGCTCGGCCGACGTCTTTTCGATCTGCTCTGCGGCGAGGGTGCGGGCGTTGCGCGCCTTCTGGTAGAGCTTGAAATAGCGCTGTGCATTCTGGCCGGGCGAGAGCTTCTCGTCCAGCTCGACCGCCACCATGGGCATGCCGTCCTCGTAGTAGTTCGGCAGCTCGACCTGCTTCATGCCCTTCTGGGCCATGTGCAGGTTGGCGGTCAGCAGCTCGCCCTTTAAGCGGTATTCGTCCATGCGCGCGCTGCCGAGCAGCGCCTCCTGCTGCAGCGCCAGCTTGCGCTCGCAGCGCTCGGCATTCGTCTTGAGCACGCGGTGGATGCCGGCGCTCTTCTGGCGGATGCGGGCGGCGGCGTCGCGGTCGCGGTAAAAGGCGTCCATGGCCTCGGAGAGCGTCGGATATAATTCGGCCGCGAGGTCGGGCCGGCTTCGGAAGGCGAACGCGGCAAAGTCCGCCGCCGTCTGGTCGGCATTTCGGAGCACGCGGGGGGAGAGCTCGCCCTTCAGCCCGGCGAGCGCGTCCGCGACGGCTTTGGCCGCGGCGTCGGGATCGCAGGCGTCGAGGCGCGCCTCCGCATCGCCGGTTGCGCGGTGTGCCAGCTCGCGCGCGGTCTGCGCCGAGATGCCGCTGACCGACCGCGCGACCGCCTTCCACAGCGCGCCGCCCTGTCCGCGGATCGCCGCGGCGAGGTCTTCGGGCGTGACACCGGCGAACGGGATCTTGCCGTGGGCCGGCGGGCGCTCGTAGCGAAGTCCGGGCAGCACCTCGCGGACGGAGGACATCGTGTCCGTCACGCGGCGGGCGCTGTCGATGATCCGGCCGTCGCCGCCGACGAAGATCAGGTTCGAATGCTTGCCCATGAATTCGCACACGAGCCGCTTCGTCGCGCGGTCGCCCAGTTCGTCGTAGTGTTCGATTTCGATTTCGAGAATGCGGTCGCAGTCGATCTGCCGGATGGCGCTGACGCGGCCGCCGGTGACGTGCTTGCGCAGCAGCATGCAAAGCGACGGCGGCTCCAGCGGGCCGGTCTTCTTCTGCGCCGTCAGATGGGCGCGCGCGCAGTCCGCGCTGGCCGAGAGCAGCAGCAGGTGGTTTTCGCCGCCGTTGCGGATGGTCAGGATCAGTTCGTCCCGCTCCGGCTGGGTCACGCGGTCGATTCGGCCGCCGGTCAGTTTGGCGTCGAGCTCGCCGGTCACAAAGCCGAGCGTCAGTCCGTCGAGGGGCATAGGCGTTCCTCCGATGTTTTGGTATCCTCACCATTATAAACGATTTTGGATGATTGCGCAACCGCGCCGCATGTGATAGAATAGAAGAGCCTGGGCATAACCCGCCCTGCGACGGAATAAGTTGAACAGAAATCAGGTGTCGCAAGGAGGGTTTCGGATGAATTTTACCGGGAATCAGCGCAAGATGTATCTGTTGGCGCTCGCGCTGCTGATCGTGGCGATTGCGCTGGCGTGCACGTGGTCGCTCTGGCGCAAGCCGTCGAGCGCGCCGTCGGGGGAGGCGTCCCCGGAGCCGACCGTGGGCCGGACCGGAGAGGCGGATTCCTCCGCGACGCCCGCGCCGGACAGCGCCGTTTCGGGCGCGGCGGAAGCGCCTGAGGCGACGGAGCAGACGACGGCGTCCACCATCGTCTACTATCAGGACAACGACGGCTATCTCGTGCCGGTGATGTGCACGGTGCCGATGGAGGACGGCATCGCGAAGGCCACGCTCGGCATGATGGTCAAGAGCGCGGAAAACGACATGCAGGCGGCCCGGCTCGGGCTGCGGACGGTGCTGCCCGAGGGCACGACGATCGATCTGGACATCGCGGACGGCAAGGCGCGCATCGATCTGAGCGAGGAGGTGCTGAACCTCTCCGACGCCGCGGCCGAGGCGAACATGGTTTCGGCCGTCGTCCAGACGCTGACGGAATTTGACACGGTCGAGGAGGTCGAGTTCCTGATCGGCGGACAGAAGCTCGAATCGCTGCCGCACGGCACGGACATCTCCGGCACGTTTACCCGCGGGGACATCAACCTCGAATCCTCCGAAGACGCCGCCGGCGCGGAAGCCGCCCAGTCGGTGACGCTGTACTTCCCGTCGGAGGCGGGAACGGTGGTCGTTCCGGTGACGCGGATGGTCTATTCCAGCCCGGACATCAACACCGCTGTGCTCGAGCTGACCAAGGGCCCCAGCGCGACCGGTTCGCTGGAAAACGTGCTGCCCGCCGGCTGCGGCCTGATCGACGTCACCGTAGAGGACGGCACGGCGAAGCTCAACTTCACCAAGGAGTTCGCAGACATCGCGCTCAACTCCGACGGCGGCCGCATGGCGCTCAAGGCGCTGGTGCTGACCTGCACGCAGTTCGACGGCATTTCGGCGGTGGAGATCCTCGTCGAGGGCGAGCCGTTCGATCCCGGCGAGGGCACGCTGAGCGTGCCGACGTTCGCCAACGTCGCAGACACGATCGTCTACGATTACATTCAGACGCAGTCCGCCATGATCCTCGACGAATAATGGCGGCGGAAACGGCAGAAAGGACAGGATACCATGGACAGCTATGAGAGATCGCCGGAGGAGATGCGCGAAGTGCGCATCCTTCCGGACTTTACGGAGATGGCGGCCGGCTCGGTGCTCATCGAGTGCGGCCGCACGCGCGTGATCTGCACCGCCTCGGTGACGGAGGGCGTGCCGCCGTTTCTGCGCGGCAGCGGCAAAGGCTGGCTGACGGCGGAATACGCGATGCTCCCCGGGGCGACGCCGCAGCGCAAGGCGCGCGACGGCGTCAAGCGCGATGGGCGCAGCGTCGAGATCCAGCGGCTGATCGGCCGTTCGCTGCGCGCGGCCTGCGATTTGACCCGCCTGGGCGAGCGGACGATCACCATCGACTGCGACGTCATTCAGGCGGATGGCGGCACGCGCACAGCTTCGATCACCGGCGGGTTCGCTGCGCTGTGTCTGGCGGTGGACAAGCTGCTCTCGTCCGGCGCGATTCAGGATTCGCCCGTCGTCCGGCAGGTCGCGGCGGTGTCGGTCGGCGTCGTTGACGGCGTCTGCACGCTCGATCTGGAGTATGCGCAGGACAGCCGCGCGCAGGTGGACATGAACGTCGTCATGACCCGCGAGGCCGGCGGCGGGATGAAGTTCGTCGAGGTGCAGGGCACCGGCGAGCACGCGCGCTTTTCGCGCGAGGAGCTGGATGTGATGCTCAGCCTGGCCGAAAAGGGCATCCTTCAGCTGATGAATGTGCAGCGCGACGCGCTGGGCGAGCGCGCCGGCGTCGTCGGCCGGAAGCCGAAGCTCGTGCTGGCCAGCAACAATTTTGGCAAGCTGCGCGAACTCAAGCAGCTGCTGGGCGACCGCTTCGACGTGCGCACCATGCGCGAGATGGGCATTGCGCTGGACGTCGAGGAGACGGGCGAGACGTTTGAGGAAAACGCGCTTCTCAAGGCGCAGGCGCTGTTCGACCTCTGCCACTGCGCCACGCTGGCGGACGATTCCGGCCTGTGCGTCGATGCGCTCGGCGGCCGTCCGGGCGTCTATTCCGCGCGCTATTGCGGCGTGCACGGCGACGACGAGGCGAACAACCAGCTGCTGCTCAAGGAGCTGGAGAACGTGCCCGAGCCGCGCACGGCGCACTACGGGGCCGCGATTGCGCTGTGCCGCCCGGGGCGCGAGCCGGTCGTCGTCTACGGCCGCTGCGAGGGCGAGATCCTGCGCGAGTATCGCGGCGAGGGCGGCTTCGGCTACGACCCGCTGTTCTGGTCGAAGGATCTGGGCATGACGTTCGCCGAGGCCGACGCCGAGAGCAAGAACCGCGTGTCCCACCGCGCCGTAGCGATTCGCGCGCTGCTTACCCGGCTCGAGGAGGAGGGGGAATGAGCGGCCCGATCCGGCTGGCGGTGATCTCCGATTCCCACCATGCGAAGGCGCGCGTGGAGTCGTTTGCGCGGCTGGCCGCGCGCGAGGGGTTCGACGCGGTCGTCCATTGCGGCGACGGCGAATCTGACGCAAGGTGGCTTTCGGAGAAGCTGCCCATGCCCGTGCGGTTCGTTGCCGGGAACTGCGATTTTCTCGCAGATGCCGGGCGGGAGGAGTGCTTTTCGCTGGGCGGCGCGCGGCTGTTCGTGGCGCACGGCGACCGCTACGGCGTCAAGTACGGACTGGAGCGGCTGTCCTATCGCGCGGAGGAACTGGGCGCGCGGGCGGCGCTGTTCGGCCACACGCACGCGCCCTTTGCCGGCTATGCCGGCGGCGTGCTGCTGGTCAATCCGGGCGCGCTGAAGGACGGCCGCTACGCGGTGCTTCGGATTGCGGAGGACGCGATTGAACCGAGACTGGAAAAACTGGAATCTGGAAATGGAGAGCAAAGATGCAATCGATGAAGGGCAATCCGGCGCTGCGTCCAGCGACCGCCGGAGAGTTGCAACTGTTTTATCGCTGGATGGAAGAGCAGTTTCACGCGGGCGAATTGAAGCCGCTGGAATTGATCGAGCGTCTCGCCGCCGAGGGGCGGTATGCCGCCTATGGGCTCTGGGATGCGGATGAATTGATCGCCTACGCGCTGTTTGGCATCGCCTCAGACGGCCGGACGATGCTGCTGGACTATTTCGCGGTGCTGCCCGAGCATCAGGACGCCGGCTGGGGAAGCCGCTTTCTCGAACGGCTCCGCGCAGCGGGCGGCGGCGCAATCCTGCTGGAGGTCGAGGATCCCCGCTATGCGCCGGACGAGGCGGAGGCGGAGACCTGCCGGCGGCGCGTGCGGTTCTATGAGCGCAACGGCTGCCGGACGACGCCGGTCGAGCTGAACCTGTTTGGCTTTGACTACAGGATCATGGCGCTTGCGCGCGACGTGGACATCGCGGACGCGGACGTCCGTCCGGCGCTTGAGGAGATTTACCGGCTCTTCTTCCCACCGGAGGCCTATGCAAAACACGTCCGCTTCCAAGAGAAGCGCGCATGAACCGGGAATTTGGCGGACGCCGCGTGCAGACGTTTGGCGCCGGCGGCCCGGTGATCTGGATGGTCTGCGACTTCGACCTCGCCGCGCAGGTGTCCGACCTGCTGCCGGAGGGCGCGGCGACGGTCGCAGCCGTCGAGGGCGTGGATTGGAACTGCGAGCTGACGCCATGGCCGGCGCCGCCGGTCGCGCGCGGACAGCCGGACTTTGGCGGCGGCGCGGACGCCCTGCTCGGCGAACTGGCGGGGCGGATCCTTCCGGAGGTCGAAGCGGAACTGCGCCCTTCGGCGCGCTGGATCGCGGGCTATTCGCTCGCCGGGCTGTTCGCGGTCTACGCGGCGCTCTCCACGCGGCTGTTCGCGCGGGTGGCGTCGGTTTCCGGTTCAATGTGGTATCCAGGATTTTCGGATTGGGTCGCGGCGGGCGCGCATTCATCGAAGGATGGTGCTGCGGTGCGAGGAGTGCGCCCTGAGATGCCTTCTGTTTTGGATGTTCCCGCAGCGGAATCGGGCAGAGGCGCAATGCGCGCGCAGTTCCTGCCGGAGCGCGCGTACTTCTCCGTCGGCGACCGCGAGCGGCTCGGGCGGAACCCTGCGTTTCGCACCGTCGAGGACGATGCCCGGCGCATCGCCGCCGCGCTCGATGCCTGTGGCGTGCGTACCCGCTTTGAAACCCGCCCCGGCGGCCACTTTTGCGATCCGGCCGGTCGAATTGCCCGCGCGGTGCGGTGGCTGCTGGATGTGGGAGAATAGGGAAGAACGCGCCACGCGGCTTGACTGCCCGATGCGCCGTCGGTGGCTGCTGGATGTGGGGGAATCGGGAAGCGCACGGCCGCGGGTTGACCGCCTAATGCGCGATGGCTGCTGGATGCAGAGGAATAGGGAAGAATGCGCCACGCGGCTTGACCGCCCGATGCGCCGTCAGCGGTTGGAAGCGGGGGAATCGGGAAGAGGACGCTGCGCGGGGCGCTTTTCCCTGTGAAACGGAGGAATGACTTTGCGTCAGGAGAACACAAACTGGTCGCAGTCCGTCGCGGGCGTGGTGCTGCGCGGCGGCAAGGTGCTTCTGGTGCGCCACACCTATGGCGTGCGCGAGGGGAAGCTGATCGTGCCGGGCGGCTATGTGCTTAAGGGCGAGTCGCCCGAGGATGCCGTGCGGCGCGAGCTGATGGAGGAGACCGGCGTGGCCGTCGAGCCGGAGGGCGTGCTCGGCATCCGGTTCAACCAAAGGGACTGGTATGTCGCGTTTCGCGCCCGCTACGTCTCCGGCATGGCGCGCAGCGACCGCGATGAGAACAGCGAGGCCGTCTGGATCGACGTGGACGAGGCGCTTTCCCGGAGCGACGTGCCCGACCTGACCCGCAAGCTGATCGCCTGTGCCGCCGGCGGCGGGATGCTTTCGCGGATCGAGTATGACGGCACGCTCCGCTACGGGCCCTATACATTCTATGGAACCATTGGAGAGGATGAGGAACATGATTCGGCACATCGTACTGTTTAAGATCAAGGACGAATACAAGAGCGAGATTCCCCAGCTGGTGAAGAACTTCTACGGCATGAAGGGCAAGATCGAGGGCATGACCGACCTCGAGGCCGGCGCGGACTTCCTCGGCAGCGAGCGCAGCTATGACCTCGCGCTGATCACCGTGTTCGAGGATCGCGCTTCGTTTGACGCCTACCAGACCCATCCCGTGCACATGCCGGTCAAGAAGCGCATGCACGAGGTGCGCAGCGCATCCGTCGCCTGCGATTACGAGTTCTGAGAAAGCCCAGGGCGGCTGTGCGGAGGGTTCGGCGGGCCTCTTTGCGCGCGGCCGCCCGGTGGAATTCGGGCATACGGCAGACTGTCTGAGCGATGAGAAAGTCTGCAGGACATGGAAGCAAAAATTGCCTCTGACTTCTCTCTTGTCAGGGCAATTTTTGCGTTTGCGGACGTTGTCAGCGCTCTGAATCCCTGCGCTTCTCGCGCAGGGATTCAGTTTGTCAATAAGACGTCCAAAGGCGCGAGAGGGCCGAAGTCCTCCCGCGCCAAATCATCCCCTCAGCATGGCCGAAGGCGCCTGTGCCCGATCAGCCGCAGAGGGATTCCAGCCGGGCGAGCAGTGCGCTGGCGGCGAACCAGGTGGTCTCATAGTGCAAAAAGTCCAGCGTGTTTTCATCCCACAGAAACTTGACCACCGGGGGAAATTCGTCGTCGGACGCCCAGAACTGCAGCACCACGGGCAAAAAGTCGAACAGCGGCAGCCGGTAGGCGACGTCGCCGACGCCGAAGGGGATTCCGCCCAGCGCCTCGCAGGCCGAGCGGAGCGCCTCGGGCCGGTCGTCGAAAAACTTTGCCGCCCCGGCGAACAGATCGCCGCCCAGCGACGCCGACTGGACGACGCCCGGCAGCGCGTTGACCGCGACGAACCGGCCGGACAGGCGGCAGTCCGGCTTGGAATCTCCGAGGACGTCGTAGATCGTCATGGCCTCGTTGTAGGAGGCCAGGCGGACGGTCTGAAATCCGTCGCTCGAACTCTCGGGCAGGCCGGTCTTGAGCGAAACCCGGTAGTCCTGCCCGATGAAGCGGAGGTAGAGGAAGCCCGCGTCCGTCCGAAGCGCAAAGCGACGAATCGCCGGGCGCAGGTCGCGCCGGAGGATCTCGCGCGCCATCTGGTCGCGCATCTGGTCATAGTTTGAGGGACGCCGCACGAAACCACCTCGTATTATTAAGAATAGACCTCTCTCCAGAGGTGTGCTACATGGCAGGGGGATGCTGTGGATTGGTTGATCTCACTTACCGCGAGACGATTTTTTGGAAGACGCCAACCATAGCTCAACGGTTACGACCGCTCGAAATTGAAGGCGAACAGCGCCTGTCCGACCGGCTCCGCGGCGGCGAGGACGAGCCGGTGCAGGCCGTCTTCCAGCGGTTCGACCGAGGCTTCAAACGCGCCCTCCCACGTCATACGAACGCCGCCCATGCGCACAGCCGTGCTCAGCACGGTCGGCCGCGCAGCGCAGACGAACGAGAACGCCACGGGCTTCGGCGCTTCGAGGGAGATCGCGTCCACGACGCGCACCGTCCGCTCATCGCGCAGCGTCAGCACCGTCCGCTGATAGGAGCGCAGGCCGCACTCGGCGGGATAGGCTCGCGTCAGGTCGACGGACATCATCTCGCGGTCCTCGCGCGGCTCAAAGTCGGCCACGCACGCGCCCTCTGGCCGCGTCCGCTGCCCATGACCGCCGATGACGGGCAGGTTGCGCGCTGGGCAGTCCCGCCCGCCGTCGACCAGGATCGCCACATTGTCGGCAAACAGGCACAGGTCGCCTGCGTTTGCGCGGCCGCCGCCGGTGTGCATCGCGCAGTACAGCCCGGGGATGCGCGCCGCCATCAGCCGGTTGTCGCGCAGCGCGGCGTAGCGGAGCTTCGGCGGGCGGTCGACGACCGCCTCCAGCCGCTCGCACTCGGCCAGATCCATCATCCGCCCGGTCACGGTGGCCGGCGCGATGGCCTTCTCGCGGTCGAGCAGCGCGCCGAGGGCGATCAGCGGCTCGTCGCCGGCCGTCAGGCCGATGCGGAATACGTCGCCGCCCGAGACCGGAGGCGACATGCCGTCGCCGGCGGGGTCGATAAACAGCCGGTTCTGCACCCACGCGAACAGGATCTCGTCCAGCCAGTCGCCGGTCGGGATATTTTGGGTGAGATCGACGGCGCCGCCCGTGGCCGCGCGCAGCAGCGCCGTCAGATCGGCCATCGCCGAGATGTCCGCGACCGATTCGGCCAGCGGCGTAAAGCCGCGTCCGTGTTGCCCGGCGGCTTCGTCGAGAAAGCGAAGCGCCGGACGAACCGTCCGCGCCGCGCGGGCCGGGTCGTCCTCCAGCAATAGGCAGGCGAGCAGCACATCCGCCGCGATGACCATCGGGCAGGCGCCCGCGCCGGTCATAAAGGGATAGTCCTCGTGCACCTGAATGGGCCGGAACAGCCGCCTGCGTACTTCGGCGAGCATCCGGCCGGAAATGCGCGAGCTGACCGCGCTCAGCGGCTCGCCGAGCGCGCGCTGCGTCCAGCCGAGCAGCACCGCCGTCTCGGCGCAGGACAGGTCGATCTCCGGGCGGTTTTCGTCGTCGAACGGCTGGCGCAATTCGTTGGCAGACCAGGTGGACTCCTCGCAGATTGCGCCGATCAGGTCGATCGCGCGGCGCACCGTCTCCTCCGTGGGCGGCACGGCCAGCAGCGCTTCGAGCGCCGTTCGCCGCTCGCGCTGGAGCTGGCGGTAGGCATCGGGCCGTTCGAGCCTCTCGGACAGCGCCATCGAGTCCAATCCGGCATGCAGCGCGTCGGTGGCGTTGACCGCGGCGCGCGCGCGCCGGATGTCGGCGACGCGCGGCAGGGGAACCGCGTCTGGCCGAAGGCAGGACATCAGCGTAGAAAAGCACGATCGGAACATGCGCAAGCGCTCCTTTCAGTCGATGTGCGGGGCACGGGGGACGAAAGCCGCGGGAAGCGGGGGCACGCCGGTGGGCGCGGAGGGCTGAAGGTCGCAGGGCGCGGATCTCAACAGTGGGCGAGGGGATGAACACCCGCCTGGCGGCAGAAGCATCCCATCGCCATGCCGCTCTGGCCGGCGAATGAATCCATCTTTCGCCGGAAGGAAAGTCTGCTTTCCGACAACCTGCCCGCTCAGGCGGGCGGACGAATCCGTCTCCTGACGGCAGGGAAATCTTCTCCATGTCCACGTCCCCGCCAACTGCCCGGCGGGCGAATGGCCGCGTCTACCGGCCGCCCGGGGCTTCGCCTCCGCTGGTTTCCGGCGCGGCGTAGCGCGCGCGCTCGCCGCCGATGAGCTTTGGCCGCGTGCGTGCGGCGGTGACGATGGCGCGGCCGATGCGGTCGGTCTTTAAGCGAACCGGCACGGCCACGCGCCTTAAGTGCATGCCGATCAGCGTCAGGCCGACGTCGAGCCCGGCGTCGGCTTCGATGCGCTCGACCAGCACCGGATCCTCCATCCGAAGCCACGCGGCGGTCGCCAGCGAGCCGCCGGCCTTCGGCTGCGGCACCGCGCAGACGATTTCGGCGCCCAGCCGCTCTGCCGTGCGGCGCTCGACGGCCAGCGCGCGGTTTAAGTGCTCGCAGCACTGGAACGCGCATTCAAACCCGCGCTCCCGTGCGAGGTCAAGCGCGGCGTCCGCCAGCGCTTCGCCCAGCGGATAGGTCGACTGGTGGCCGATGACGCCGCCGGCCATTTCGCTCGACGAGCCGCCGACGACCAGCAGCCGGACGGGGTTGAAAAACGGGCGGTTTTCCGCCAGCAGCTCCTCGAGCGCGCGGCGGGCTGCGGCATAGATTTCACTTGGATGGTCAGCCATTTGAATCTCCTCCGGGAACAGGTTTTGTTGAGGGCTGCGCAGCGTCAGTCCGTCTTCGCGCCGCGCATGAATGCGTAGCTTCCGACGGACACGGCGACGGCCAGGTTGAGCGAGTCGATCTCGTCGCTCTGCGGGATGCGCACGCTCTGGCCGAGCTGTGCAAAGCGCGCGGGCAGGCCGGCGGCCTCGTTGCCGAACACCAGCGAAAACGGCTTCTGCGCCTGCGCGGCGACCTGGTCGAGCGGCTTTGAGCCGTCCAGCATGAACGGATACAGCGGCCGCTCGGGAAACGCTGCGCGGTAATCGTCGAACGAATCGAACGTCCGCACGCGCATCCGGTAGAACGCACCCATCGACGCGCGCAGCACGTGCGGGTCGAAGGCGTCCACGCAGGGGCGGACGAGCGCCACATCGCGGATGCCGAAGCCGAGCAGGGAGCGAAGCGCGGTGCCCGCGTTGCCGCCGTCCGAGATCTGGCAGAGCACGGCGTGGCACGCGGCGGGATCGAGGTCGGACTCATATTTGGAGAACACCAGCCCGGCGAAGCAGTTGTCCTTGCCGGACTCGCGGCGCAGCACGCGCTCCGCCCATTCCTCGCGCACGCCCAGCGCCGCGCAGCGCTCGCGCAGTTTCTGAACGCCCGCGCTGTCCGCGCCCGCGGGGTGAAGGAGCAGCCGAAGCGCCGCATCGGGCCGCGCCTCGAGCAGCGTCAGCGACGGGAACGCGCCCAGCGCATAGCTGTAGGGCAGTTTTTTGGAGTACGGTTCGAGCTTTGGCATGTCCGGCGCCTCCTGTCAGGATTGCATCCGCACGTCCATCTGCGTGCGGGGGATTTGGATGCCCTCGCGGTCGAAGGCGGCCTTGATCGATTCCAGCAGCGCGTACTCCGCGGGCTTGGCGTTTTCCCGCGCCGTCCAGAAGCGCAGGTTGAAGCCCATCGTACCGCCGCCGAGCTTTGTCATCGGCGCGGCGGGCGCGGGATCGGGCAGCACCATCGGGTTCGCCGCAGCCTCGCCCAGCAGGATCTCGCGCACGCGGCCGGGCGCGGTACCGTCGGACACGGTGAACGCGAGATCGACCATCCGCGTCGGCTCCGCGGAATAGTTGACGATCGTGCCGTTGGTCAGCGTGCCGTTGGGCAGCACGATGCGCTTGTTGTCGCCGGTGACGATCGAAGTGTAGAAGGCGGTGATCTGCTTGACCGTGCCCTCCTTGTCGCCGGCCATGATGTAATCGCCGACGCTGAACGGACGGAAGAACAGAAGCATCAGCCCGCCGGCCAGATTGCTCAGCGAACCCTGCAGCGCGAGCCCGAGCGCCACGCCCGCCGAACCGAACAGCGCCACGAACGCCGAGCCCGGCACGCCGAGGATCAGCGCCGCCGAGGCCAGCACGGCGATGCGCAGCACCAGCGTGACGGCGTTTAAGAGAAAGCCCGAAACGCTCGGGTCGATCCGCTTCATCAGCTTGAGCCGGCCAAACCACCGGCTCAGCGGGCCGATCAGCTTGAACCCGACGGCGACGACGGCGATTGCGTAGAGCAGGTGCAACCCAAATTCGCTCAGGTCGCGCAACAGAGTCTGATAGATTTCCGGCATGGCGGCCCCTTCTTTCGCTTTTGCAGGGATGATGGAGAAGAATGCCATCTCTTCATCTTTTATTGTACGTTCGTTTGCGCGATGTGTCAACGGATATATTATGAATCCGCCGCCGTATAATAAAAAGGGAGGGAGGCTGCGCCTCCGCTCCACAGGCTGTCAATTCTTTGACAGCCTGTGTGGACGGGGAGCTCTGCTCCCCGCCACGACCACCCCTACCACAATTCGCTTGAGTTTTCCTTTGGAAAACTCCGGCCGCAAATTGTGCAAGGAAGATATTTTTCTTTCGGGAAATGAGATTTCCCTTTAGAAAAATATCGCAAATCCGCCGCACATGTCGCCGGATTTGATTTACAGGCTGTCCTGCCTGCCTTTTTGACAGGACGAGGAAGGGTTCCTTCAGTCGTTATAGCGAATCCATCCGCGCAGGTAATCGCGGATGGCGCGGCTGTGCGTCTCCATCGGGAAGTGGCCGGCAGACTTGAGCGCATGGGTCTCCGCGTCGGGCAGCAGCCGGCGCGCTTCGGCGTTTGCGCGCTCGCTCGCGAGCGGGTCGCGGCCGCCCCACAGCGCCATCGTCGGACAGAAGCCCATGCCCTCTTCCGGCGGGATCGCCGCGCGGCGGAGCATTCGCAGAAAGTTCTCCCGCGCGCCGGGGCGCAGAAGCGGACGGCGCATCCGGTCGAGCACATAGTCGGCCAGCGGATAGCCGGCGAAGCGCTCGATCTGTGCGCGGAAGCGCGCCTCGGAGCGCACTGTGGCGTCGTACAGGCGCGACATGGCCTCGCGGCTGCGCTTGGGGAGGTCGAGGGCGAACGTCGGACACAGGTGCACCAGCGATTTTGCCGAATCCGGATACTGGTTGGCCATGCGCAGAATCGTCGCGCAGGCGCTGCCGTGCGCGACCAGGTGCCACAGCGACATCGGCGCGCCGCTTTCGCGGTCGACGTAGTCGAGGATGCCCCAGAGGATGCTCGCGCGGAGGTCGTGGTCCTGCGGCGCAGCCTCGAAGCAGTCGCTTAAGCCGAAGCCGGGCAGGTCGACCATCACCGTCAGGCAGCCCAGCTGTGAAAGCTCCGGCAGCAGCTTGCGCCAGTGGAACGTCGTCACCAGCGGCGAGCCGAGCAGCAGCACGCGGTTTTTGAGCGGGGTTTCCGGCCGGGCGACGGCAAAGTGAACGCGCAGACCCATAAAGGTCAGAAATTGACTTTCCTCGGCCAAGCGTTCACACCCCTGTTTCGACACAAACTACGCTCATTTTAGCACAACAGGGATGATTTGGCAACGAAAGAATGCGTTTTTGGTCGAAAATTTGCGGGATGAAACAGGAAAAAGGGGAAAATCATCGTTAACGGGGTTGCCTGAACGCTTCCAATCATGTATAATATAGGTTGCGCCGAAGGGTTTGTCCCGGATTGGCGCATGGAGGTTGAGAATCATGCCTTTGTATGAATATCGCTGCACGGCGTGCGGGCACCGGTTTGAGGCGCTCAAGTCGATTGCACAGAGGGACGAAGTGGTCTGCGAAAAGTGCGGGCAGAAGGTCGCGCGCGTCTATCAGGGCAAGTGCTCGTTCGGCGCGCCGAAGGGCGGCTGCGGTGGAAACTGCGCCGGATGTTCGGGCTGTGGGCATTGATGCGGCGTTCAAAACGGTATGCGAGATCAGGGGACCGGCGAAGCGCAGGGGTGACGAGATGAAAGAAAAATTTCGGATTCGCGGAGGCGTGCGGTTGGAGGGAGAGGTTTCCGTCAGCGGCGGTAAAAACGCGGCGGTGGCCATCATTCCGGCGGCGCTCCTGGCGGACTCGCCGTCGACGATCGAGAATATTCCGGACATCAACGATGTGCACGTCATCATCGAGATGCTCCGGTGGCTTGGCGCGCGCGTGGAATTCAGGGATCACACGATGTGGATCGATCCGCGCACCGTCGACCGCTACAATCCGCCCTACGAGCTGGCGGGGCGCATGCGCGCGTCGTACTATTTCGCGCCGGTTTTGCTGGGCGTGTTTGGCCGGGCGGAGGTTCCGCTGCCCGGCGGGTGCGACATCGGCGCCCGGCCGATCGACCAGACCGTGAAGGGCATGTGCGCGCTCGGCGCGCGCGTGGAGACGCTGGGCGGCGTGGTGGTCGCCGAGGCGGACGAGTTGATCGGCGACGACATCTATCTGGACATGCCCAGCGTCGGCGCGACCGTCAACAGCATGTTGACCGCCGTGTCCGCCAGCGGCACGACCTGCATCCACAACGCGGCCAAGGAGCCGCACATCGTCGATCTGGCGAACTTCCTGTCTAGCATGGGCGCGGTGGTCAAGGGCGCGGGGACGGACGTCATCCGCATCCGCGGCGGGCGGCACCTGCACGGCGCGAATTACACGGTCGTTCCCGACCAGATCGAGACCGGCACGCTGATGATCGCCGCGGCGGCGACCGCCGGGGACGTGCTGATCACCGGCGCGATCCCGACGCACATGGAAGCGCTGTCGGCGAAGCTTTTGGAGATGGGCGTCAGCGTTACGAGCGAGGACGACTGGATCCACGTCAAGTCCAATGGCACCTTCCGCTCCGTCAACGTCAAGACGCAGGGCTATCCCGGCTTTCCGACCGACCTGCAGCAGCCGCTGTCGGCGCTTCTGACCGTCGCCAACGGCACCAGCATCGTCACCGAGACGATCTTTGAATCGCGTTTTCGCTTTCTGGACGAACTGCGCAAGATGGGCGCGAATGTGCGCGTGATCGAGTCCACCGCCATCATCAGCGGCGTGGAGAAGCTCGTCGGCGCGCGCGTGAATGCGACCGACCTGCGCGCCGGCGCGGCGATGATGATCGCCGGGCTGATGGCCGACGGCGTGACCGAGATCGGCGGCATCGGCTATATCCTGCGCGGGTACGAGCGATTTGATGAAAAGCTGCGCAGCCTCGGCGCCAAGGTCGAGACGATGCACCTGACGGAGGTCGCCTTCTGATCTGCCCCAGCGGTGCGTGTTTTCAGGGGGAAAGACCGAGAATATAACAAATAATTGCGAATTCGGGCGCTTTTTTCGGGCAAATGAAGGTTGTATTCTGCCCGGCGACGTGGTATAATGAATGTTGTGTTGAAGCCACGCCGTCCAACCGGCGCCCGCGGCCGCAAGGACGCCGGCATCGGCTTTCCGGGCGCGGCGGGGTTGAGAAGTCAGTCATGGAGCCGCCGTCAACCGGCGGTGTGTTTTTACGCGAACAGGGATTTGGAGGGGTTTGCTTGCCGAGGCAGTCCATGCCGGTGAAGGAAGCAGCGCGAATTGCACAGAAAATCGCCGACGAGCTTCAGGTGGAGCTGGTCGATGTTGAGCTGGTCAAGGAACCGACCGGCCATTTTCTGCGCTTTTACATCGATCGCCCGGACGGCGTCGCGCTGGACGAACTGGAGCGGTTTCACCGCCGGATTCAGCCGCTGGTCGAGAACGTGGCGTTTGATTTCATGGAGGTTTCGTCGCCGGGGGCAGACCGCCCGCTGAAGACCGAGCGCGATTTTGAGCGCAGCAAGGGCCTCGCGGTGGAGCTGAAGACCTACCGCCCGGTCGATGGCGCCAAACAGTTCACGGGCGACCTGGTCGGGCTGGTGGACGGCGAGATCGTGATCGAGGTTTCGCCCGGCGTGACGCGGGCGTTTTCGCGAAAGGACGTGGCCGTCGTCCGCCCGTTGATCGACTTTGACGAATCCGACCTCGAGGACGACGTGCCCGCGGAGTAGGCTTCGTGGGCGGTTTGGATGAAAGGGGAGGAAATAGACATGGCGAACGGCAGCATCAACTCCGAGGAGTTCTTCAGCTCGCTCGACCAGCTGAGCAAGGAGCGCCGCATCAACAAGGATGTGCTCTGCTCGGCGATCGAATCGGCGCTGATTTCTGCATATAAAAGAAATTTCGGCAAGACCGCGAACGTCCGCGCGACGATCGACCCGTCCAAGGGCGTCGTCGAGGTGTTCTCCAGAAAGACCGTCGTCGAGGAGGTCATGGACCCTCAGTGCGAGATGACGCTTACCGAGGCGCGCGCCATCCGGCCGCAGTACGAGCTGGGCGACCTGGTCGAGGTCGAGGTCACGCCGAAGAACTTCGGCCGCATCGCGGCGCAGACGGCCAAGCAGGTCGTCGTGCAGCACCTGCGCGAGGCCGAGCGCGGCGTGATCTACGATGAGTACAGCCAGAAGGAAAACGAGATCCTGACCGCGATCGTGCAGCGCATCGAGAACAAGACCGTTTACGTCGAGCTCGGCCGCACCGAGGGCGTGCTCGAGCCGAACCAACAGATGCCGACCGAGGAGTTGAACATCGACGACCGCGTCAAGGTCTACGTCCTCGAGGTCGCGCGCACGGGCCGCGGGCCGCAGATCTTCGTCTCGCGCACGCATCCCGGGCTGGTCAAGCGCCTGTTCGAGCTGGAGGTGCCGGAGATCGTCGCCGGCGTGGTGCAGATCAAGGCCATCGCCCGCGAGGCGGGCTTCCGCACGAAGATGGCCGTGCTGTCGACCGATCCGCTGATCGACGCCGTCGGCTCCTGCGTCGGCCCGCGCGGCATGCGTGTGGAAAACGTCGTCAGCGAGCTGAAGACGGAGAAGATCGACATCGTCAAGTGGTCGAGCAACCCGGCGGAATACATCGCCAACGCGCTCAATCCCGCGCGCGTGATCAGCGTGTTCGTCTCCGATACGGAGAAGACCGCGCGGGTCATCGTGCCGGATAACCAGCTGTCGCTGGCCATTGGCAAGGAGGGCCAGAACGCCCGCCTCGCCGCGAAGCTGACCGGCTGGAAGATCGACATCAAGAGCCAGAGCCAGGTGGAGGCCGACGTCCAGAACATGGAGGCCGAGGAGGCCGCTGCGGACGCCGAACCGAAAGAGGAATGACGATGCCAAGGAAGCGCAAGATCCCCATGCGCATGTGCGTGGGCTGTCGGGAGATGAAGCCCAAGGCGGAGCTGATGCGCGTGGTCAAGCCCCAGGAGGGCGATCCCGCCGTCGACCGGACGGGCAAGGCGCCCGGCCGGGGCGCTTATGTCTGCGAAAACGCCGAGTGCTTGAGGCGCGCGCAAAAGACCCGCGCGCTGGAGCGGGCGCTCGACGCGAAGATCGACGACGCGGTCTTTGACGGCCTCGCGGCGCAGATCCGGCCGCGGGAGGGCGCGTGAGCCGCGCGCTCAACATGCTCGGGCTGTGCGCCCGGGCGGGCAGGCTGGTCTCCGGAGAGAAGGCCTGCGTTCAGGCGATTCGGTCCGGCGGCGCGTACGCCGTCGTGCTCGACGCTGCGGCGGCGAAGAATGCGGTGAAATCCATCACCGACGCGTGCCGCAGCCATTCGGTTCCGCTCGTCGTCGCGCCCGCGCTTTCGCTGGGCGACGCGATTGGAAAGCCCGGCCGCATGGCCGTCGGAATCACCGACGCCGGCTTCGCCGAGCAGATTTTGAAAGGCGATTTCACGCCGGGTTAGGACCAGTCTACTATCGGGGGTGCATTGAGGGAATGACCAAAGTCAGGGTTCAGGACGCAACCAAAGAATTGAGCGCGAACGCGGGAAAGATGCTTGAAAGCGTCACCCGCCTGCGCAAGCAGTCGCAGGACGTGCTCAGTTCTCTGCGCAAAATTTCAGATGGCTATGTCCGCGAGGAAAAGGAGCGGCAGGAGCGCGAGGCGAAGGAAGAACTCAGAAAGCAGTATGAGGCCAGCGCGCAGTTCATGACCGCGTATTCCAGCGAACAGGTGCCGGAGGTCTCCGCGTCCGACATCGCGCCGGCAGCAGCGCCCGAAGCGGCGAAGCCTGCGGAGGCGCCCGCAGCCCCGAAGGAGCCGGAAAAACCCGTCGTTCAGGAGGCGCCGGCGGCGCAGGAAAAACCTGTGCAGGCGGAGGCCAAGGCGGAAGCGCCGCGTCCGGCGGCGAAGCCGGCCGTTCAGCAGCCCGCCGCGGCGGGTCAGCCGCGCTATGGCCGACCGGTGCAGCCGGGGCAGCAGCCGCAGCAGGGCCAGCGCTATGGCCGACCGGTGCAGCCGGGGCAGCAGCCGCAGCAGGGCCAGCCGCGCTATGGCCGACCGGTGCAGCCGGGGCAGCAGCCGCAGCCGGGTCAGCGCTACGGCCGTCCGGTACAGCCGGGTCAGCCGGCGGGACAGGCGGGCGGACAGCGCCCGTTCGGCCGTCCGGCTCAGCCGGGACAGGCGGGCGGACAGCGCCCGTTTGGCCGCCCCGCGCAGCCGGGACAGGGAGGGCGCGCCGGCGGGTTCGGCGGCGGCAGCCGTCCGGGCGGATTTGGCCGCGGCCGGATGGCCGACCTCGCGCCCGCGGTTGAGAAGGAGCGCGTCTCCAACTACGATCCGAACAAAAAGCAGTACGTCCGCCAGAACGATCCGGAGCGCAATGCGAACCGGGGCAACCGCCGGCGCGACGCCAGCATGATGTCGAACGGCTATGACGACGAATTCGTGCGCGGCAAGAAGAAAAAGAAGGCGGCGCAGAAGAAGACGTTTATCGAGCCGATCAAGATCGAAAAGGCGGTCATGACCGCCGAAAAGATCACCGTCCGCGACCTCACCGAGCGCATCGGCAAGCCGGCGGGCGAGATCATCAAGAAGCTGATGATGCTGGGCATCATCGCCACGATCAACAACGAGCTCGACTACGATACGGCCAGCCTGGTCGCATCTGAGTTTGGCGTGGAGCTGGAGCTGAAGCTCGCCGAGACGGCCGAGGACGCGCTGGAGAAGGAGGACGTCGCCGACGCGGAGGAGGATCTCATGCCGCGCCCGCCGGTCGTGACCATCATGGGCCACGTCGACCACGGCAAGACCTCGCTGCTCGACTACATCCGCAAGGCGCACGTCACCGCGACGGAGGCCGGCGGCATCACGCAGCACATCGGCGCATATACCGTCGATCTCGACGGCCGCCAGATCACCTTCCTCGACACGCCCGGCCACGAGGCGTTCACGTCCATGCGCATGCGCGGCGCGCAGGCCACGGACATCGCCGTGCTCGTGGTCGCCGCGGACGACGGCGTCATGCCGCAGACCGTCGAGGCCATCAGCCACGCCAAGGCGGCGGGCGTCCAGATCATCGTCGCCATCAACAAGATCGACAAGGTCGGCGCCAACATCGAGCGCATCAAGCAGCAGCTGACCGAGTACGAGCTCGTCTGCGAGGAGTGGGGCGGCGACACGATCATGGTGCCCGTCTCCGCCGTGACCGGCGAGGGCGTCGACCAGCTGCTGGAGATGATCCTGCTGGTCGCCGAGGTGCAGGACTACCGCGCCAACCCGAACCGCAAGGCGCGCGGCATCATCATCGAGGCGCGGCTGGACAAGGGCCGCGGCCCGGTGGCGACCGTGCTGGTCAAGAACGGCACGCTGCGCGTCAGCGACACGATCGTCGCCGGCACGGCATACGGCCGCGTGCGCGCCATGGTCAACGACCGCGGCGAGCGCGTGAAGGAAGCCGGCCCGTCGCAGCCGGTCGAGGTCATCGGCTTCAACGACGTGCCCGAGGCGGGCGACATCATCAGCGCCGTCGACGACGACAAGCTCTCCCGCCAGGTCGCCGAGGAGCGCAAGGACAAGCTGCGCCGCGCGCTGATCAAGGACCAGCAGAAGACCACGCTGGACGACCTGTTCAGCCAGATTTCCGCCGGCCAGATCAAGGATCTGAACCTGATTATCAAGGCGGACGTGCAGGGCTCGGTCGAGGCGGTGCGCCAGTCGCTGGAGAAGCTGTCCAACGACGAAGTGCGCGTGCGCACGATCCACGGCGGCGTCGGCGCGATCACCGAGACGGACGTCATGCTCGCTTCCACCGCGAACGCCATCATCATCGGCTTCAACGTGCGCCCGGACAACAACGCGCGCGAGATGGCCGAGCGCGAGAAGATCGACATCCGGCTCTACCGCGTCATCTATCAGGCGATCGAGGACGTCGAGAACGCGATGAAGGGCATGCTTGCGCCGAAGTTCAAGGAAGTCCTGCTGGGTCACGCGCAGGTGCGCCAGACGTTCAAGGTCTCCGGCGTCGGCACGATCGCCGGTTCCTACGTCACCGACGGCAAGATCGCGCGCAACGCGCAGATCCGCCTGCTGCGCGACAACGTGGTCATCCACGAGGGCAAGATCGACTCGCTCAAGCGCTTCAAGGACGACGCCAAGGAAGTCAACACCGGCTACGAGTGCGGCATCGGCATCGAGAACTACAACGACATCAAGGAGAACGACGTCATCGAGTGCTTCGTGATGGAGGAAGTTCAGAACTGAGCCGCTTGACTTTGCAAACGGGCGTTCATCGAACGCCCGTCCGCTTGTCAAAAAGCTCAGAGGAGAGCGCGAAAGGGCCGCAGCCCTTTCGCAGTAAAAATCGCGCCCGACGGCGTGTACGTCGGGCGCGGGTGCTGATTTTTGCGTCGGGAAATCCTATTTCCCAGAGCAAAAATCGCTTCCTTGCAGTTTCCGCGCCCGGAAATCCGAAGGATTTTAGCGGAAACTGGAGAGGGAGTGGCAGTGGCGGGGGAGCTTGCTCCCCCGTCCACAACGGGCGTTCATCGAACGCCCGTTGTCCATATCAAAACGGGAGGAAAACATGCCTGCATTTGATCGAATTGACCGCATTTCCCAAGAGGCCCAGAAGGCCATCGACGCCATCATCCGCGACGACCTGCGCGACCCGCGTATCGGCGGCACGTGGTCGATCGTCCGCTGCGAGGTGACGCGCGACCTGCGCTACTGCAAGGTGCGCGTGTCGATTCTCGAACCGGAGCGCCGCAAGGACATGATGGATGCGCTGCACCGCGCGGCCGGCTTTGTGCGCCGCGAGCTCGGGCGGCGCGTCGATCTGCGCTATGTGCCCGAGGTGCTGTTCGAGCTGGACACCAACATCGAGTACGCCGCTCGAATCAACCAGATTCTGAAGGAGACCGAGAGCCATGACGCGCCGGGCGACGATTGAGGAACTCGCCCGCTGGCTTCGTGCGCGCGACGGCTTTGCGGTCATCGGCCACGTCTCGCCCGACGGCGACGCGGCCGGTTCGTGCGTTGCCGTGGCGGCGGCGCTTCGGGCGATGGGCAAGCGCGCGTTTGCCTGCCTGCCCGGTGGGATGCCGAAGATGTTTTCGCGCTTTGCGGGCGCGGACGGGGTGATCGCGGCCGGCGCGAAGCCGCCGTTTTCCCCGGAGATGGCGCTTGCGTTGGATGTCTCGGACGAGGGCCGGCTGGGCGCCGCGCGGGCGCTGTTCGACGGCTGCGCCGCGCGCGCCGTGCTCGACCACCACGCGACGAATCCCGGCTTTGGCGACGTCTGCCTGATCGACGGCGGCCGCGCGGCGACGGGCGAGCTTGCGCTGGAGCTGATCGAGGCGCTGGGCGTGCCGCTGAGCCGCGAGATGGCCGAGTGGCTGTACATCGCCATCTCCACCGACAGCGGCAACTTCAGCTTTTCTTCCACAACGCCGGGGACGATGCGCGCGGCGGCGAAGCTGATCGAGGCCGGAGCAGACGTCGCCGGGCTGACGCGCGAGCTGTACCGCACGCGTCCGCTCGGCCGCACGAAGCTGCTGGGCATCGTGCTGTCCGGGCTGGAGGTTAGCGGCGACGGCCGGATGGCGTGGGCGCGGCTGACCGACGCGATGTTCGCCCAGGCGGGCGCGCTGCGCGAGGACAGCGACGGCATCGTCAACTATCTGCTCGAAATCGACGGCGTCGAGTTCGCAGCGCTGGCGGAGACGCGCGGCGCGGCGACGAAGTTTTCGCTGCGCTCGAAGGAGTGGCTCGACGTGGCCGGCGAGGTCGCGAAGCCGTTTGGCGGCGGCGGCCATGCCCGGGCGGCGGGCTGCACGTTGGAGATGCCGCTCGAGGAAGCGCTCGGCGCGGTGCTCGATCGCGCAAAGAGCGCGCTGGACGCGCGGAACTGAGCTTTGCCGCGCGGGCGCATCTGGAGTGCGCGCGGGAAGACATCTATCACAGAGAAATGGAATGAAGCGATGAACGGTTTTCTGATTGCGAACAAGCCGGCCGGCATCACGTCCTCGGACATGGTGGTGTTTGTGCGCAGGCGCCTGCCGCGCGGCACGGCGATCGGCCACGGAGGCACGCTCGACCCCGAAGCATCGGGCGTGCTGCCGCTGTGCATCGGCAAGGCGACGCGGCTGTTCGACTACATCATCGACAAGACCAAGACCTATCTCGCCGAGATTCAGCTCGGCGTGGAGACGGACACGCAGGATGCGACCGGCCAGATTGTCGCGCAGCGCGAGGTCGACGTGGGCGAGCGGGAGCTTCGCGAGGCGGTTAAACAGTTCGTCGGCGAGATCGAGCAGATCCCGCCGATGTACTCTGCGCTCAAGCGCGACGGCAAGCGGCTGTATCAGCTTGCGCGAAAGGGCGAGGCGGTGGCGCTCGAGCCGAGACCGTGCCGCGTGGACGGCATCGCGGTCGGGGAGCGCACTGGCGAGCACCGCTACCGGCTCCGCGTGGACTGCGGCAAGGGCGTCTACATCCGCACGCTGTGCCACGACATCGGCCGGGCGCTCGGCTGCGGCGCGCACATGGCGTCGCTTCAGCGCACGGCGGCGGGCGTCTTTCGCATCGAGGACGCGCTGACGCGCGAGGAGATCGACCGGTTGAGCGCGGAAGGACGGCTGGAACCGGCGCTGATTCCGATGGACGCGCCGCTGGGACACTTGAAGGCGGTGAACGTCGGGGAGCGCGCGCGCCATGCGGTGGTCAACGGCAATCCGCTGCGCGCGGACTGGTTGGACGCGGCGGTTGCGCCGGGCGAGCCGGTGCGAGTGTATCTGAGCGGGGCGTTTGCGGGGATCGGCGAGGGACGCGAGGACGGCTCAGTGCGCTTCCGCGCGATGCTGTTGGAAAAGTAAGACGATTCGGCCGGATGGGGCTGCGTTGAAAGCGGCTGAAGGGCGGAGTTCGGCGCTCGTTTGTGCCCGGCGGCTGCAGGCTCTTCTTCCGCGCGATGCTGCTGGAGAAGTGAGGTTCGGTCGGGTGCTGCACCGAACCCGCATGGACCTTTTCCATGCGTAGCGCGCTTCACGCCGGGGGCGTGCACCGGCGCGCCGCATTTCAAAGGAAGCCGCCGCGCGCCGCCCAGCGGGCGGAGCGGTTGGACTGGGGGATTGCAGATGAAGGTGATGACCTCCGAGGAGGCGTTTGACGGCCGGGCGTCGGTCGTGGCGCTGGGGATGTTCGACGGCGTGCACGTCGGCCACCAGCGGCTCATCCGCGAGGCCGTGCGGCTGGCGAGGGAGCTGGACGCGCAGAGCGTGGTCTGCACGTTTGACCGGCATCCGCTGTCGGTGATTTGTCCGGCGCGCGCGCCCGAGCCGGTTTTGACGCTGGCGGAAAATCTGGCGAAGTTTGAGGCGCTCGGCGCGGACTGCGCGCTGGTGACGCCGTTTACGCCCGAGTTTTCGCAGACGCCGCCGGAGGACTATCTGCGGTCGCTGGTCGAGCATCTCCGCGTGCGCGCGGTCGTCGTCGGCGAGAATTACACCTTCGGCCGGGGCGGCATGGGCGACGCGGCGATGGTGCGCCGGCTGGCGGGCGAATGCGGCTACCTCGCGAGCGTGGTCGAGCCGGTGCGCGACGGGGAGGGCATGGTTTCGTCCACGCGCATCCGGGCGATGCTGCAGAACGGCGAACTTGCGCGCGCACAGGCGCTGTTGGCGATTCGGCCGGAGGAATGAAGGATGGAGGCGGTCGGGATGAGCCGCGCGGAGCGGACGATTTTGACGAACATGTGCATGGTTTCGGACGGATGCGGCAATGTGCTGATGCAGAACCGCACGGATCCCGCATGGCCCGGGCTTTCCTTCCCGGGCGGGCATGTGGAGCCGGGCGAGTCGATCGTGGCTTCCGTCGTGCGCGAGGTGTATGAGGAGACGGGCGTCACGGTGCTCGACCCGAAGCTGTGCGGCATCCGCCAGTTCTGGACGGACGAGGGCGAGCGCTGCATCGTGTTCCTCTTTCGCGCGACCCGCTGGGAGGGCGGGCTGCGCTCCTCCGAGGAGGGCGAGGCGCTCTGGCTGCCGCGTGAAGGGCTGCTTCAGCGAAACTGCGTCCGGGAATTTGCCGATACCCTCAGGGTCTATGAGGACGCGGCCCTCACGGAAGTGTTCTATCCCGGCGGACAAGTGCAGTATCTGTGAAGATTTTGCGAAATGCAGGATTGCCCGTTTACAAACCTTTCGACGTATGGTACAATAGTTTGCGTGGCAAAATATGCTTGCCGCTGCCGTGCGCTCAGTTTGCCGAACACTCCGACGGCTTTCTTGGCGGGCGGGGAAGAGGAAAGAGGAGGAAAATCACCATGGAGATCAACAAGAAGGAAATCATGGAGGCCTATGCGCGCCACGAGGGCGACACCGGCTCTCCCGAAGTGCAGATCGCGCTGCTGACCGCGCGCATCAACCACCTGAACGAGCATCTGAAGGTGCACAAGAAGGACCACCATTCCCGTCGCGGCCTGCTGCTGATGGTTGGCCAGCGCCGCGGCCTGCTGGACTACCTCAAGAGCACCGACATCGAAGCCTACCGCGCACTGATCGCCAAGCTCGGCCTGCGCAAGTAATCGCCGGGCTTCAGCGAGGGGTGCTCCATCGCCGTCGCCCGGGCTTTGCCGGTGCGGCGGCGTTTTACTGAACCGAGGGGAACCGGACGGTTCCGGATTTGGTCCCGCCGCGGAGTGGGCGGGCATGTGCGCGCGCGGACGCCAGGATGCGGAAGAAATGTTCCGCAGGCGCGCGTCTGCGCGCGAACGAGGGGAAGCGGGGCTTCCCAGTGCCACCGCGGGAAAGCCGGCATGCGGGTCTTGCCTTGGCAGAGGCGGTCTGAAAGGGAAATGCGCAGTTTCGAGGGGCTTCGCTCGCTTTTGCGGGGAAGTCGCGGCTCAGCCGCTCGCTGAGCGGGGCGCTCTTCGCCAGAGCCGGCGGAAAGGACGCCGGACGCGCGTTTCAGGGAGTTTTCAGACGGACTCCGGGCAGTCTCGCTGTTTTGGCGTATCTCCCGCACCTGATTTCGTTTCAAAATATAAATGTCCATAGAGAGAACCCACAAGGAGGGCAAAACATGTTCAAGAGCTATACGATGGAGCTGGGCGGCCGCCCGCTCACGCTGGAATTCGGAAAGTACGCCGAACAGGCCAGCGGCTCGACCTTCGTCCGCTATGGCGACACCTGCGTGCTGGTCAACGCCACCGTCGCCGACACCCCGCGCCCGGGCATCGACTTCTTCCCGCTGAGCGTGGACTTTGAGGAAAAACTCTATTCCGTGGGCCACATTCCCGGTTCGTGGAACCGCCGCGAGGGCCGTCCGGCGGAGAAGGCCATCCTGACCTCCCGCCTGATCGACCGCCCGCTGCGCCCGCTGTTCCCGAAGGGAATGCGCCACGATGTGTCCGTCGTCGCGACCGTCATGTCCGTCGAGCAGGACAATGCGCCGGACATCCCGGCGATGATCGGCGCCTCCGCCGCGCTGGCGATCTCGCAGATTCCGTGGGCCGGCCCGATCGGCGCGGTTAACGTCGGCTATGTCGACGGCGAGTACGTCATCAACCCCACCGTCGCGCAGCGCGAGGTTTCGCTGATGAATCTGACCGTCGCAGGCACGTCCGAGGCCGTGCTGATGGTCGAGGCGGGCGCGAAGGAAGTCTCCGAGGAGGTCATGCTCGGCGGCATCCTGTTTGCCCATGAAGAAGTGAAGAAGATCGTCGAATTCATAGGCGGCATCGTCGCGGAAATCGGCAAGCCGAAGAAGGAGTTCCCGCTGCAGCTTCCGGGCGACGACGTCAAGCAAGCCGTGCGCGAGTACGCCTACGACAAGGTCGAGTGGATGTTCGAGACCTTCGACCGCGCGGAGCGCAACGCCCGCGAGGAGCAGGTCAAGGCCGAGGTCAGCGAGCGCTTCGCCGAGCCGTTCGAGGGCCGCGAGACCGAGGTCGGCGACGCGCTGTACGCCATCGAGAAGGAAGTCATGCGCCGCCACATCATCGACAAGGGCGTGCGTCCCGACGGCCGCAAGCTGACGGAGGTTCGCCCGATCTGGTGCGAAGTCGGCGTGCTGCCGCGCACCCATGGCTCCGGCGTGTTCACCCGTGGCCAGACGCAGGTCATGACCGTCGCGACGCTCGCGCCGGTGTCTGAAAAGCAGATCATCGACGGCATCGGCACCGAGGACAGCAAGCGCTATATGCACCACTACAACTTCCCCGGCTACTCGACCGGCGAGGCAAAGCCGATGCGCAGCCCCGGCCGCCGCGAGATCGGCCACGGCGCGCTGGCTGAGCGCGCGCTCGAGCCGATGATTCCGCCGGTGGAAGAATTCCCGTACTGCCTGCGGCTGGTGTCCGAGGTCATGTCGTCGAACGGCTCGACCTCGCAGGCGTCCGTCTGCGGCTCGACGCTCGCGCTGATGGATGCGGGCGTGCCGATCAAGCGCCCCGTCGCCGGCGTGGCCATGGGCCTGATCAAGGACGTGGAGAACACCGGCAAGGTCGCCGTGCTGACCGACATCCAGGGTCTCGAGGACTTCCTGGGCGACATGGACTTCAAGGTCGCCGGCACGGCGCAGGGCATCACCGCCATCCAGATGGACATCAAGATCAAGGGCATCGACGAGGCGATTCTGCGCCAGGCGCTCGCACAGGCGTACGACGGCCGCATGCACATCCTGGGCAAGATGCTCGAGGTGCTGCCCGAGCCGCGCGCCGAGCTGAGCAAGTATGCCCCGAAGATCGTCCACTTCATGATCAACCCCGAGAAGATCGGCGAGGTCGTCGGCCCGCGCGGCAAGACGATCAACAAGATCATCGAGGAGACCGGCGTCAAGATCGACATCGAGGACGATGGCAGCGTGTTCATCGCCACCGAGAACGCCGAGGCCGCCAAGCGCGCCCGCGCGATCGTGGAGGGCATCGCGAAGGATCTCGAGGTCGGCGACGTGTTCACCGGCAAGGTCGTGCGCATCATGACGTTCGGCGCGTTCGTCGAGTATGCGCCCGGCAAGGACGGCATGATCCACATCTCCAAGCTGGCCAACCACCGCGTGGACAAGGTCGAGGACGTCGTCAGCATCGGCGATACGCTCGAGTGCCGCGTGGCTGAAATCGATTCGCAGGGCCGCATCAACCTCGTGCGCAACGACATCGTCTATGACGACGAATCCATGCCCGTGCGCCGTCCTCCGCGCCGCGATGGCGATCGGGGCGGACGCGGCGGCGAGCGCCGCGGCGGGCGCGGTCCGCGCAGGGACTGATCTTCCAGAGCCGGCAGACGCGGAATTTCCGGCAGAGCGGTTCATAGGGTTCCAGCGGGCGGCATGGGCGCGCGGATTCATCCGCCGTGGAAGGCAG
This sequence comes from Candidatus Faecivicinus avistercoris, assembly GCA_018716805.1. Classification (GTDB taxonomy): domain Bacteria; phylum Bacillota; class Clostridia; order Christensenellales; family Aristaeellaceae; genus Faecivicinus; species Faecivicinus avistercoris. The sequence goes on along the minus strand of DVJL01000013.1, from coordinate 19,410 downwards.
CGAGCGCGCCGGCCGCCGCGCGAAACTCTGCGCAGGGTCTTTCCAAACAGCGTCCCAATGTAGATGAGGGGAAGGAGGCGGCCCTGCGCTGCGCCGACTTCCGAATGAAATCAGCCGCGGAATGGGCATACTGTGTATGTCCATTTTGCGTATGAGGAGAAGCGAACATGAATTTTGATCAGATCACGCTGAGCAACGGGCTGCGAATCATCGGCGAGCGGATCCCGCACTTCCGGTCGGTGTCGGTGGGGCTGTGGGTCGGCTCGGGCTCTCAGTATGAAATTCCGGTGGAGGCGGGCGTGAGCCACTTCATCGAGCACATGGTGTTCAAGGGCACGAAGAAGCGCTCTGCGCGCGCGATCGCTGAGGAGATGGACGCCGTGGGCGGACAGCTCAACGCGTTTACCGCGAAGGAGTGCACCTGTTTTTACGCAAAGGTCGTCGACGAACACCTGCCGCTGGCGATGGACGTGCTGGCGGATCTGGTCACGGCGCCGGCGTTTGATCCGGGTGAGCTGGAGAAGGAGAAGGGCGTGGTGCTCGAGGAGATCGCCATGTCCGAGGACACGCCGGAGGATCTCGTGCACGAAATGCTGATGCTGGCCCACTTTGGCGACCAGCCGGTCGCGCGGCCGATCCTTGGCAACGCCGGGCGCATCGCGTCGTATTCGCGCGAAGAGCTCGCCGACTATTGGCGAAGGCTCTACCGCCCGCAGAACGCCGTGCTGGCGCTGGCGGGCAACTACGAGTGGGACGCGGTCGTGCGGATGGCGGAAGAACTGCTGGGCGGCTGGCAGGCCAGGGGCTTTGAAAAGCGCGGCTGCACGACGAACGCCGTCGCGCCGACGGTTCTCGTGCGCGAAAAGGACATCGAGCAGATCCACATCTGCCTGGGCTTTCCGGGGCTTAGGCTGGGCGACGACCGAAACTATGAGCTTTCGCTGTTCAACAGCGTGTTCGGCGGCTCCATGTCGTCGCGGCTGTTTCAGAAGATCCGCGAGGAGCGCGGCGCGGCGTATACCGTATACAGCTATCCCAACGCCTATACCGACGCGGGAATGCTCTCGATCTATGCGGGAACCAATCCGGACGCCGCCGTCGAGGTCTGCGGCATGCTGGTTGACGAGGCGCGCAAGATCGCCCGGGAGGGCATGACCGAGCAGGAGTTCGCGATGGCGCGCGAACAGCTCAAGGCGAGCTATATCCTCGGCCTCGAATCCACCAGCGCGCGGATGCAGTCCATCGGCCGGCGGATGCTTCTGATGAACGAGACGCGCACCGAGACGGAGGTCATCGACCGCGTCAACGCGCTGAAGTACGAGGATGTCAACGCCTTGATGCGCGAGATCCTCCTGTGCGATTATTCCATCGCGCTGGTTGGCCGGAATGCGGAGGCAGTCGCCGCGAAGCTCCCCAGATAGGCGCTCACGGGCGATGCACATTGCCTCTTCACAGCGCGCCGCAGACGGCTCTTCGCCATCCGCGGCGGAAATACGATCGGGCGCGAACCCGAGAGGAGCGCGCCGGGATCCCAAAGGGGGAAGCCCCTTGGACGGAGGCGGGGACGGCGTCCCCGTAGAGAGATGGAGATAGAAATTCTACAACTGATCGAGGGCGCGCGGAGGGCGCGGGGGCTGGCGGTCATTATCGACGTTTTTCGTGCGTTTTCGGTGGAATGCTGGGCGTTTTCGCGCGGCGCGAAGCGCATTCTGCCCGTCGCCGGCATCGACGAGGCGTTCGCGCTCAAGCGGGCAAATCCGGGCGCGCTGCTCGTCGGCGAGCGCGGCGGCAGAAAGTGCGAAGGCTTCGACTGCGGCAATTCGCCGTCGCAGCTCGAGGCGTTTGACGTTTGCGGCCGCGTGATCGTCCACACCACCAGCGCCGGCACGCAGGGCATTGCCAACGCCGCGGGTGCGGACGAGATCGTCGGCGCGTCGCTGGTCAACGCCGCGGCCACGGCCGAGTACATCCGCCGGTGCAACCCGGCGGCCGTCTCGCTGGTCTGCATGGGGCTGGACGGCGCCTCGGAAACCGATGAGGACACGCTTTGCGCCGATTACATCGCGGCGCTGCTGCGGGGCGAATCGCCCGACATCTCCCAGCGGGTGCGCCGCCTGAGCGAGACGTCCGGGAAGAAGTTCTTCAATCCCGACTTGCAGGAGGTCTTTCCCCGCCGGGATTTCGAGATGTGCACGCAGGTCGATCGATTTCCCTACGCGCTGCGCGTGCGGCGCGAGGGCCAGTTCTGCGTGGAGAAGATCGAGATCAAGTGAAACGATGGGGAGGAAGCGCTATGCGCTTCCTCCCCACATTTTGTCGGAAAAAATCCTTTTGGTAAGTTGTTGGTTGGGGAGCTTTCAGCCGGGGCTCAGGCGAAGAGGCCGAGCGAGCCGACCCAAGCCATTATTTCGTCCGCTTCGGTACCCGCCGCGAAGCGCCGTCCCTCCAGCCATTCTGCCCCTTCGGCCAGCGGTTCGAGATCGGTCGCGCTGGAGCCGATGCCGCTCGATCCGGATGTGCAGAAGGGCACAATCGTTTTGCCCGAGAAATCGTAGCTCTCCAGGAATGTGGAGATGATCCGCGGCGCATCGCTCCACCAGATGGGGTAGCCGAGGAATACCACGTCGTAGCGCGCCATGTCCTCGACGGCGGACTCCGCCGCGATGGCTGGGCGCGCGTCGGGATCGTTCTGCTCGATGGATGTGCGGCTTTCGTCGTCGCCGTAGTTGAGGTCGCCTTCGGTGTACGCCGTCTCCGGAACGATCTCAAACAGGTCGGCCCCCAAACCCTCGGCAATTGCCTCCGCGATGGGGCGCGTATTGCCCGTGCAGGAGAAATAGGCGACCAGAACGCCTGAACCGCTCTGCGCGGTGGGCGTGGGCGCTTCTGCGAGGGCGAGCGCCGGAGCGCAGAGCAGGCAGGCGGCGAGGAACAGTGTGAAGAACTTTTTCATAAAGACCATCCTTTCCATAGTGCGATGACTTCCCGGAACCCGGGCTACGCGCTCGCTGCGGGAGCCGCGCGGAGCCTGTCCTCGGCGCTGCGCATCATCGGTGCGTAGCAGAGGCCGCAGAGGATCGTAGAGGTGACCCAGCAGGCGGGGCTTGCAAACGCCATGCCCGCGAAGCCGATGCGGTAGACCAGCAGGTAGGTGACGGCCGCGCGCGTCGCGATTTCGGAGAGCCCGACCAGCATCGGAATGGCCGATTTTCCGACGCCGATGAGCGCGAAGCGGATGACGTAGTTGACGCCGAGCACGGCGTACAGCACCGAGGTCGTTCGCATGTACATCAGGCCGGACGCGAGGATGCCGGCGTCCTCGGGGCCGACGAACAGCAGCATGAAGAAGCGTCCAAACAGCTGGGCGAATGTGGTCAGGCCGGCGCAGACCGCCACCGTGATGCCGGTGCAGCGGCGGACGCCTTCGCGGATGCGGCCGATCGAGCCGCTCCCGTAGTTTTGCGCGGCAAAGGTGGAGACCGCCGTGCCGAACGCGGCCATGACCTGATAGACCAGCGTGTCCATCTTGCTCGCCGCGGTGTAGGCCGCGACGTCCGCGCTGCCCAGCGAGTTCAGCGTCGATTGCAGGATCAGGAAGCTGATGGCCAGCAGCGATGAGAAGAAGGCCATCGGCACGCCGGTGCGCAGGTGTTCGGCCGCCAGCGCGCCATCCCACTTCCAATCGCTGCGCGCCAATCGAACCTGCGGCACGCGCCGCGCCATATAGGCGAGGCAGAGGATCGCCGAGATCAGCTGGGAGAGCACCGTCGCGATTGCCGCGCCCGCAACGCCCCATCCAAGCGGGAAGACGAACAGCAGGTCCAGCCCGACGTTGAGCAGGGACGCCACAATCAGGAACAGCAGCGGCACCGCGCTGTTGCCGAACGCGCGCATGACGTTGGCCTCGTAGTTGTAGGCCGCCGTCGCCACGGCGCCCAGGAACAGGATCGCGGCGTATTCGACGGCGCCGTCGAGGATGTCCTCCGGCGTGTGGATGAGCTCGAACAGCGCCCGGCTGAGCAGCGCGCCGGCAACCGTGACCGCGATGCCGATTGCGCCGATCAGCAGCGCGCCGGTGGCGATGGCGCGCTTCATTCGGGCTTCGTCGCCGGCGCCGAAGCAGCGGGCGATCACGACGGACATGCCGCTGGTCATGCCGATCAGCAGGCCGAGGAGCAGCTGCGTGACCGGAGATGCCGCGCCCACGGCCGCGAGCGCCTCCGGGCCGACGCCGCGCCCGACGACCGCCGTATCGACCATGTTGTACAGCTGCTGGAACAGATTGCCGATCATGATTGGCAGGGCGAATGCGAGGATCGTCCGGCAGATGCCGCCCTGCGTCATGTTCACGGACTTTGAGGGCTCGCCCAACTTCCGGGCGAGCGATGAGATGTGCCGCATGCCGGCGCTCCTTTCCGGTCGTTGATACGCATTCTTGATAAAACAGCCCAATTCGCACGCCATCTTTTCCGCAGTGACTTTGCCTCGTTCCGTCGCAGCAGAAGATCTGTTGCGCTCTGTTAGGCATTTTAACTGCGAATGAGTATCAGATCATGTGCTTCAGCTTGGCGATGTCCTCGTCGGTGCGGTTGCCGTGGATGGTGATCTGGGCCAGCGCATCCTCGAGGCGGCGCATGTCGCCGTCGCTCAGCTCAATCTCCGCCGCGCCGAGGTTCTCGTCGATCCGCTCCAGCTTGCGCATCCCGGGAATGGGCACGATGTAGTCGGCCTTCTTGAGCATCCACGCCAGCGCGATCTGCGCCTTCGTCGCGCCCTTTTCGGCGGCGAATGCGTCCAGCATGTCGATCAGCGGCCGGTTGGCGTCCATGTTTTCGCCGGTGAAGCGCGTGATGACGCGGCGGACGTCGTCGCCCGTGTAGACGTCGCCGCGGCCGTAGCGGCCGCTTAGGAAGCCCGCGCCCATCGGCGAAAACGCCACGAAGCCGATGCCCAGCTCGCCGCAGGCGGGGATGACGTCGCGCTCGAACATGCGCTCCATCATGGAATACTCGCTCTGAATGGCGGTGATCGGCGTGACCGCGTGCGCGCGGCGCACCTCGTCCTCCGTCGCCTGCGACTGGCCCCAGCCGCGGATCTTGCCCTCGGCGATCAGCTTGCCCATGGCCTCGGCGACCGCCTCGACGGGGATCTGCTTGTTGACGCGGTGTTGGTAGTAGAGGTCGACGCAGTCCGTGCCCAGCCGCTGAAGCGACGCCTCCAGATGCGCGCGGATGGTCGCCTCCACGTCTTGGGCGTCCTCCGGGATGTGCAGCTTCGTGGCCAGCACGATCTGCCCGCGGAACGGGCGGATCGCCTCGCCGACCAGGCGCTCGTTCTCGCCGGCGGCGTAGCTCTCCGCCGTGTCAAAAAACGTGCATCCGCGGTCGAATGCCGCGCGGATCAGCCGGATGGCCTCGCTGCGGTCGGGAGCGGGGCCGTAGCCGTGGCTGAAGCCCATGCAGCCCATGCCGACGGCCGATACGGTCAGGGCGTTCTGCCTGCCAAGGGTTCTCATCTTCATTGTTGCATTCCTCCCATCGCCGGATGTGCCGGCGCGCATTTTGATGGTTTCATTGTACCACGGCGGGGACGATATGTAAAATGCCTATATTGTTGGCGAAAGCAATGCCTTTTGGGCATGGTATATGTCCGCCGGCGCCGCCGTAAAGAGGGGCATTCGGGTCATTTTTTCGTCCAAACGCGCCGCTGATGCGGAGAAATTGAAAAAAATACGGACTTATGCTTGCATAATCGCCCAAAAAACGCTATACTGTTGGGGAGAAGTGTTTGTATGACCGAATCCTTTACAGGAGGTTTCAATATGGATTGCAAATTCAATACAGAGCTGGGCCTGGTTACCGTCAGCGACGAAGTGCTGGTGCGCGTGGCGGGCTACGCCGCGCTGGATTGCTACGGCATCGTCGGCATGGCGTCCAAGCGCTCGACGGACGGCATCGTGCAGCTCATGGGCCGTGAAAACCTCGGCCGCGGCGTGAAGATCCACACGTCCGGCGACAAGGTGGACATCGACCTGTTCATCATTGTCGAATACGGCATCTCGATCAGCGCCGTTGCGGCCGCCATTATCGAGACCGTGAAGTACAAGGTGGAACACCTCACCGGCATTCCCGTCGGCCGCGTCAATGTCTGCGTGGAGGATATCCGCGTCTGAGCGCGGAGAGATCGCGGAACCATCGCGCGCGGCGGGGAATCTCCCTTGCGCCCCGCGGTGGATTCCGCTTTTCCAAGGCGTCCGGTTCACGGGCGCCGAGGGCCGCAAGAGAATCCCGCGCATGAATTCCGCATTGGCGGGGATATTGGGAGGAAGAGTTGAATGGTGAAAAAGATCGATGGCAGCATGCTCAAGGAGATGTTCTCCTCGGGAGCCGCGCTGCTGACGCAGAATCGCGAAAGCGTCGATGCGCTGAACGTTTTCCCGGTGCCTGACGGCGATACCGGTACGAATATGACCCAGACCATTACATCCGCCATCCGCGAGATGAACGCCAAGCGCTACACCAGCGTCGCCGACGTTGCGGACGCGGTGGCGCGCGGCGCGCTGAAGGGCGCGCGGGGCAATTCCGGCGTGATCCTGAGCCAGATCCTGCGCGGCTTTGCGCGCGCGCTGTCCGGCCACGAGGAAATCGACTGCGCGCTGCTGGCCGCGATGATGCGCGAGGGCGCGAACACGGCCTATAAGGCCGTCATGAAGCCCAAGGAGGGCACCATTTTGACCGTCGCGCGCGTGATCGCCGACGAAGTCGAGAAGGTCGCCGGGCAATACGAGGACGTCGCCGCGCTGTTCAAGACGATTCTCGTCTCCGGCGATGCAATCCTGCGCCGCACGCCGGAATTGCTGCCGGTGCTCAAGCAGGCCGGCGTCGTCGACAGCGGCGGCATGGGCCTGATGGTCGTCTACCGCGGCATGTACGCGGCGCTGACGGGCGAGCCGGTCGAGGCGGACGTCGTGCAGGGCAAGGGCGAATCCAGTCTGCCGGGCGAATTCGTGGACGATCACGAGGCGCTGGGCGAGATCAAGTTCGGCTATTGCACCGAGTTTATCGTCTCCCATCCGCGGCCGGAGATGCGCGAGGGCGACGTCGTGCGGCTGCGCAAGCGGCTGGAGCGCATCGGCGACTGCGTGCTGGTCATTTCGGATCTGTCGGTCGTGAAGGTGCATGTGCATACGAACGACCCCGGCAAGGCGATTCAGTACGCGCTCGAGCTGGGCGAGCTGGACGCGATCAAGATCGACAACATGTTTGAAGAGGCGCGCGAGCGCGAGGCGAAGAAGGCCGAGGCGGAGGCGGCGAAGCAGGCGGAGCCGAAGGAATACGGCATCGTGGCCGTCGCGCTGGGCGAAGGGCTGGCGAACATCTTCCGCGATTTGAACGTCGATCAGATCGTCGACGGCGGTCAGACGATGAACCCGAGCATTCAGGATCTCGCCGAGGCCGCGGACGCCACGGGCGCGAAGAACGTCATCATCCTGCCGAACAACACCAACATCATCCTCGCGGCGCAGCAGGCGAGCGAGCTGACGGAGCGCAACGTCGTCGTGCTGCCGACGAAGTCGGTGCCGATGGGCATCTCCGCGGCGCTGGCGTTCAATCCCGACGCGAGCGTCGAGGAAAACGAGCGCGCGATGACCGAGGCGGCGAACAGCGTCCATACCGCGTCGATTACCTACGCCGTGCGCGATACGAACTACGACAGCCGCGAAATCCATTCCGGCGACATCATGGGCATGCTCGACAACAAGCTCGAAATCCTCGGCCACAGTGCGGAGGACGTGGCGGTCGAGTGCGCTGAAAAGATGGTGCACGAGGACTCGTCGCTGATTACGGTCTACTATGGCAGCGATGTGTCCGAGGAGAGGGCGCGCGAATTGGGCGACGCGCTGGAGGAGAAGTATCCGGACTGCGATGTCGAGGTGCAGAACGGCGGTCAGCCGCTGTACTACTATCTCGTAGCGGTGGAATAATTCCGCGTGGAGCGGATCACAGGCGGCGGATCCGGCGGTGAGCCGGATCCGCCGCATTTGTGAGGGAAGCCGGATCTGCCGCATTTGTGAGGGAAGCCGGATCTGCCGCATTTGTGGGGAAAGCGGCGAGGGCGGATTGCGTTCAAGCCAGCCGTCTGAGGCGCTTGTTTTGCAGCAGGCGGAACGCTGCGCGGACGCGCGAAACTGCGGGCATGGCTTTTGATGTCTACAGATTCGTGCGGGCGCGCGGCAGAGGTCACGAGCCGCCCGATGCGCCCGCCGGTTGATGGGAATGCGTTGAGTTGCCCGGCGCGTTGCCGGTTGATGGGAATGCGTTGAGCCGCCCGGCGCGCCAACCGTGTGCTCATTTTGCGAGCTTGAGTTTCAAAAAATGCGCGCGGAGCGGGTGTGGGTCAGCGCGGATTGAATTACAAACTGGCGGAACGCGCTTGAAGCTCGAGAAAACCGGGAGCGGCTGTGGGCCGGCGCGTTGAATTGCAGTCCGATGGGACAGCTCCCAATCACAGGGCGGCGGATTGGAGTTGCGATGGAGCGAAGGGAGGTGTGCGCATGGATCGCTCGCTCGAGGGCATCAGGGGGATCGGCCCGGCGCGCCTGCGCGCGCTGAATGAGGCCGGGCTGTACACCGTGCGCGATCTGGCGCGCTTTTTGCCGAAGGACTATCGCGACCTGACCGCGCCGGTGCCGCTTTGCGAGCTGCGCCCGGGGGAAGCGGCGGCGGTGCGCGTGCGCGTCGCGGGCGAAGTCCGGCAGCACTGGGCGAAGAAGCTACTGATCACAAAGGTGTTCGTCACCGACGGCGAGGACGTCGTGCCGGTGGTCTGGTACAATCAGCCGTGGCTGAAGGATCAGCTCGCGCCGGGGCGGGAGCTTCTGCTCTACGGCAAGGCCGACCGTCCGCGCGGCGCGCTGCAGCTCGTCAGCCCGACGATCGAACACGAGGCATCGCTCGTTCCGGTCTACCGTCAGGTGCCGGGCGTTCCGGCAAAGGCGCTGCGCGCGGCGATCGAGGCCGCGCTGGAGGCGTGCGACGCGAACTGGCCGAAGGATCTGCCGGAGTCCATCCGCCGCCGCTACGGCCTGAGCGAGCGAAACTTTGCGCTGCGCAGCGCCCACTTTCCCGCCAGCCGGGAGGCGCTCGCCGCCGCGCGGCGGAGGCTGGCGTTTGAGGACCTGCTGCTGTATCAGGTGGCGCTCGGATTGACGCGCGAATCGGGGCGCGAGGGCGTGCAGCTGGACTTCGACGACGCCGAGATCGAGTCGTTCTGGTCGAGCTTGCCGTTTGCGCCGACCGGCGCGCAGCGCCGCGTGCTCGGCGAGATCGCGCAAGACCTTCGGTCGCCCAGGGCGATGGCGAGGCTCGTGCAGGGCGACGTCGGCTGCGGCAAGACGGCCATTGCGTTCGCGGCGATCCGGCTGGCGTGGGCGTGCGGCTATCAGGCGGCGATGATGGCGCCGACGGAGGTGCTCGCCCGGCAGCACTACGACGGCGCGCGGGAACTGCTGGAACCGATGGGGCTGCGCGTCGGGCTGCTGACCGGGAGCCTGACCGCGAAGCAGCACCGGCTGGCGCACGAGGCGATCGCGGCGGGGGAGTGGGACGTGGTGATCGGCACGCACGCGCTGATCACCGAAGGCGTGGAATACCACCGCCTCGGGCTGGTGGTCACCGACGAACAGCACCGCTTTGGCGTCCGCCAGCGCGCGAAGCTCGGCGAAAAGGGCGACGCGCCGAACGTGCTGGTCATGTCGGCCACGCCGATTCCGCGGACGCTGGCGCTGATTCTGTATGGCGACCTCGACATCTCCATCGTCGACGAGCTGCCGCCGGGGCGCAGGCCGGTCGCGACGCGGATCGTGCCGGAGGCGAAGCGCGAGGGATTGTACGGCTTTTTGCGCCAGGAGGTGCGGCGCGGGCGGCAGGCCTACGTCGTCTGCCCGCTGGTGGAGGAGTCCGAGGCGGTCGACGCGCGGCCGGCGGAGGAGGTCTACGACGACCTGCGCACGCGCCGCCTGCCCGACCTGCGCATCGAGCTGGTGCACGGGCGAATGCGCCCGGCGGAGAAGGACGCCGCGCTCGAGCGGTTCCGCAGCGGCGAGGCGGACATCCTCGTCTCGACGACGGTCATCGAGGTCGGCGTGAACGTGCCGAACGCGACGATCATGGTCATTGAAAACGCCGAGCGCTTCGGGCTTGCACAGCTGCACCAGCTGCGCGGCCGCGTCGGGCGCGGCAGCGAGGAATCGTGGTGCTTTCTGATGGCGGAGCCGAACGAGCGGCTGCGGTTTCTGGCCTCGACGGCGGACGGATTCAAGATCGCGCAGAAGGACCTCGAGCTGCGCGGGCCGGGCGAACTGTTCGGCACGCGGCAGTCCGGCGCCATTGCCGAGGGCGTCAGCCTGATGGGCTCGGATGCGGAGCTGATCCGCGACACGCACGACCTCGCGCGCGAACTGCTTTCCCATCCGGAGCGCCCCGACGCCGCGCAGGTCATCGCGCTGGCGCGCGAGCGGTTTGCCGGCCGGATGGACGCGATGGCGCTCAACTGAACGCGTGGGATTTCAGAAGGAGAACGGCGGTTTCGCCGGGCTCCTTCTTCATTTTGCCAGTACAGTTTTTCCAGCGATAAAAAACCGTTTCGTGTGCAAAATAGGTGCAGACTGAAACGGGAGGTGAAGGCAATGAGCAAGCAGGGCAAGCCCGAATTGGAGAACATGAAGTTCGAAGTGGCGCGCGAATATGGCATCGATCTGAAGCGCGGCTACAACGGCGATCTGTCCTCCACGGACACGGGCCGCGTCGGCGGTCAGATGGTTCGCAAGATGATCGAGGACTATCAGCGCCAGCACAGCCAGTTCCCCATGCAGTAAGCATTCCCAGAACCGACAGTCTGAAAATCTGAAAGGAGATTGAAAAAAATGGCGAACAAGACGAATCAGATCAACATTCCCGAGGCGCGTCAGGCGATGTACAACATGAAGCACGAGGTGGCCAACGAGCTGGGCATCACGCTCAACCAGGGCTACAACGGCAACCTGTCCAGCAAGGACGCCGGCCACATCGGCGGAAACATGGTCAAGAAGATGATCGAGGCGCAGGAGCGCCAGATGAGCGGCCAGCAGCCCCGCTTCTGAGCGCGGAGAGTCTGACCGGAAGCGGTTCCGGCAGGACATCTGGATGCCCGCCGGAGCGCATTGCGGAAAGCGCAACAAAAACGCCCTGCACACGCAGGGCGTTTTGCGTTTCAGCAAAGGCGCGACCGCGGGGGCGCGGGCGCCTTGCATGGGGGAAGGATCATTTGTTTTCCGGACTTTCATCGTCCTCGTCATCCTGCGGGATGTATTCGGTATCGTCCCAGTTCTCAGGGCGCAGGCCGATGTTCGTCGGCGCGCCTTCGATCTTTGTGTTCAGATACTTTTCGCACAGCGCGTTGGCGTAGGAGGCGATGATGAGCCGGTTGAAGGCCGGCAGGTACAGCAGATACAGCAGCATCAGGATCATGAATACGATCATCATGCTGTTCGGCGCCAGGAGCATGATCGCAATGCAGATGGCCGGCACAACCCATGTCAGCAGCTTGATGCCCACCGCCAGCGGCAGCTTCGCCAGCGTCACCAGCAGGGCGTTGCGTATCAGGTTGCGCAGCGACAGGTCGTAGGTCACCATCATCGTATAGATGACCATTTCGCTGAGCTTCCACAGGATGGCGACGAGGAACAGCAGGCACAGCGGAATCATGAAAAACACCGAGTCCACCGCCAGCTGGCCGTAGAAGATCCAGCCGACGTAGACCAGAAGCGGCATCAGGCCGCTGATGATCGAGACGGGCAGCGCCTGTTTCCAGTTCGCCTTGACGGCGTCGAAGAAGTCGCTGATGACGAAGGAATGCTCATCGCGTGCCCAGTTGCGCTCGACGAACGTTGCGCCGGCGGTAAACGGGCCCGTGATCGCGATGCACGGCGCGAGGATCAGCAGGTAGGTCATCATCAGGCCGCTTGCGTCCGCGAGCGCCTCGGCATCCGCCGAAAACAGAAGCGTCAGATTCAGCACCGTCCAGAAAAAAGCGGGCAGCCAGAACACCATGTAGAGGAGGTTGACGCCGAACAGGCTGCTCCAGCGCACCTTCCACACCGCGCCGAAGAGCTGAAAGCGGTTCTGCGGCATATCCGAAATGCGGTAATCGCCCTTTCCGGCCTTGCCGTAGAAATAATTGTTCATGAAATTTCCGAAAAAAGACATCGCCCTGTTTCAACCACCTTATCCAGAATTGTAGGTTTTTCAGCCACACCGCACAGACTTCCCCATACATTTCTGTGGGATGTTGCCCCTTATAGTATAGCACGACGAATACATTCTTTGCAATAGGCATCGGGCGTTTCTTTCCTGTGAATTTTGCGGCAAATGGGGCAAAAATATTGCAATTTTGACGAGAATACGATATAATCATCTACTATAGGGGATTTTCAGGCAACAATCGGAGGCGATGGACTGTGCGAGCCACAGAACTGAGAATTTCGCATGAGGCAGTGGCTGCCAATGCGCGCGCGCTGCGGGCGCGCGTGCCGGACGGCGTGAAGATGATGTGCGTGGTCAAGGCGGACGCCTACGGCCATGGCGCGGCGAGGCTGGCGCCCAGGCTCGAAGTGGAGGGTCTGGCCGACGGCTTTGCGGTGGCCATTGCCGAGGAGGCTGCGGAGTTGCGCGCGGCCGGCGTGCGCGGCATGGTTCTGATTCTGGGCGGCGCGTGCGAAGAATCGCTGCGCGAGGCGGTGCGCGCGGGCGCGTCGCAGGCCGTGTACGATGTGGACTCGCTCGGCGTGCTCGCCGACGAGGCGCGGCGGCTCGGCGTGCGCGCAAAGGCGCATCTGAAGGCCGACACGGGCATGTCGCGCATCGGTGTTCGGACGATGGATGAGCTGGACCGGCTGCTGGCGCGCTGGAAGGACTGCCCGGAGGTCGAGATGGAGGGCATGTTCACCCACTTCAGTGCGGCGGACACGGATCCGGCGTTTACGGCGGCGCAGAGCGAAGTGTTTTCGCGGATGCTCGATCGCGTCCGCGCGGCGGGATTTGCGCCCATCGCGCACGCGGCGGCGTCCTCGGCGATGCTCGATCCGAAGTTTCAGTACGATATGGTGCGCGCGGGCATCGGGCTGTACGGCTGCGGCATGCCGGCGATGGACGGCGAATTGCGGTGCGCGCAGACGCTCGTCACGCGGCCAATTCGCATTGAGACGATTCAGGCCGGAGATACTGTTGGATATGGGAGGACGTTTTGCGCATCGCGCGAGACGGCCGTCATGACGCTGCCGATCGGTTATGGCGACGGCTATCCGCGCATCCTCGGCGGGCGCGCGGACGTGTTGGTTCATGGCCGGCGCGCGCCGGTCATCGGCCGCGTGTGCATGGACATGCTGATGGCCGACGTGACCGGCATCCCCGGCGTCTCGCTGGACGACGAGGTCGTGCTGCTGGGCCGGCAGGGCGGCGAAGTCATCACGCCCGACGAGCTGGCCGGGCACGCCGAGACGATCTCCTACGAGATCATGCTGGGCTTCCTGCCCCGCGTGTCGCGCAGGTTCGTCGACTGAGGGGCACTTTTTTCACAGAAAGGAAGATTGAGTTGAGCGTAAAGGATATGTGGAAGGGCATGATGACGATCAAGGTGCTGCTGGTCTTTGTCGGCATGATGCTGTGGTTGACCGGCGTGACGGCACTGTGGATCGCGGTGGGCATTTTGCTTCTGATTGGCGCGGGGTTCATTTCCTTCCGCCAGGGGCAGGGCTCGGGCCACGAGGCGTGCGGCGTCTCGAAGTCGATCGCCCGCGTGGAGCACGCGCAGGACAAGCCGCACGAGATCGATCCCAAGCTGGCGCGCGAGGCGTGGAGCGTCTCCAATGGCGTGCGCGCGATCTTTGCCGGCGCGGCGATTGGGTATATCATCAATGCGGTCTATATCATCATGATGCTGCTGAACGTCGCCGAGGAGGCGCCGATGTTCGTGGCGCGGCTGTTTTCGCTGGTGGCCACGATTCCGTACTATCCGATCGTCGCCTACTGGGTGCCGACGTACACCGAGCTCGTTCCGGCGCTCGTGGCCGTGATGATGATCGGGCCGTTTGTGTTGCCCGCATGCCAGTTTGCCGGCTATATGTGCGGCCCGAAGCTCTGGGAAAAGACCGAAAAGGCCATGAAGGACGGCAAGCGGCGGGCCAAGGCGCGCTCTAGAATTGTTAAGAAGCGCCAACCCAAGGTTCAAAAGCCCGAAATTTGATTTTATTTCGAAAATACCATTTGCAATTGTTGCAAAAATATGATATAATTACGACAATCCACATGGGTGGTGCTATGCGGATCATTGCGGGGGAAGCTCGCGGGCGCCGGCTGTACGCGCCCGCGGGGGAGGATACGCGTCCGACTTCGGATCGCGTGCGGGAATCGCTGTTCAACATACTGGGCAGGCGCGTGCTGGATGCGCGCGTGCTGGATCTGTTCGGTGGGACGGGCGCGATGGCGTTTGAGGCGCTCAGCCGGGGCGCGGCGCACGCCGTGATTGTGGACAGCGCGCGGCAGGCCGTCGCGGCGATCGAGCGCAATGCGCGCGCCGTGCTGGGCGATGCGTTCGCCGGGCGGGCACGGATTGTGCGCGCGGACTATCGCGCGGCGCTCGGCCAGATGGCGGGCATGCGGTTTGACTTGGTGTTTTTGGACCCTCCCTATCGGATGGCGGAGGCCTATGGCGACGCGCTTTCGCGGCTGTTGGCGATGGGCGCCCTTGGCGAGGGTTGCCGGATCGTGATGGAGCGCGCCAGAGAGCAGGCCATTGCGCTGCCGGAGGGATTCGCGCGGGTGGACGCGCGCGATTACGGCAAGACGAGCGTCGAATTCGTGGAGGTGAGCGGCCGGTGAAAGCGGTCTATGCGGGTAGCTTTTCGCCGCCCACACGGGGGCATCTGGACATCATCGCCCGCGCCGCCGGACTGTTCGACGAATTGATCGTCGCGGTGATGAGCCAGTCGGGCAAGCGGTACGTCTTTTCTCCCGAGGCGCGCCGGGAAATGCTCGAGGAAATTACGCGGGAAATGGCAAACGTCCGCGTGGTGTCGGACGAGGGGCTGCTGGTCGATCTGATTCATCGCGAAGGCGCGGATGTCGTCGTGCGCGGGCTGCGCGGCCCGGACGACGTCGCGTTTGAGGCGCAGATGGCCGAGGCGAACCGCAGAATCGGCGGGGTTGAGACGGTATTTCTCATCTGCCGGCCGGAATATAGCATGATTTCATCTACGATCGTGCGCGATTGCGCCGCGCATGGCGCCCCGCTGGAGTCGATGGTTCCGGATGAGATCGTTGGAAAAATCTATCGCGCATTCGGCGTCCAGCCGGGGGCGGAAAGGAAGGGCTAAAATGGATCACGATCAGGAGAAGTTCTACACGGACGAGGAGCAAGCTCCCCGCGAGGAGGATCAGCCGAAGGATCGCGAGGTCAACGACATGACCTACTTCATCGAACTGATGAAGCATCTGCGCACGCTGATCGAGCGGGGAAGCAAGGTTCCGCTGAGCAGCAAGGTGATCATTGACGCGAATAAATGCCTGATGATCCTCGACGAGATGAACAACAACCTGCCGGATGCGATTCAGTACGGCATCAAGATGTACTCCGAGCAAAAGCGGATCCTCGGCAGCGCGGAGAACGAGGCGATCAGCCGCGTAACTTCCGCGGAGATGAAGGCGAACAAGGCGCTGGAAAACGCCCGGCGCGACGCCGAGCGCATCGTCATGGACGCCGAGGACGAGGCCAAGGCCATTCTGGACGACGCAAACGAGCGCGCCGAGCATATGGTCAACGAGGACGAGATCGTCCGGCAGGCGCGCGAGGAGGCCCGGAACATCAAGAACGACGCGCGCGTGTGGGCCGGCGAGACGCGCCTCAAGGCGAGCCACGACGCGAACCGCCTGCTGGCGGACGTCGAATCGCGGCTGGACGAGACGCTCAAGGAAGTGCGCCGTCTGCGCGCGGAAAAGACCAACGAGGCCGAGTGACGCCTGGTCTGCACAGGAAAAAATTTGTCGAATCCCCTTGACAAGGGGGAATCCGTGCGGTTATAATGTTGTAGGTATGATAAAAGGGAGTAGCTTGCGGATTATCCCGTGACATTCGGCGTCAAGACGGCTTATGCCCGCTGTTGTATGAAAAAGCGAGACTTTTATCGCGGGTTCCCGTGATAGCGTCTCGTTTTTTTGATAAACATTTGGGGGGATTGGACTTGGAAAACCTGGCCACTCTAGTTGCGAGTTTTCAAGAACTCACGATTGGAAACGTCATCATGTGGATCATCGGCGGACTGATGATTTTCCTGGCGATCAAGAAGGAGATGGAACCTTCGCTGCTGCTGCCGATGGGCTTTGGCGCGATTCTGGTCAACATGCCGCTCTCCGGCGCGATCACGCAGATCACGAACGGCGTCACAGAGGTCGGTTTCCTCGACGCGCTGTTTGAGGCCGGCATTGCCAACGAGCTGTTCCCGTTGCTTCTGTTCATCGGCATCGGCGCGATGATCGATTTCACGCCGCTGCTCACGAACCCGAAGCTGATGATCTTCGGCGCGGCGGCCCAGTTCGGCATCTTCTTTACATTGCTCATGGCGCTGCTGTTCGGCTTTGAGATGAAGGACGCCGCCTCTGTCGCCATCATCGGCGCGGCGGACGGCCCGACCTCGATCTTCGTCGCGAACGTGCTCGAGTCGAAATATCTGGGCGCGATCATCGTCGCCGCGTATTCCTACATGGCGCTGGTGCCGATCATCCAGCCCCCGGTCATCAAGCTGATCACCACGAAGAAAGAGCGCCTGATCCGCATGGACTATGCGCAGCGCCCGGTCTCCAAGACGACCAAGATTCTCTTCCCGATCATCATCACGATCGTCGCCTGCCTTGCCGCCCCGCGCGCGGCCGGCCTGGTCGGCACGCTGATGTTCGGCAACCTGATCCGCGAGTGCGGCGTGCTCAACAGCCTGTCCGAGACGGCGCAGAAGTCGCTGGCCAACCTGATCACGCTGCTGCTGGGCATCACCGTTGCAACGAAGATGCAGGCGGATCAATTCCTCCAGGGGGAAACGCTGCTGATCCTCGCGCTCGGCTTGGTGGCGTTTGTGTTCGACACCGTCGGCGGCGTGATGATCGCGAAGCTGATCAACGTGTTCTCGAAGAAGAAGATCAATCCGATGATCGGTGCGGCGGGCATCTCCGCGTTCCCGATGTCGGCGCGCGTCATCAACAAGATGGGCCTTCAGGAGGACAACCAGAACTTCCTGCTGATGCACGCCGTGGCCGTCAACGTCTCCGGTCAGATTGCGTCTGTCATCGCGGGCGGCCTGATTCTCGGCCTGTTCGGCTGATGCGGATAGGAGGGTTTTGAAATGAATATCAATGTTCAGGCAATGGTTCAGAATATTCCCACCGCGCTGGTCGGCTGGCTGGGCGTGTTCATCGTCATGGCGGTCATCATCGCAGCGGTCTACGCGCTCGGCGCGCTGACCAACCGGGAGGGTAAAAAGAATCAATAATCGTTTTCCCCGGACGGGTTTTCCGCCTGGGGAATTCATTTTTATCGGGATGGTCGGGGGAGAGACGATGCACGAGATCCGCGCAAAAGGCATACTGTCCGCGCAGAATGGAATGAACCTCTATCGCGGCTGCACGCACGGCTGCATCTATTGCGATTCGCGGAGCACCTGCTACCGCATGTCCCACGATTTCGAGGACGTCGAGGTCAAGGTCAATGCGCCAGAGCTGCTCGAACGCGCGCTTCGCGCGAAGCGCCGCCGCTGCATGATCGCCACCGGCGCGATGTCCGATCCGTATCAGCCGGCCGAGCGCGCGCTGAAGCTGACCCGCCGCTGTCTGGAGATCGTCGAGCGGCATGGCTTTGGAATCGCGCTTCTGACGAAGTCTGACCTTGTGCTGCGCGATCTCGACCTGCTCAAGCGCATCCACGCGAAGGCGAAGTGCGTCGTCCAGATGACGCTGACCACCTGCGATCCTGCGCTGTGCCGGATTGTCGAGCCGAATGTCTGCGATACCGGGCGGCGCGTGGAGGTGCTTCAGATTCTTCGCGATGCGGGCATCCCGACCGTCGTGTGGTTGACGCCGGTTCTGCCGTTTTTGAACGACACGCCGGAAAACGTCCGCGGCCTGATGGATCTCTGCGTCCGCGCGGGCGCGCGCGGCGTGGTGACCTTCGGCGAGATGGGCCTGACGCTGCGCGACGGCGACCGCCAGCATTACTACCGCAAGCTCGACGAGCACTTTCCCGGCCTGCGCGCCCGCTATGAGCGGACGTTTGGCGCAGACTACCTGTTGCCCTCGCCGCAAAGCGCGGAGCTGATGGAGATCGTCCGGACGGCATGCGAGCGGCAGGGCATGCTGTTTGGCGCGGACGAGGTGTTCGCCTACCTGCGCAGGTTTGAGGATCCGTTCGGCGGCACGCAGATCGGCATGTTTGACGGGCCTCCCGGCTGAGCGGCGGCAGACTTGTCGTGTATTTGAAAATTAACATTAAAAAGCAGAATTTGGTCGTTGACTTTTTTTGATTTTTGACTATAATAAAATCATCGTTCAGAGATGAGCGGGGTGGCCGGTGACCACAGACGCATGACCTGCAAAAGGCCGAATGCGACCTTACATGACTGGCAATGTTACCAGCGGTGCAAGGCCAAATGATTGGAGGTTCGCATTATGAGCACTTATCTTCCCACTGTTTTCGGTGAAAACCTGATGGATGTTTTTGACGATTTCGACCGGAACTTCTTCCGCAACTTCGGCAACATCGATCGTACCCTGTACGGCAAGCATGCCCGGAACATGATGAAGACCGACGTTCAGGAGACGGATGAGGGCTATGAGGTGGACATCGATCTGCCGGGCTTCAAGAAGGACGAAATTCAGCTTGAACTGAACAACGGGTATCTGACCATCTCGGCCGAGAAATCGCTCGAGAAGGATGGCGAGAACAAGAAGGGCAAGATGCTCCGCCAGGAGCGCTACGCGGGCGTCATGCAGCGCAGCTTCTACGTAGGCGAGCACATCACGGAGGAGGACGTCAAGGCCTCGTATGAGAGCGGCGTCCTGCACCTGATGATCCCGAAGAAGGAAGCGCCGAAAGTCCCCGAGAAGAAGGTCATTCAGATCGAGGGCTAAAACCCAGCGCCCCGCCGGAGCGATCCGGCGGGGCGTTCCCGTTGTATGGGCGTTCTGCTGAATCGGATTGCTGCGGCCATAAATTGGTCAAACAATCCGACATTTTTTACGCAATTCCACCTTTTTCGACGCGCAAACCATGGTATAATGTTTGACATACAACAGTTGGATCGCTTTCAATCTTCGAGCATTCAGGGAGGACGAG
>DVJL01000095.1 GCA_018716805.1 Candidatus Faecivicinus avistercoris | reverse complement strand
GAACGGTTCCCGTCTCATGCTTCGCTCCGGCACCGGCACGCGGTATAAGATCATCGGGAAGTACAAGAACGGTACCGAGGTCGTGCTATTGGAAAAAACTACTTCCTCGTGGTACAAGATGTTGACCCCGGACGGCAAGCAGGGCTACCGAGGGTTGCAACAACGCAATCAAGACACTCAAAAGAGTCGCCTTCGGGTTCAGAAACTTCCGTTCCTTCAGGACGAGGATTCTGCTCTCGCTGGGCCCTTACCCCAACATTTGACAAAGAGCCCTTTTTCCGTGATATTGGACGGATTAGAGGGCAATTTTCAGCGGACAAAAGAAATGTCCGTCTGAAAACGTTCGTTTTCAGACGGACTGTGGCGGACCCTAAGGGATTCGAACCCCTGACCTTCTGGTCCGTAGCCAGACGCTCTATCCAGCTGAGCTAAGGGACCTTACATTGTGCATCTCGCTCAATGCTCATTTATTATACGTCACTCGGCAGGATTTGTCAAGCACTAGAAACGTTAAAACTCTGAGATGATGCGGACGCAGATGCGCGGGCGGTTTCAACCGAGAATTTTCTTGGCATGGCGAGGGAAATGCCTCTGCGCCGGGGGATGGCCGCGGCGCAGAAGGAAATCAGAGTTTTTCGAGCGAATTGAGGATTTCGCCGAAGGGGCGGTTTTCGCGGCGCGCAATCGCCTCCACGTCGGCATACTCGAATTTCGCCCTGCGCACGCCGAAGCCCTCGGCGATCTTGACGCGAACCTCGCCGAACGGCGTCGAACGCAGCTCGATGCGGCGTGAGAGCGCGTAGCGGGCCATGTCCTGGCGGCGGACGCCGAGCGTAGTCGTATGGCGGAGCATGGCCTGTGCGAGGGCGTCGGCGCGCTCGGGCGCGCAGATGCAGGTCAGCATCAGTCCGGGCCGGTTTTTCTTCATCTGGATGGGCTGGACGAAGGCGTCGAGCGCGCCGGCTTCAAACAGCCGGTCGAGCGCAAAGCCGACGGCCTCGCCGGTGATGTCGTCGAGGTTGCACTCCAGCCGCACGATCGCGTCGTTCGGGGCGGATTGCGCCGCTTCGCCGAGCATGGCGCGCAGGCAGTTGGCCGTGGAGAAGTCCTTCGAGCCCATGCCGTAGCCGACCGCTTGCACCGACATCGGCGGCATTTGGCCGTAGCGGGTCGCAAAATGGGTCAGCAGCGCCGCGCCTGTGGGCGTGCACATTTCGCCGGGGATGTCTCCGGCATAGACCGGAGCGCCCTCGAGCAGCACCGCCGTCGCCGGCGCGGGAACCGGCAGCACGCCGTGCGCGCAGCGCACCTGACCATAGCCCACGCGGATGGGGGAGACGACGACCTCCTCCGGCGCGAGCTCGTGCATCAGCAGGCAGACGCCCACCACGTCGGCCACGGCATCGAGCGACCCGACCTCGTGGAAGTGGATCTGGTCGATCGTCGTGCCGTGGACGTGCGCCTCTGCCGCGGCAATCCGGGCGTAGACCATCTTCGCGTTCCTGCGGACGTCCTCCGGGAGCGGCAGCGCATCGATTCGCTCGCGGATCTCAGACAGCCCCGCATGGCTGTGGTGGGAGTGGGCGTGCGGATGCTCGTGGTGGTGCTCGGGATTGAGGGAATCGTGGCTGGGAGGGTGCTCGTGTTCGTGATCGTGGCGATGCTCGGCTTCGGGGTGTGGATGGCCGTGCATGGGCGCCGGCGCGGTTCTAGGCCCGGCGTCGGCGACGGATTCCTCCTGTCCGTGGATTTCGACGGCGACGTGCGTGCCGCGGATGCCGCAGCGGACGGCGCCCTCGCGGCGCAGGCACACGCCGGGCAGGCCGAGCGCATTCATTTGGGCGATGAAGCCGTCGCGATCGGGAGAGAGTTCGAGCAGCGCGGCCATGAGCATGTCGCCGGCCGCACCCATATTGCATTCGAGGTAGAGCGTTTTCATCCGTGAACGGGCCTCCTTGCGAGTCCCGCGCGGCGCAGTGCAAACACGACCGGCGGGATAATGGCGATGTGGAATGCGATGCCCCAGGCGGCGTTGATAAACGCGCCGGACAGGAACATCTGGAAGGTGAACGGCGTGCCGCCCAGGCCGTAGAGCACGACCGAAACCGCGCCCCAGACGGCGCGTCCGGCGAGCATTGCGCCGATCAAGGCGATGTAAGTGGAGATGGGCCGCGAGGGCAGCGCCCGGCTGAGCAGCGAGGTCATCAGGCCGTAGGTCGCCAGCTCAAACGACATCGCGAGCGCGGTGGGGTAGAGGGCGGGCATGCCGCTCGTGACCGAGCGCAGCAGCGGCGCGATGAAGCCGACCAGCGCCGCCCACGGCAGGTCGCACAGGAATCCGCAGAGGAAGATGGGAATGTGCATCGGCGAAATCACCTGCGCGATCGCGGGATTCAACAGCGCCAGAAAAGGCATCAGCCAGCTCAGCGCAAGCATCAGTGCGGCGAGGATCATGTTCTGAATTCGTCGGTTCATGGTGGACTCCTTTCGTCGGCGGATTGGGGCAAAGCGAAAAGACGCCCATTCTCCCTTCGAGGGAGGATGGACGCCTTCGTGACATCCGAATTGCATTCGCCCGATGGAGGGCGGCTTCTGCCGCACGGTTCCGGCTTCTGCCGGAAAATACCCTTTTATTATACGGGCTTTTGCGCGGCCTGTCAATCTCCGGCGGACAAATTCTTCCGTCAGGCGGCGTCTTTCGGCGGCCGCCGGTCCTTCTTGGCGCGGCGCTTTCTGGCGTAGTGCTTGCGCAGCGCGGCGAGCGCCTCCGGATAGCTGGCGCTGGTCAGGTGCGGAAACGCATTGATGAGGCGCGACTGCCCGAACGGCTTCTCGTCGAGCGCGCCGGCCATGCGCTCCTTGAGCGCGATCAGCCGCTGTTTGCCCGCGCCGACGCCCTGGCCGATCCGCTCGGTCATCGCGCGGCGGCTCTCGTCGATGCGCTGAGAGGTTTCGCTGCGGATCTCGCCGAGCCTGCGCACGCCTTCGCTCAGGAGGACTTCGCTGGCCTCGGCCTTCCGCTTGGCCGAGAGCGCGCCGCCGGAGATGGCCCGGCCGAGTTCGTCGGACAGCGCGTGGATTTCCGACGCGAGGTCGTTTAAGCGCTTCAGGCGCTGTCCGAGGCGGTGGATGGTGGCCACGGTGGCCGCCAAATCGATGGCGAGCACGGCGAACAGCGCGCCCAGCACCGTATACAGCGCCGTGTCGGGCAGCAGGCGGACGACGTGGTCGACGGCCGGATGGATCAGCCTGACCACGACGACGCACGCCGCGCCCCAGATCAGCGAAAACAGCGGGCAGACGTAGCCGCCGATGTTGAACTTTCGGGGCGAGTAGTCCCACCATCGGGCGTGAAAGAGCTTTTCCAGCAGAAAGCCGGTCAGCAGCTCGATCAGCGTCGTCACGGCGACCGCTCCGAGGAACAGCAGCGGCAGGCTGTGCGCCAGCGGCCGCAGCAGCAGCACGACCGAGACCACGCCGAAGCCGTAGATCGGGCAGATCGGGCCGTTCAGAAAGCCGCGGTTGACAAACCGGCTTTCCTTGACCGCGGCAAAGGCCACCTCGACGCACCAGCCCAGAAAGCCGTAGATGAAGAAGAACATTGCCAGCTGCGCAAACGTGTTGTCCATAGTACCTCCCGGGCGTCAGCGATCCATCGCGCGAGCCATGTCGGCAACGGACTCGGCGAACACCTTCAGCGCGGCGTCGAACGCGCCGGGGCGGGAGAGATCCACGCCGGCGATTCGCAGCTCGTCGATCGGGTAGGCGCTGCCGCCGGTGGAGAGGAAGCGCAGGTAATCCTCCGCGCTGCCGTGATTGAGGATGCGGTCGGCGATGGTCACGGCGCTTAAGAAGCCCGTGGCATACTGATAGACGTAGAAGGCGCGGTAGAAGTGCGGCACGCGCGCCCATTCCGCGTCGGTGTAGCCGTCGAGCACTACGCCGGGGTAGTACGTCTCGTTGAGCGAGCGATAGACCTCGTTGAGCTTTTTCGCCGTCAGCGGCGCGCCGGACTGCTGCAGCTCGTGGGCCGTGCGCTCAAATTCGGCGAACAGCGTCTGGCGGAACACCGTCGTGCGGAAACCCTCGAGGAAGTGGTTGAGGATGTGCGCCCGGCGGCGGGGGTCGGTCTCGGTCTTGAGCAGGTGCATGGTCAGCAGCACCTCGTTGACGGTGGACGCCACCTCGGCGACGAAGATCGAATAATCGTGGTTGGCGTAGTCCTGCGCGGCGTCGGAATGGAAGGAGTGCATGGCGTGGCCGAGCTCGTGGGCGAGGGTAAAGGCGTCGTCGAGCGTGCCGGCGTAGTTGAGCAGCACATAGGGATGAACGCCGTACACGCCCATGCTGAACGCGCCCGTCGTCTTGCCCTTGTTTTCATAGACGTCGATCCAGCGCTCGGAGAACGCGCGGTCGAGCAGCCGGCCGTAGTCCTCGCCGAGCGGCTTGAGCGCCTCGCGGACGAGCGATTTCGCGCGCTCGTAGGGCATTTCAAATTCGACGTCGTCCACGATCGGCACATACAGGTCGTACATGTGCAGCTGGTCGAGCTTGAGCGCCTTCTGGCGCAGCTCCAGATAGCGGCGCATGTCGCCCAGACCGCCGTGGACCGAGGCGACGAGCGCGTCGTAGAGCGAAACGGGCACGTTGTCGCCGAACAGCGCCGCGGCGCAGGCGCTCTCATAGCCGCGCACGGCCGCGAAGTAACCGTCGAGCTTGACCGAGCCGGCATAGGTCGCCGCGAGCGTATTGATGAAGCGCTCGAAGGCATGGGAATACTTTTCAAACGCCTCCCGGCGGACGCCGCGGTTCTTGCTGACGCGATAGACGGCCATTGCGCCATGGGTCAGCGGCGCGGGCCTGCCGTCCTCGCCGGTGATCGGCTCGAACGTCATGTCGACGCTTTCAAACATGTCGAATACGTTCGACGGCGTCTGCGCGGCGTCGCCCAGCAGCGCCAGCATCCGCTCGCGCTCTGCGTCGAGGGTGTGGCTGCGGGCGCGGCAGATGTCGTCGATCATGTGGCGGTAGGGCGTAAGACGCGGGCTTTCCATGAATTGGGCGAGCCGCTCCGGCTCGATGGCGAGGATCTCGGGATTGACAAACGCGGCCGCCGCCTGAAGCTCGGTCAACATGCCGATGCAGCGGGCTTCCATCTCCTGGCTGTCCGGATCGCCGTTGTCGCCCGATTTGCACAAAAAGGCGTAGGCGTACAGCCTTTCGGCGCGCTGGGAGGCGCTCATGACCGCCTCCAGCCCGTCCGCGAGCGCTTCGGCCGACTGTCCCAGCGTTCCCGGCAGACCGCCGAGCGCGCGGATGGCCTCCGGCATGCCCGCCATGTCCGCTTCCCATGCGGCGCCGTCCGGATAAATGGGCGTCAGATCCCAGGTGTCGCGCGGGTTCATTTCCCGCCTGTCCTTCAGTTCCATGTGCACATCTCCTTGCGTTTCAGTCATTTCATTGAACAGTATACCCGAAAAGGCGGGGCGTTTCAAGGCTCCTTCAGAATTTCCGGAACAGCGCCGTGACCTTGCCCAGCACCTGCACGCTGTCCGCGTAGATCGGCTCCATGTAGCGGTTTTCCGGCTGCAGGCGCACCCGCTTTTTTTCAAAGAAGATGCGCTTGACGGTCGCTTCATCGTCGATCATGGCGACGACGATCTCGCCGTTTTCGGCGCTGTTCTGCTCGCGCACGACGATCAGGTCGCCGTCGAGGATGCCGGCCTCGATCATGCTCTCGCCCTGCACGCGCAGGCAGAACAGGTCGTCTCCGCCGAGCATTTCGCGCGGCAGCGTGACGTAGTCTTCGATGTTCTCGATGGCGAGAATCGGCAGCCCCGCGGTCACGCGCCCGACGAGCGGCACGCTGCGCCCGCGCGCCTGGGTGCCGTCGATGACTTCCATCGCGCGCGGCTTGGTCGGGTCGCGGCGAATCAAGCCCTGCCGTTCCAGATGGTTCAGATGGGCGTGGACGGTCGAGGTCGACTTCAGTCCCACGCCCGCGCAGATTTCGCGCACCGACGGCGGATAGCCCTTTTCGTCGATTTCCCTTTTGATGAATTCCAGGATCTTCCTTTGGCTGACTTCTGCAGAACGCATGACCTGCACCTCCCAATTTATTATAGCACAGCGCTGCCAATGGACAAACGGGTGTTTGGTTAATTTTCGAACGCATGTTTGAATGCGGCGTTCCTGTGCGCATGAGATGACAAAAAGAGACAAAATGATGAATTTCGTGTCGAATTGTGGAATCATTGCCCTGAATATGGTATAATGTGGCGGAGAATACCATGAGAGGGGCGTGGCGCGCATGGCGATCGCAGAATTTTCGGGTCACTATGCGCATAACATTGACCCCAAGGGCCGCGTCACCATCCCGGCGGCCTATCGCGAAGGATTGGGAAGTGGATTTACGCTGGGCATGAACAACGATCTCACCGCGCTTGCGCTGTATCCGGCGGAGGAGTGGCGGGCGATCGGCCAGCGGATGAACCGGATTCCCGTCAGCGACGCCCACGCGATGGCCTACGTCCGGCTGATCAAGGCGTTTTCCTATCCTGAGCAGAACCTCGACGCGCAGGGCAGGCTGCTGTTGCCGTCGCGGCTTCGGGAAAAGGCCGGGCTGGATCGGGCGATCTGCTTTGTCGGCGTCGGCCGGTTTCTCGAAATCTGGGATGAGGCGCGCTTCGATGCGTTCTGCATGCGGTCCGAGGCCGACCTGCAGTCGCTGATGGACTATGTCAACGAGCGCTACTTCAAGCCCACGGAGGATGGGCGCGCGTTCTAGCGGGAAAGGTGGGGGAATAGAGTATGGACATGAGGCATCAGGTTCGATCCAAACGCGAGCGCGAGCGGCGCACGTCGCTTGTGCTGATGGCCGTCGCGGCGGTCGTGCTCTTTGCGGGGCTGTTTGCGCAGATCTCCATCCGCGCGCGAATTTCCGGGCAGGCCAAGCAGATCAGCGCCGTCCGCCAGGAGATTCAGGCGCTCTCCGCGAATGCGGAAAACCTCAGCCTCTGCATCAACCAATACCACAATCTGGACGACATCAGCGCCCGCGCGCAGAGCCTGGGCATGGCGCTTCCGACGGACGATCAGCTGCGGGTGGTTCGCCTGCCGCTGGCCGTCGAAGATACTTCCGCGCAGACTGTCCTCAACGCGCAGGACGGTGAGGAGATCGGCTGACCGATTTTCACGGGCGGGGAGGGGTGCGCTTGGTTCTGACCGGACCGGTCATCCGTCGCCGCCTTGCGCTGTGCATGGCCATCTTCTTCGGCCTGTTCGCGGTGCTGGGCGCGCGGCTGTTCTACTTGCAATGCATCGCTGCGGAGGACCTGCAGCGAAGGGCACAGGCACAGTGGACGAGCGAGAGCATCATCCAACCGACGCGGGGGATGATCCTCGACCGGAACGGCACGGTACTGGCGCAGAGCGCGACGGCCTACACCGTCTGCGCAAGCCCCCGGCAGGTGGCCGACGCACAGGCGTTTGCGCAGCTGCTGTCGCCGATATTGGACATGGAGGCCAGCGAGATCGAACGGCGGGTCTCCGACACGAGCAAGGGCGGCGTGACGATCAAGCGGCAGGTGTCGCGCGAGGTCGCCCAGCAGCTCAAGACGATGCAGGCCGAGCACGAAGCGCGCGATTCAGACGCGCTGGACGGGCTGTATCTGGAGGAGGAGAGCAAGCGATACTATCCAATGGGCGCGTTCGCGTCCCAGCTGATCGGCCTGACGACCATCGACGGCGTCGGACAGGCGGGACTGGAGAGCGCGCTGGACAGCTATCTGTCCGGCAAGACCGGCCGGGTGCTCGAGGAGATCGACGGCCGCGGGCGCGAGCTGAACTATGGCGCCAGCGAATACGTCGCGGCGGTCGACGGCGGAAACGTGCGCCTGACGATCGACGCCTCGATCCAGAGCTTCTGCGAGCAGGCGGCGCGCGAGGCGATGAGCGTCAACAGCGCCAAGGCCGTGCGGATCCTCGCGATGGATCCGCAGACGGGCGAGATCCTCGCGATGGTCAACAAGCCGGATTACGACCTCAACGATCCGCCGCGCGACGACGTCGAGGCGCTGAACGAACTGATGCGCAACCGCATCGTGACCGACGCCTATGAGCCGGGCTCGACGTTCAAGATCCTGACTTCGGCGGCGGCGCTGGACGCGGGGCTGGTCTCTGTGAACGAGGGCTTCTACTGCTCGGGAACGACCTACATCGACGGAAGCCGCGTGCGCTGCTGGGGCGATCCCCATGGCGCGGAGACGTTTGCGGAGGCGCTTCAGAATTCCTGCAACCCCGTGTTCGTCGAACTGGGCCTTCGCCTGGGCATCGAGCGGTTTTACGATTACCTCGATGCGTTTGGCATCGGCTCCGAGACGGGCGTGGACATTCCCGGCGAGGCGAGCGGCATCGTCATTTCGGAGAGCACGGTCAAGCGCGTGGATCTGGCGCGCATTGCGTTCGGGCAGTCGGTCGCCGTCACGCCGATTCAGATGCTAACCGCCGCGTGCGCCGTCATCAACGGCGGCAACCTGATGCAGCCGTACGTCGTCGGCGAAATCGTGGATGGCGACGGCGAGACGATCATGCGCGCCGAACCGGTGACGCTGGGCCATCCCATCTCGGAGGAGACGTCGGCGACGATGCGGGATCTGCTCGAGCGCGTGGTCTCCGAGGGCGGCGGCAAGAACGCCTACATTCCCGGCTACCGCATCGGCGGCAAGACGGGAACGGCGCAGATCTACGTGGACGGCGTGGTTTCCAGCGACAAGCACATCGGCTCGTTTCTGGGGTTCGCGCCGGCGGACGACCCGCAGATCGCCCTGCTGGTGATCGTCGAGGAGGCCGACGTCGCGATCGACTATGGTTCGCAGACCGCCGCGCCGTTTGCGCGCGACATTCTGGAGAAATCGCTCGCCTATCTCGGCGTTGCGCCGGAGGCAGATGCGGAGCCGGTCGAGGAGGTCGAGGTGCCGGACGTATCGGGCATGACGCTCGACGAGGCGGAGCAGGCGCTCGAGGATGCGGGGCTTGAACCCGTGTCCGACGGCGCGGGCGATGCGGTGATCGGCCAGCTGCCCGCCGCGGGTGCGAGAATCCAGGCCGGATCTTTGGTCATGCTATATGTTGACAACAGGACGTCTGTGGAGGATAATGGTAGGGTTCAGGTGCCCGATGTGACCGGCCTGTCCGTGCTGGAGGCGAACCGCCTGCTGCGCGCGTATGGGTTGGAGATGCGCGTTTCGGGCGGAGGCATCGCCGTTTCGCAGCAGCCGGCTGCCGGCGAGGAGGTCTATCCGACCGCGGAGATCGTCGTGACATTTGAACCGCCCTGACCTGGGGACAGAATAAGATTACAGGGGGATGCTGAATGAAGCTGAAAGCGCTGGCCGGAGCCATACCCGGCGAGGTTCGCATAATCGGGAATGAGGATACGGAGATCCTCGCGCTGTGCGCCGATTCTCGGGAGGTCAGCCCGGGTGCGCTGTTCTTCTGCACGCCGGGGCTGAGAATGGACGCTCACGATTTTGCGCCGCAGGCCGTTAAAAACGGCGCCGTGGCGCTGGTCGTCGAGCGCGTGCTGCCCATCGACGTGCCGCAGGTCGTCGTGGAGGATGTGCGCATGGCCATTTCATATGCCGCTTCCGAATTTTTCGGCAATCCCTCGAGGAAGATGCTGCTGATCGGCATCACGGGCACGAAGGGCAAGACGACCTCCAGCTTTCTGATTAAGTCGATCCTCGAGGAGGCGGGAAAGAAGACCGGATTGATCGGTACCGTCTGCTCGATGATCGGCGAGGAGGTCATCCCGGCGAACCTGACGACGCCGGATCCGATCGTCACGCAGACGCTGCTTCACCGCATGGAGCAGGCGGGATGCGAGGGCGTGGTGATGGAGGTCTCCGCGCATGCGCTGGCGATGCGCCGGCTGGCGGGCGTCAAGTTTGACATCGGCGCGTTCACCAATTTCTCGCAGGATCACCTCGACTATTTCAAGGACATGGACGCCTATTTTGCGGCGAAGATGCGCTTCTTCGAGCCGGACATGGTGGAGAACATCGTCTACAACGTCGACGACGAGCGCGTCGCGGAGGGCATCCGGTCGCTCGGCCGCGAGGCGCTGCGCATCGGCATCCGGGCGTCGAGCGACGTCTACGCCAACGACATCGAGATCTCCGAGCGCGGCTGCAGCTTCCTGATGACGTGGCACAAGCAGTTCCGCGTGTCGGTATCGCTCAAGCTGGCGGGCATTTTCAACGTCTACAACGCCCTGCTGGCGGCGGGCGTCTGCATCTGCGCGGGCGTCGGCCCTGAGGCGATCCGGCGCGGGCTGGAGGACGTGCGCGCCGTACCGGGGCGCATCGAGCTGCTGGAGACGGGCACGCCCTACCGCGTGATCCTCGACTATGCGCATTCGCCGGACAGCTTGGAGAACATCCTCAAGGCGGTGCGCCAGACGGCCAAGGGACGCATGATCGCGCTGTTCGGCTGCGGCGGCAACCGGGACGCGGCGAAGCGGCCGGTCATGGGTGAGATCGCGGGCGAGCTGGCGGATTTCTGCATCCTGACCAGCGACAACCCGCGCAACGAGGATCCCATGGCGATCCTCGACCAGATCGAGGAGGGCATTCGCCACACGGGCTGCGAATACGTCGTGATCGACAACCGGCGAGAGGCGATTCGCTATGCGCTTCAGCACGCGCAGCCCAGCGACGTGATCGTGCTGGCCGGCAAGGGCCACGAGACGTATCAGGAGATCAACGGCGTCAAATATCCGTTTGATGAAAAGATTGTCGTCGCCGAACTGCTCAGGGAGATCGCGGATTGACCGCCGCAACGCCATCATTATCGGAGGGAACAGAAGATGCAGAGACTCATTTGGACGATCATCGCCGCGTTTGCCATGTCGCTCGTGTTCGGGCCGATCATCGTTCCGTGGCTGAAGAAGCTGAAATTCGGCCAGACCATCTACGACCTGGGACCGCAGTCCCACAAGAAGAAGCAGGGAACGCCGACGATGGGCGGGCTGATCTTCGCCATTCCGGCCATCATCGCGTCGATCGCCTTTGCGTACAACGATTCGCGGTTTGACTTTCTGCTGATCGTGCTGGTTAGCGCGCTGGGTTTCGGCCTGATAGGCTTTGTGGACGACTTTATCAAGGTCAAGCTGCACCGGTCGCTGGGGCTGACGCCCAAGCAGAAGCTGATTCCGCAAATTGTAATCGCGCTGGGACTGTCGCTGTGGGCGTACTTCCATCCGCTGATCGGATCGAGCCTGACCGTGCCGTTTTTGAATGTCGAATGGGATCTCGGATGGTTCTACATTCCGGTGATGATGTTCGTGCTGGTGGGGACGGTCAATTCCGCCAACCTGCTCGACGGGCTGGACGGGCTCTGCGGCGGCTGCTCGCTGTTCGACTTCGCCACGATGGCGCTGATCGGCGTGGCGCTGGCGGCGGCGAATCCGGACAACGCCTCCAACCTGCTCAACGTCGCGATCTTCTCCGGAGCCATGGCGGGCGCGCTGATGGGCTTTTTGCGCTACAATTCCTATCCCGCGCGCGTGTTCATGGGCGACGTCGGCTCGTTCTTCATCGGCGGCGCGCTGATGGGCACGGTGCTGGTGACGCGGCTTTCGCTGCTTCTGCCGATCATCGCGCTGGCGATGTTCGTTTCGAGCCTTTCGGACATCATTCAGTTTGCCTACTTCCGGGCGACGCACGGCAAGCGCATCTTCAAGATGGCGCCGCTGCACCATCACTTTGAACTCAGCGGCATGCCGGAGACGAAGGTCGTGACCATGTACTATATCGTCACGGTCTGCTTGTGCCTGATTTCGCTGCTGGGATTTGTCGCCTGATTCTAATTTTGACGCACGGGCGGCCTTTGCGGCCGCCTCCGCTTGCCGTCGGGCGTGCGTCCCTTGAAAGGAACCGACGAGGAGGGATTTTCCATGAAGGTCAACAGGGCGATGGTGCTGGGCATGGCGCGCAGCGGGATCGCCGCGGCGCGGCTGCTGTTGCTGCGCGGCGCCAGTGTTGTGGCGTGCGACGCCAAGCCGCGCGAGGCGTTTGCGGGCGCGCTGGACGAGCTGGAGCGCGAGGGCGCGCAGCTGCTGCTCGGCGAGCCGCATCCGGAGGACCATCTCGAAGGGCTGGACCTGCTGGTCGTCAGTCCGGGCATTCGCATTGAGCATCCGGCCATCGTGCGCGCGGGAGAGCTGGGCATTGAAGTCGCCGGCGAGGTGGAATACGCCTACCGCGAGTCCACCGGGCTTTTGCTGGCGGTGACCGGCACGAACGGCAAGACGACCACAACGACGCTCGCCGGCGAGATCTTCCGAAACGCCGGACGGACGACGTGGGTGGTCGGCAATATCGGCGCGCCGTATTCCGCCGCAGTGCCGAAGATGCGCCCCGGCGACGTGACCGTTTGCGAGATCTCGTCGTTTATGATGGAAACGGCTTCGCAGTTCCATCCCGCCGTGGCAGCGGTGCTGAACATCTCCGAGGATCACATGGACCGCCACAAGACCATGGAGCGCTACATCGCGCTGAAGGAGCGCGTGTTCATGAACTGCGGCGAGGACGATTTCGTCGTGCTGAACTACGACGATCCCATCACGAAGGACATGGCTTCGCGGGTGCGCGGCCGGGTGGTGTGGTTTTCGTCGCGCAATCCCGTGCCGTATGGCGCGTTTGTCAGCGATGGCAAGGTCGTGTTCGGTGAGGCGGACGCCTTCAAGCCGGTCTGCGAGGTGGAGGAGATCGCCATTCCCGGCGAGCACAACCTGAAAAACGCCCTCGCGGCGACGGCGATGGCCTCGGTCTGCGGCGTGCCCGCGCCGGTGATCCGCCATACGCTGCGCACCTTCCAGGGGGTCGAGCATCGGATTGAATTTGTCCGCGAGCTCGACGGCGTGCGATTCATCAACGATTCCAAGGGCACGAATGTCGATTCGACCATTCAGGCCGTCCGCGCGATGCGCAAGCCTACGGTGCTGATCCTCGGCGGATACGACAAGCATTGCGACTTTACGCCGCTGGTCGAGGAGATCAAAAAGTGCCCGATTTCGCACATCGTACTCATCGGAGCGACGGCCGAGCAGATTTCGCAGACGCTTGATCGATGCGGCTATCCAGCCTACGAGCGCTGCGGCACCGACTTTGAAGCCACCGTTCGCCGGGCGTTTGAGCTGGCCGAGGCGGGAGGCAACGTCCTCCTGTCGCCCAGCTGCGCGAGCTTCGACATGTTCAGCGACTACGAGGAGCGCGGCCGGGTGTTCAAGGAGATCGTCCGGCAGCTGGAGGGGCGCCGGGCTTGACCCTCCGGGCATTGCTCGGGGCAAAGGAGAGAAAAAGGGGAAACAGAATCGCGGCTGAGAGAGGAAAAGACGAAAACAGACTGACGGTTGTGGAAGGATCGCACCAAAACCGAACAAAGTACATAAAAATACCGAACTTAGTCGGAACTTGGTCTGTTGACAAAGGGCTGCTTGTGACGTTCCTTCTGCTGTTGGCTTCCGGCCTTCTAGTGCTCTACGCGGCGAGCTTTTACAATGCGCAGGACAGCGGAAGCCCGCTCGCCGAGGTCTATTCCCAGCTGGTGGGAATTGCCGTGGGTTTTGTAGGCATGGCGGTTATCCTGAGGATCGACTATCGCGTGCTGGCAAAGCCTCAGATCTGCCTTACGCTGTTAGCGGCCAGCTTTGTGCTGCTGATTCTGGTGGCGATTCCGGGAATCGGGCGGATGCTCAACGGCTCAAGGCGCTGGCTTCGGCTGGGACCGGTCAGCTTTCAACCGTCGGAACTTGCGAAGTACGCGTCGATACTGTTTCTGGCGCGCGCGCTGAGCATGAAAAATCGCGATTTGGGCCGGTTTTTCACGGGACTCGTGCCGATGTTCGTCATTCCGGGCGCGATGTTTTTGCTGATCCTCCTGCAGCCCAACCTGTCCACGGCGGGCAGCATACTGATCGTCTCGGCGGTCATGGTGATGATCGCGGGCGCCCGGTGGCGCCATTTGGGGGCGATCGGCGTGGCGGGGCTGGCGCTGGGGACGTTCTATGCGCTGTCGGCGGACTACCGGCGGGCGCGGCTGATGTCGTTTCGCGATCCCTTCGCGTACCTGACGAACGAGGGCTATCAGCTCTCGCAGTCGCTGATGGCGTTTGGATCGGGTGGGCTGTTCGGCATGGGGCTCGGCATGGGCCGCCAGAAGTACGCCTTCCTGCCCTATCCGGAGTCCGATTTTATCTTTGCCGTGGTCGGCGAGGATTTGGGGTTGGTCGGCTGCCTGTCGGTGCTCGCGCTGTTTGCGGCGCTTGTGTTCTTCGGCCTCCGGGTGGCGATTCGCTGCGAGGACCGCTTCGGCAGCCTGCTGGCCGGCGGCATTACGTGCATGATCGGCGTCCAGTGCGTGATGAACGTCGCGGTCGTGATCGGACTGATGCCGACGACGGGGCTTCCGCTGCCGTTTTTCAGCTCAGGCGGAACGTCCATTTCCATTCTGATGTGCGGCGTCGCCGTGCTGATGAACATCTCTGCCGCGCGCGGCTGATTCCGCGGGAGGGGAGGCAATATGCGCAGGATTTCGGCGCGTTCAAAGCGCCTGCTGATCGCCGTTGCCGCCGCCGTACTGGTGACGGCGGCGGTGTTTGCGCTGCTGGGGCGGGTGTTCGTGGTGCGCAATGTGGCTGTCGCGGGCGTTTCGGACGACCTGCGCGACGAGGTGATCCGCGCGTCCGGGCTGGAGATGGGCGGATCGATCCGGTCGGTCGACGAGGATTCTCTGAGGCGCTCGCTCGAATCCACGGGGCGCTTTGCGCTCGACGGCGTGGAGGTGCGCTATCCGAACACCGTGACGCTCATTGCCCGCGAGCGGACGCGCGACGCCATGGTTCTGAGCGGTGCGCGCCTGCTCGTCATGGACGCCGACGGCTACGTCATCGAGGCCGTCGACACCGTGCCGGAGGATGCGGGCGTCTACATCACCGGGCTGGAGGGCGGCGCCTACCGCATCGGCGGGCGCATTTCGGCGCCGGAGGAAAAGCTCGCGGCGATGAAGGCGGTGCTCGAAGCCATTCGGTCGCAAGGCGCGTTCGGATATGTCTCGGAGCTGAACCTCTCGGACGTGTTCAACCTCACGCTGACGACGCGGTCGGGCATCCGCGTGCTGCTCGGCGATGCGAACGACATGGAGGGAAAGATCCTCTGGATGTGTTCGGCCGTGGACGATCTGCAATCGCGCGGGCAGGCGGGCGGCACGCTCGACGTCTCCAGCGGCAGCAAGGCCGACTACCGGCCGGACGAACCCGCTGCGGAAGAATAAGTTTCGATTATGGAATTAACACGATCTGTGACGGCAGGTCGACCGGATTTTGAAAGTATTTTGACATATTCGGAAAATCGCGTTTTTTGGCCGTTTCGCGTTTGCATCCGCCTCAAAATCCATGTATAATACACTTATGTAGGTGTTACTGTGCACTGAAGAGCAAGGTGGTCGGTCAGGGACATGAAAAGACAGATAGCTGCCATCGAGTTTGGAACCTCGAAGATCGTGACGGTGATCGCGCAGAACAGCGGGCTGGACAGGCTCAACATCGTCGGATCGGGCACGGTTCCATACGATGGCTATTCCGAGGGCGATTGGAACACCCCCCGGCAGATGGTTCAGCGCGTGCGCGATTCGATTGCGGCGGCCGAACTCGAGGCGGGGACAAAGGTGCGCGAGATCTACGTCGGCATACCGGGTGAGTACATTCACGTCCGCGTCAGCGAGGCCGAGGTTGAGGCGCCGGAGGGCGTGATCGACGAATCGGTCGTGGACGCCGTGCAGGATCTTGCGGCGGACAAACTGCAGTTGGCCGGCGGCGGGTGCATGGTGCTGCACCGCTCGCCCGCGTGGTACATCGTCGATGGAGGCAAGAAGACGATGGCGCCGGGAGGGCGTGGCAACCGCCTGCGCGCGCAGGTTGCGTTTATCGTGGCCGAGTCGATGTTCATCGAGGACGTCAGCGAGATGCTGCGCGTGCTGGACATCGCGATCCTCGGCTTCCTCTCTCCGTCGCTGGGCGAGAGCCTGCTTCTGCTTCCGCTGGACGACCGCGACCGCACGGCCCTTCTGATCGACTGCGGCTACCTCAACACCGAGGTCAGCGTCGTCGAAGGGGACGCGATCATCTACCACGCGATGCTCCCGCGCGGCGGCGGGCATGTCGCTGCGGATCTGGCGACGGAGCTGCGCATCTCCATGCGCGCTGCGGAACAGATCAAGCGAAATTACGTATTCAACCCTGACGAATTCGACCGCGATTCCTTTTCGGAAGTCTATGACGAATCCGGGCGCCGGATGACGTTTCCCAGGGAGATGGTGCAGGACATCGTCGAGCGCAGCGTGGGCGAGCTGATGGAGATGATCGAATTGACGATCAACAACGATGCCGCCGGCTATCTGGGCGCTCGGTCGCAGGTCTATTTGACAGGCGGCGGATTGGCGCTGATGCGCGGGGCGAGGGAGTATCTCTCGGCGCGGATCGGTCGTCCGGTCAAGGTCGCGGCGGTCAAAACCGCGAAGTTGAACAGTCCTGTATTCGCTTCGGCGCTGGGGTTGGCAGATCTGATCTTCGACTCCATCGAACAGCACGAGGACGGCGATGCGCCGGTCCTGAGCAAGGTTCGGAATTTTTTCCGGGGACGAAATGCAGAATAAACTACAATATACTACGTTGACGAGGGGGATGCCTTGTGCTTGAGTTCGAAGGAATGGAACAGGATAACAATATGAATTCCGCTGCGATTCGCGTCATCGGCGTCGGCGGTGCGGGCACCAATGCGGTCAACCGCATGGTGGAAGCCGACCTGAAGGGCGTCGAGTTCATTGCGATCAATACCGACAGCCAGGCGCTGGCGCTTTCCAAGGCGCCGGTGAAGATCCAGATTGGCGATAAGCTGACCAAGGGTCTGGGCGCGGGCGCGAATCCCGAAGTCGGCCAGCGCGCCGCCGAGGAGAGCCGCGAGGAGATCGCCAAGACCGTCAAGGGCTCCGACCTCGTGTTTGTCACCTGCGGCATGGGCGGCGGCACCGGCACGGGCGCGGCGCCCGTCATCGCGGAGATCGCGCGCGAGCAGGGCATTCTGACCATCGGCGTCGTCTCGAAGCCGTTCCTGTTTGAAGGCCGCCAGCGCATGAAGAACGCCGAGGCCGGCATCGAGCGCCTGAAGGCGAGCGTGGACACGCTGGTCGTCGTCCCGAACGACCGCCTGCTGAGCGTGGTCACCAAGGGCACGACGATGATCGAGGCGTTCCGCATCGCGGACGACACGCTCCGTCAGGGCATTCAGGGCATCTCCGACCTGATTGCGGTGCCGTCGCTGATCAACCTCGACTTCGCCGACGTCCGCACGGTCATGCAGTCGCGCGGCCTGGCGCACATGGGCATCGGCATTGGCAAGGGCGAGAACCGCATGGTCGACGCCGCGAAGCAGGCCATCTCCAGCCCGATGCTCGAGACCTCCATCGACGGCGCCCGCGCGGTGCTCATCAACATCACCGGCGGTCCGGACATGTCGATCCTCGACATCAACGAGGCTGCGCAGCTCATCACCGCCGCGGCCGATCCGGAGGCGAACATCATCTTCGGTACCGGCACCGACGAGCAGCTCACCGATGAGGTCAAGATCACCGTCATCGCCACGGGCTTTGAAAAGACCCCGGTCAACGAGCAGCCGAAGGCGGCGCCGGGATCGAACGCGCCGGGTTACGAAGCGCGTCAGGAACGGCAGCCGGAGGAAGCGCCCGCAGAGGAGCGCAGGGAGCGCACGGCGTCGCGCAGCTATGAGGACGACGAGCCGATTTCGCCGATCTTCGAGCGCCGTCCGCGCGCGTCGTCCGCGCCGGTGCGCGAGCGCGTCCGCGAGAGCGATGAGCCGTATCAGCCGGAGCGCCGCAGCAGCAGTACGCAGCAGCGCCGCCCGCGCGTCTATCAGGACGACTATCAGGAGAGCCGCACGCAGTCCCGCCGCGGGTTCACGCCGGATGTCCCCAGCTTCATGAAAAAGCGCAATGACCGCTGAAAAGCGGCGCCATTTGGGTTCGGACAGAGGTCCGGGCCCATTTTTATTGCGGCGAATTGTGGCGGAATTTCGTTTAATTGTGTGTGAATATTTGAGCGAAGCCACAGATGATTGCAAAATTGTTTCGCTTTTATTTCTGCCGCGGTTGACAGATCAGCAGG
>DVJL01000094.1 GCA_018716805.1 Candidatus Faecivicinus avistercoris | reverse complement strand
TAGACGACTGAGCCTCGTCATCCGGACGTTCCCATGCATAGAAAGTGTACGTCCCACTCCAATCACTATAAGATGGCGTATTCCCATTGCTGTTTCTCACCCAAGCGGGCTGGGGCCATACAGCAGTAATGTCCTGACCGTACTTGGCCGTGAAGGAATAGGTGAAATGGGTAGCACTGATCTGGGTATAAGATACCTGATACTTATCCCTGTTCGCCGCAGAAATCAGGTCTTCATAGTCGATGGAGCCTCGGGCATTGTTCTGATCATAGTCGAAATTCAGAGTGATCCGAGCCCGGTTATAGTACACCAGCACCACAGTCGATCCGTTGGGCATCACCAAGCGATTATTGGTGGCGGAGTGGTACTGGAAGTAACTGCCCCGCACATCTTCGATGATGGCATTGCTTCCACCGGTCTCGCTAGTCTTGGCATAGCCCCTGAGCTCGCCGCCGTCGGAATCGGCGTAGCGAACATCGTGGGTAGCCCGGGTGTTGGTGATATTGCCTTTCTGCTCAATGGAGACGTAGCTGCCTGCCGGCGCATAGACGGTTTCGCTGTATCCCGCCGGGGAATAGCCATCGTCATTTGCGTTCTCGTACATATAGACCAGGGTCACACGCACCATGTTTGCCTCCCAGAAAGCGTAGAGGGTGGTATCCTCCGCGAGAGGCGTGGCGAAATTGAATGGCTCAAAGGTTTCAGCATCCGTAGACCAACCCAGGAAAGTGTAGCCCGTGCGGGTCGTGGTCGGCTTAGTCGCCGTAGAGCCAGTGGCAATGGTCTGCGTGGGCACCGCCGTGCCGCCGTTGGCCACGAAGCGCACCTCAATGGCATCCGCATACCAGGCGTACAGGTTCAGCGTGCCGTCAACAGCCACATCACTGACAGGCGCGTAGAAATCAAAGGCATCCAGCGCATCAGCGGGGCTGGTTCCCTGCTGGGTCATGGACCAACCGACAAACACCTTATCGGTTAGAACGGGGCCGTCAGGCTCGCCAACGGTCCGGCCTTCCGTCACAGCCATGGTCAAATGTACGGTTTGGGCGTCCTGACTGTAGAAATTCACATAGTAGAAGCCATCCGTATCCTCTTCAACCCAGCGTGCATACAGCGTTATATCGCCAGTAACCGGCGTGTTCTCGGTGAATTCTGTCGTGAGGCCTTCGTTAGAATACCAGCCCGCGAAAATCATTACAATTTCGCCCGACTCGTCTCTCCACTCCAGCGTCGGGAGGCTGGGAACGGTCTGATTCTCCATAACGACGATGGGATCAGGAGCCGTCACTCCACCTTCAGCGGCTGCACCTACGTTAAAGGTTACGGTACAGGGCTGCGGCGCCGGTTGGACGTTCACGGTGATGGTTTCCGTCTGTTCGCTCCAAGTATAGCCCCAACCATTAGAAGTTCTCGTCCAATAGTGATGCGTAATGGTCGCTGCTCCCGGCGCAACGGCCGTGATGGTGGCATTGGTCTGAGCATAAGAGTACGCGCTATCATGCTGTCCAACTACAGCTGCTATTGTTGCATCGCTGCTACTCCATCGTTCTTGATGGTTTCTATCTGAGTTTCGATCTTCAGCAACACTGCGAACCGTCACCTCGTCTTCTACCGTGAGCGTTATCTCAGCGCCGTCTGCAATGTCCACTTCCCCGGCAATCACGGCGGGTTGATCCGCTGAATCAAGCTCACTGGCCAAATCGATGCCGGGAACGACGACATTCGAACTCTCCGTTTCCAACGCGCTCGCAGGCAGCGCCCCGAGCAATATGAGCGTGGCAATGAGAATCGCCATAATTCTCTTCAAGCCGTTTCTCATGGTTCACAATCTCCTTCCTGTCTGCTGATGCGCGTTTATTCGAGCACTTCCTGAACCGGCTCGGCTTCCGCTTCCACGGCCGGCTCCGCTTCCGGAGCCGGCTCAACCACCGTCACGCTCATTCGCCATGCAGTGAGCAGATTTTCTGCGGTCAGCTCATAGGACATCGTCAGCGTGCCGGACTGGGCGTCCTGCCATTCGCCGACGATGTTGCCATCGCGGTCGGCGGCGGCGTACTGCCAGCAGCAGGTATATTCCACGCCCTCGTAGCCCTCCAGCGCTGCGGTCAGCGTGATGACGCTGCCGAGCTGAAGTTCCTCGGTATCGCGGCTGACGGTCACGCTCACCTTGCGCTCGGGCGCCTGGGTGGGCAGGGGCGTTTCAGACGGCAGGGGAGCTTCCGTCGGAAGGGGTTCTTCCGTGGGCAGGGGCTCCTCTGTGGGCAGAGGGGCTTCCGTCGGCAGCGGGCTTTCGGAGGGCACCGGCGTCTCCTCCGGCTCCGGCGTCTCTTCCGGCTCGTCGAGCGACGGGACTTCGCCCACGACGGAGACGAGATCTGCGCGGACGTAGCCGGTCTGGCCGTCCACATTCACGAGCAGCCACGCCTCGCCCCCGGCATTGACGGTCTGGCCGATCACTTCGACGGGGGTGTTCGCCGCGAGCTGCGCCAGCGCTTCGGAGGCAACGTCGGGTTCGGCGCGCAGGTTGACGCCGTCCGCACGGATGCAGGAGCCTTCGGGCGCCGGGATCTCGGTCGGCTGCGGTTCGTATTCAAACTCGGCCGTGAACACGCGGATGCCATCCACGGTGTGATAGCTGGCGCGCGAGGCGATGAGCGCCTCCGTCTCCGCGCGGTCAGGGCGCTCAAGGGACGAAGCGTAGAAGTACGCGCGCTCGGGTTCGCCCGCATCGCGGGTTTCATCGGTATCAAAATAGACTTCGTACAGGCTGCCGCTTCCATAGGCAGCGGCCTCCACGGCGACCATCGCGCAATCGGCGGTCACCGTGCCGAGCTTCTGCTCGCGGCCGCGGTCGGCATACAGCGCCGTGCCCGCAGGGATGTACGCATAGGCCGAAACGAACGGATCCTCCGTGGGCGAGAGCGTCACCTCGGGGATCTCGGTTTCCGAACCGGGAATGACAATCTCGGAGGTTGCGGCCGGAGCGGTCGCGGACGCGCTGGGCAGCGGCGTCGAAGCGCCGTTCGTCGGCTCCGCGGTATGGGTGCCCTGCGGCTCCTCAGAGGCCTCGGGTTCTTCAGAGACCTCGGACGTCGCGGAAACCTCGGGCTCCTCGGAGACCTCCGGCGTCACGGAAACCTCGGGCTCTACAGAAACCTCCGGCGTCACGGAAACCTCGGGTTCTACAGAAACCTCCGGCGTCACGGAAACCTCGGGTTCCTCCGTTTCCTCAGGCTCTTCCGAAGCAAGCGAGGTCTGGACGGCATCCGGCCCGGTCTGCCGCGTCTGAACCGGCGTCTGATCGGGAGTCGGCGCAGGCGTTTCCGTTTGCGCCGCCGGCTCCGCCACAGGTTCGGCGGTCTCCTCCGCAAGCGCAAAGAAACTCATACTCGACAAAACCAGTGTCAGCATGAGCGCTAGGGCAAGCAGCTTTTTCAATTTCATACTCTGCATCCTCCTCTGGCGGCCCGGCGCCATTGCGCCTCGGGCCGAATGACTTGCGCCGCCGGATCGATCGATTTCGGCGAATTGTCCCGAATGGAACGGCTGCGATCCGCGGCGAACCATTTCGTCCTCCGCGGATCCAGAGTGAGCTGCAGATGGGGAAAATTGTAGACTTTACGAACCAATTATGTTATAATTGCTAAAGCAATGAGAACTGTGCAGTGAGCGTTTCGTAGAGGGGGTAGGTTAAGAGGAGTCGGCACATGGTTTATGTGGTGCGCGAATCCTACACCATGCGCCATTTTGGCTGGA
Organism: Candidatus Faecivicinus avistercoris; assembly: GCA_018716805.1. GTDB lineage: Bacteria > Bacillota > Clostridia > Christensenellales > Aristaeellaceae > Faecivicinus > Faecivicinus avistercoris. Next base: position 5,128 of record DVJL01000094.1, on the reverse strand, counting down.
AACTTAATCCATGCATAACATATTTTGTGTCTCTTCCTGCGCCCATCGCAGAAAGGTCTTGTGGGAGACATGAAGCCGGCGTCCCGCCTCGCGCGCCGAGATCGCGCCGTTTTTCCATGCGGCCAGGCATTCGCCAAAGTTTTCCGGACGCTGCTTGGGCTGCGCACCGAAGCGGACGCCCCGCTTTTTGGCGGCGGCGATGCCCTCTGCCTGCCGCTGGCGGATGAATTCGCGCTCCGTCTGGGCGACATAGGAGAGCAGCTGCAACACGAGATCGGCAATCAGCGTGCCAATCAGGCTGCGGCTCTGGCGGGTGTCCAGCAGCGGCATGTCGAGCACCACCACGGCCGCCTTTTTCTGCTTCGTAATCAGGCGCCACTGTTCGAGGATTTCCTCATAACTGCGGCCGAGACGGTCTATGCTCTTGATGACCACCACGTCGCCCTCGCGGATGCTTTTGATCATTCTGCGGTATCGCGGCCGGTTAAAGTCCTTTCCGGACTGCTTGTCGAGAAAGATATTTTTCCTCTCGACGCCGAACTGCTCCATGGCGATAATTTGTCTGTCTTCATTTTGATCCTTTGTCGATACGCGCACATACCCATATGTTTCTGCCATTGTTTCTCCTCCCATAATTGAATATCCGGATTACACCTCCTATCCTACAAAGGGCTTTCAATTTTACCGCAAAGCCCTTCCCCTCTTGGCTTTATTTCGCCAACTTTTCCTCAATCCTGCCTGTCTGGAATAAATCGCGCAAAAAAGCCAAAAATTCAGCGGAAAACCACCTGAATCCATGCATCCGGCGAAAAGTTCCCCCGCAGCCCAACGGCCGCCCTATTATATAATGAAGCGTTTTTCATGGGCCGCGGCGCACGGGGCGCGGCGCAATCCCGGCAGGCCGCGGGCGCGCGCACCTTGCATTTTCACGGGACATATGATATGATAGAGGCACAGGCACGTTCAGAATACATCGGAAAGGAATGGATTGAAATGAAGGTTACCATCTGTGTCGGCAGCACCTGCCATCTGCTGGGATCGAAGCGCGTCGTGGACCGCTTCAAGGAGCTCGTCGCCGAGCACAATCTGGCCGACAAGGTCGAGCTGGGCGGAAAATTCTGCATGGGCCACTGCGGCGAGGGCGTCTGCGTGACGATCGACGGCACGACGCACACCATCGCGCCCGAGGCGGCCGACGAACTGTTCAACAACGAGATTCTCGCGAAGGTCTGAACCAGATTCTTTCGCAGGATTTCCCTCACTCCGCTTCAGCCGAAGGCCGGCCGGCCTCCGGCTGATCTGCATTTTTTCATACTCTCAATCATCTTCGCGCCGCGGCGCGGACACGGGAGGGAAGCGCAATGGTTCAGGTCATCCATCTGAGCGAAGTCAACTGCCGCGACTGCTACAAGTGCATCCGAAACTGTCTCATCAAGGCGATCCGCTATTCGGACGGCCATGCCGAGATCATCGACGACGAGTGCATCCAGTGCGGCGAGTGCATCGTCGCCTGTCCGCGCCACGGCCAGAACGAGGATCGCGGCGAGGTCGAGCGCATCCGCCGCCAGATCCGCGCCGGGCGCAGGGTCGTCGCCAGCGTGGCGCCGTCGTTCATCGCCGACTTCGACGTCGGCTCCATCGAGGACCTGCGCGAAGGGCTGATCCAGCTCGGCTTTGCCGACGCGCAGGAGACCGCCATCGGCGCGGAGATCGTCAGCCGCGAGTACGAAAAGATCATGGCCTCGGGCGAGACGGACGTGCTGATCTCGTCGAGCTGCCCGCCGATCAACCTGCTGATTCAGAAGTATTATCCCGAAATGCTCAAGTATCTGGCGCCGGTGCAGTCGCCGATGGAGGTGCACTGCCGCCTGCTGCGCGAGCAGAACCCGGGCGCGTTCGTCGTGTTCATCGGGCCGTGCTACGCCAAGGAGGCCGAGGCACTGGACACCGGCTGCTGCGACGCGGTGCTGTTGTTCAACGAGGTCAAGAACTGGATGCACGAGGCCGGCGTCGTGCCGCCCAACCGCGGCATCCAGACGATGCGCGGCGGATACCGCGCGCGGCGCTATCCGCGGCAGGACGGCATCGTGAAATCGATGACGCGCGAGCCGGGCTGGAACCGCGTGTCCGTCGACGGCGTGGGCGACTGCATCGCCGCGCTGGACGAGCTCCAGCAGGGGCGCGTGTCCGGGGTCTTTCTGGAGATGACCGCCTGCGAGGGCAGCTGCGTCAACGGCCCCGCCATCCGCCGCAACCGCTATGAGAACCGCGTCGGCGGCACGGTGGTCATCAACTCCTACGCCGGCGAAAACGACTACGGCATCACAACGCCGCTGCCGGTCGGCAAGCTGCACCTGCCCCAGCCGGTCTCTCGCGCGCTGCCCGAGGAGGACGAGATCCAGCGCGTGCTTGCGCGGCTCAACAAGCACACGGCAGAGCTTGCGCTGAACTGCGGCTGCTGCGGCTATCCGACCTGCCGCGAGATGGCGGCGGCGATCTGCCAGGGCAAGGCGCAGATGGAGATGTGCCTGCCCTATTTGCGCGAGAAGGCCGAGCGCCATTCGCGCGAGGTCGTGGACAACACGCTCGAGGCGGCCGACCAGCTGATCGAGCGGCAGATGCGCGTGGTGCAGAACATCGCGTCCATACTGGGCGAGACGACGGCCGAGACGAAGGTCATGCTGGTCAAGCTCAAGGAGGCGATTCAGGATGACGAATGACCTCTACATCGACTCCGGCTACATCAGCCTGATCAAGGCCGGCGAGCAGCTCTGCGGCGACCGCGTGGTGTTCGCCTCCGGCGACGATACCACCATCTGCGTGCTCGCCGACGGGCTGGGCAGCGGCGTCAAGGCGAACATCCTCGCAACCCTCACCTCGCAGATCCTCGCGACGATGAGCGCCGGCGGCATGTCCGTCGAGGACTGCGTCAACACCATCGTCCGCACGCTGCCGGAGTGCAGCGTGCGCAAGATCGCCTATTCGACGTTCACCATCGTCAAGATCCGCGACCAGCGCCATGTGGAGCTGACGCGGTTCGACAACCCGCACACCGTGGTGCTGCGCGGCGGGAAGAACTACGATTTCGTCTACGCGCCGCGCATGATCGAGGGCAAGAAGATCTACGAGAGCCGCTTCGACGCCGAGGAAAACGACGTGCTCGTCGTGATGAGCGACGGCGCGATCTACGCCGGCATCGGCGAGGAGTACGCCTTCGGCTGGGAGCGCGAAAACATCATCCGATTCCTCGAGGACCACTATTCCGCCGACCTGACGGCCAAGCAGATCGCGCGGATGCTCGCCTCGGAGTGCAACCGCCTCTACCGCGGCCGCCCGGGCGACGACACCTCCGTGGCGGTGCTCCGGCTCTGCCGTCCCCGCGTGGCGAACCTGATGATCGGCCCGCCGTCGTCCAAGGGGCTGGACGAGCTGATGCTGGGCGAGTTCTTTTCGCAGGAGGGCGCGAAGATCGTCTGCGGCGGCACGACGAACCGGATCGCCGCGCGCTATCTGGGCAGCGAGCTGACCGCGTCGCTCGATTACGCCGGATGCGACCTGCCGCCCATCTACAACCTGCCCGGCGTCGATTTGGCGACGGAGGCCGTGGTCACGATCTCGCGCGTGCTCGAGTACGCCGACGAGTACCTCTCCGGCACGCAGTTGACCGCGTCGTGGGAGCGCGGGCGCGACGGCGCGTCCCGCATCGCCCGCGAGCTGTTCGACCGCGCGACGGACATCAACTTCTTCGTCGGCTGCGCGATGAACCCGGCCCATCAGAACCCGAAGCTCTCGCTGGCGTTCGGCGCGAAGTTCCAGCTGATCGACCGCCTCTCCAAGAGCCTCGAGCAGATGGGCAAGCGCGTGTCCGTGCGCTACTATTGAGCGATGCTCATATTCTCCCGCCGCCTCCATGCCGAAGGCTCCATTGCGCCTTCGGCGTTTTTTTGTTACAATGGATGCGGGCGACCGAGGAAACCCCACGCCGGCGTTTCCAAATTCGCTTCAGATTTTCCAAATTCGCTTGAAATGAATGCAAAGGAGCGTAAGCCATGTCAATCGGCGAAGTGATCCGAAAATACCGGCGTGCCCGAAACCTCACGCAGGAAGAGATGGCCCGCCGCCTCGGCGTGACGGCGTCGGCCGTCAACAAGTGGGAAAACGGAAAGTGCCTGCCGGACATCGCGCTGCTCAAGCCGGTCGCCCGGCTGCTGGGCATCACCACGGACGCGCTGCTCTCCTTTCAGGAGGAGCCTTCGGCGGATGAGATCGCCGGGATCGTCCGCGAGATGGACGCGATGTTTGACGAAAAGTCCTACGCCGAGGTCTTCGCTTGGGCAGAATCCAAGCTTCAGGACTATCCCAACAGCGCCGAGCTGGCGTGGCAGCTCGCGGCGGTCCTGGACGCGCGGCGGCTGGTGCCGAAGCCGGTTCCCGACGCCGGTGAATACGATGCGCCGATCCTCGCGCTGTTCACCCGCGCGCTCGAGGAGGGTAGCGAGCGCACGCGGCGCTGCGCGGCCGATTCGCTCTATTCCTATTATATGCGCAAGGAGCAGTATGAGGATGCGGAGGCGATGCTCGACTTCTTCTCGGACGAAAACCCCGAGAAGAAGCGCAAGCGCGCGCGCATCTGCGCGGAGACGGGCCGCGCGCCGGAGGCCTACCGCGCGCTCGAGGAGCTGCTGTTTTCCGACTACCAGATGGTCAGCGCAACGCTCACCGATCTGTACATGCTCGCCATGAAGCAGAACGACCTGAACCGCGCGCGGATGTTCGCGCAAAAGCAGTCGGAGGCCGCGCACTGCTTCGAGATGGGCCGCTACTACGCGGTCAGCTGCCAGCTCGAACCGGCCATGGTCGCGAAGGACGCCGAAGCCGTGCTCGAAATCGCCCGCGAGATGCTCGCGAGCGCGGCGGAAATCGGCAGCTTCACCCGCGCGCCGCTCTACGCCGACATGCAGTTCAAGCCGCTCGACGCGTCCATTCCCGCCTCCGTGCGAAGCGGACTGCTCGAGGCCTTCCGCTCGGACGACTTTGCCTTCATGCAGGACGATCCGCGCTGGCGCGCGCTCGTCAATTGAGTTCTGCCGAAGCCGGAACATCTGACCCGCTGCCGGAAACGGCTCTG
>DVJL01000012.1 GCA_018716805.1 Candidatus Faecivicinus avistercoris | reverse complement strand
TGGGATTTCCCGACGCAAAAATCAGCACCCGTTCCCGACGCGCGAGGCGATTTTGCCGATTTCCCAAATCGTCAAAATCGGTCGGCCTTGGCCGACTTGAAAACCCTTTGGGTTTTCAACCTTCTCGCCGGCAACGATTTTTATGCGAGAGGGCTGCGGCCCTCTCGCGCTCTCTCTGGGGTTTTTGTCAGCCTAAGCCGACCGGAAATAATCCGGCCGGATGTCTCTTTTGGGGAAAAAATGGCTTGGATGTGCGGCGCGCCATCACCGCACCCGCCCGTCCGAAGACGCCAGCGCCTCGGCAAACCGGGGCGTCCACCATTCGCGGTAGCCCTCGAGCGTCGGGTGCACCGGGTCGGCCATGTACCGCGCGCGCTGCGCCGGATCGAGGGCGTTGAACGCCGCGTCGTTCCACAGGTCGAGCACGCGCACGCCCAGTGCCGGCGCCATTTCGTTGAGCCGCGCGACCATCTCGCCGTAGGCCACGCTGTCAAACCGCGGGCTGGTGTAGAACCAGACCGGACAGCCCCATGCGCCTCGCGCGAGGCGCACGACCGACTCGATCGCGCCGGCGACCGTCGCCTCCTGCGCGCCGGGTTCGCCCAGCGGCACGCCGCGCGCGGCGTCGTTGGTCGAGAGCTGGCAGACGAACAGATCCGGCCGCACATCCGGCAATCGCCGCCGCAGCCGCGCGGGATAGGAATTCTCGTCCAGATTGGCCAGCGTCGTGCCGGAAACTGCCTCCTTGACGGCCGTCCAGCCCAGCCGCTCGCCGAGCATCTCCACAAAGGACACCCCGCCCGACGCGGAGCCAAAGGTCACCGAGGAACCCAGGAAAAACGCCGTGACGCCCACACCTTCCCGCGGAAAATCGCCCTGTGCCATGCAAACGCCTCCATTGCCGTGATTGCTTCCATTTTATCACAGAATTGTGCCCTCTCGAGCCGTGAAACATCATCTTTATGTGACAAATCCATTGCAAAAGTCCTTAAATTTCCCGAATTTCGGCTTGACGCGCGTAATATATTGCGGTTATAATAGAGATGGCACGATACGCACACAGGAGGCATGGGCATATATGGACAAGAGAAAGCAGCAATCGTCGCGCATCCGGGAGCGCAGGCTGCGCAGAAAGTACCAGCGCAACATCAAGATCGCCATCGTCATTTCGCTGATCCTCGGTCTGGCGGCCGGCTTCGCGGCGGGCCGGGTGACTGCGCCGCGGACGGCATCCTCCGACGTCGCAGACGTTGCGCCGACGGCAACCTCGTTGGCGGAGACCGCCGCGCCGACGGATGTCGGGGCGCTCGCGCCGGCCGAAACCGACGAACCGGCCGCCACGCAGACGGCGCAGCCCACCGCTGTGCCGACGGCCAGCGCGACTGAAACCCCCGCCGTCGAATCCACCGAGGTTCCGACGGCCGAGCCGACCGCGACGCAGGAGACCAACGCGCTGTCTCTGGACGACCTCGAGGGCGGACAGGTCGTTTCCGCGACGCTCCTGCCGACGGTAGCGCCGTCGGCCGCGCCGACCGAAGCGCCCGCCGAGGCGGAAGTTGAGGAAGTCGTCGTGCCGTTTGGCGAGACGCAGGAGATCTCCGTGGAGATCAACAGCGATGGAACGTTGCATCAGGACGGCGACACGCAGGCGACCGAGACGCTGAATTTCTCGGTGCGCGTGCTGCGGTACCTGACACCCGAGTATTATCAGGAAAACTACAGCACGGTCTACGCGCTGAAGGGCAATGAGGCGGGCGTCGAATTTGAGCTGCTCCTCAACGACTACATGGGCGATGCGGAGATCAACGCGGGGAATCTGCTTCCCACCGCGCTCGAAACCGCCGACGGCACGGTAATCCAGGGCTATGTGCTGACGGCGACGGAGATCAGCGTCTCGACGCTGACGGTCGAGACGAACGTGCCGGTCAACGGCTACAAGCGCTTCGACTACAGCGAGGACGTCGGCGACATCGCGTACCTCACCATCACCGTCCCCGACGGCAGCGGCGGAACCGTGAAGTACATGTTTGAAGTCGGCGATCCCATCCGCCCCACGCCGACGCCCGCGCCGACGACTTCGTACTCCACGCTGCAATCCGGATCGACGGGCAGCTCGGTCATGCGCCTGCAGGAGCGCCTGATTGAACTGGGCTACCTCGACGATACGGCGGACGGCAACTTCGGCTCCAACACCGAGGCGGCTGTGCGCGCCGCTCAGGCGGACTTTGGCATGGAGGAAACCGGCGTCGCCGACCACGACTTCCAAGTCCAGCTGTACGAAGGCGAATGACCGCCTCCGCGCCAATGGACGGCATGCGCCGCAGACGCAGTTAGGCGGACGGGGAACACTCTCCTGCCCCGAACCGCAAATGATTTTCGCGCGAAAGGGCTTCGGCCCTCTCGCGCTCTTTTATGCTTTTGACAGTTTCAGCCCGCTGACCGATCGGTCAGCGGGCTGATTTCCGCATCAAGGACGGCGGCCAGCGCCAGAGCCTAGTTTTCGGTCGGCAGAAGTCCCGTCCAGCGGACACGCCGCATCAGACGCCGAGGAAGCGCTCGATGGCCCGGGCCGCGCCGTCGTGGTCGCAATCCCCGGTCACGACGTCCGCAGCCTCGCGCGCACGCGGCACGGCGTTTCCCATCGCAACGGCAAGCCCAACGGCGTCCATCATATCCACATCGTTTTCGCTGTCGCCGATGGCCATGACGTGCTCGGGCGAAACGTCCAGCGCCGCGCACAGCCGCCGCAGAGCCTGCCCCTTCGTCGATTCCGCGCTCGAAATCTCCAGCGCCAAGCCGGTCGTGTCGGCCAGCGCCAGACCGCTGCCGGCCAGCTCCGCGCGCATCCGGTCACGATCCTCCGCACAGGTAAAGTACAGGTTGAACTTACTGACCTCCGCGCGGCCCGCCGCGAACCACTCGAACAGATCTGCCCGCCAGAGAGATCCCGTCTCGAACACGCAGCGGAATGCTTCCGCATGATAGGCTGCGATCGAAGCGCCCGGCTCCGCGCGAATATAGGATTGATTTTCAATGAACATCTGCGCCAGCAGGTCATAGCCCCGCGCCAGCTCGAGAATGCGCATCGCCTCGCCGCGCGGAATCTGCGCGTGCCGCACGTCGCGCCCCTCCGCGCGATCGTGGATGCAGGCGCCGCTTTCGCAGATCAGATAGCGCACCTCGGGCATCAGCGCCACATGCTCGGCCAGTTCGGACAGGCAGCGGCCCGTGGCAATCGCGACGATCTTGCCCGCTTTGGCCGCGCGTTCAAGCGCTGCGCGCGTATAAGCCGTGGTCACATGGTGCGAATTGAGCAGCGTGCCGTCCATGTCCAGCGCGATCATCGCGATTTCCTGCGGCAGCACGGTCTTTCGCTCGATTGTCTTTTCCATATTCCTCACCCATTGCGATGATTTTCTCCCCGCGCTCGAGGCCGGGGCACTGCGCAATCATTATCCAATATTGAAGGTGAAGCTGTCCACCGCGCAGGGCAAAAAGCGCGTAAAAATAGCGCAAGCACCGCGATTGCATCCGTCGGCCTGAGGCGCACTTCCCCACCGGCTGCCTTCACAAAAGCGCAGGGAACGAGCCCACGCTGCTTCTCCCTCCGCGCAGCAGACAAACCGCGGGGCGCACACGAAAGCGTTCCACCTCCGGCGCATCTGCAAGCAATATTTCGCTCCAAACCCTGTCAAGCCGGGCGCGCATGAAAAACGTCTCCTTCTGGCGCATCCGGCGGTCAATTCTCTTCAAACCCTGCCAAGCTGGGCGCACACGAAAGGCATTCCCCCTCCCGCGCATCCGGCAATCGTTTTCCTGCAAGTCCTGTTGGGCCGGACGCTCTGGATGAGTATCCTTCTTCCTGTGCAGACAACTAAAAAAGAACCGGTTTCCGCAGCCATCCGGCGGCGGAAACCGGCCCTCTTGTGCGATCTGCCGTTCACGGCAAAGCCGTCCGGCAACCGCGCAGCTTCAGATCTCAATCGGCGTCACCACCCACTTGGGGCAGCGCTTTCGCCCCGCCGGCGGCTCGACGTCGATGGTGCAGCTGGTCCAGGCGTTGACGACGGTCGTATCGCCAAAGGGCTGGATCCTGCGAAAGCGAAAGTCATAGTCCTTGTGCACATGGCCGTGGACAAAATAGGCGGGGCGGTACTGTTCGACCATCCTGCGCAGCGCGACAAAGCCGCGGTGCGGCAGATCCTGCGCGTCGCCAAAATCGCGCATGGGCGCGTGGGCGACGAGCATGTCAAATCCGCCCAACAGCTTCAGCCGGAACGCAAGCCTGTGGATGCGCCTTGCCATCTGGCGGTCGGTGTACTGGTGTTTGCCGGGTTTGTAGCGCATGCAGCCGCCGAGACCGACGATGCGCAGCCCGCGGTATTCAAAGATCCCATCCTCGATGCAGATGCAGCCCTCCGGGGGCTTCAGCTCGTAGCAGGCATCGTGATTGCCGTGCACATAGAGCACGGGCGCATTGGTAAAACAGGTGAGAAAGGACAGGTACTCCGCAGGCAAATCGCCGCAGGAGATCACCAGATCGACGCCTTCCAAGCGGCGGCGATCCAGGTGATCCCACAGGCGCAGGTCGGGTTCGTCGGCGAGCAGCAGGATTTTCATTCGTCACTCTCCATCGGACGACGGCTCCGTCCAGCAGATTTCGGAGGTATCGGGCGCCTTCATGCTGTGGATGCCCTGCAGCTCCACGAACGGGAGCGCCTCGGGCCTGAGCGCATCCTCAGCCGGAATCTCGCCGACGACGTTGTCGGCCAGCCAGTCCATGGCGATGATCTCGGCGGGCGTCAGCGCCTTGCCGGACGTGCAGCGCAGCTGTCCGTCCTGCGACACGATCGTCTCCGCAAAGGGGCGCAGACCGCCGTCGCGCACCTGATGGCGCAGCAGGTCGGTCAGCCGGCGCGTGCCGCTGTCGAGCTTGCCGGAATAGAACACGTCGATGGCGTTCTCCGGCATGCCCCACCAGTAGTTGAGCGCCTGCACGCCGTTCTGCGTGGCGTCCGTGCGCCAGATGCCGTTCTGCACGCGGCGCAGCAGATCCTCGTAGAGCCGGCCCCAGTTCCACACCGGCATAGCGAGGTTCTGGGTCGTGCCGTCGTCCCGGCGGGCGTAGAGGCCAAACTCCATGGACTGGTGCGACGGCGCGGAAATGTCCCGGTTGGAGATGACGTGGACGTCGTTGTCGACGAACTTGGCCAGCGGATCGCCGTCGCGCAGCGTGGACCACTCGAGGTAGACCTTCGCCCGCGGGTTGGTCAGCCGGGCGCCGAGCGCGAACGCATTGATCGAAGCCGGCGCGCCGTAGACGGGATAGTCCGCAATGTAGCCGATGCGGTTGTTGTCGCACACCGCGCCGGCGATCGCGCCGATGATGAACTTCGCCTCGTACATGCGCAGGTAGTAGGAGCGCACGGTGTGATACGACGGCAGCAGCGAACAGTTCAGGATCTTGACGTCGGGATACTGCACGGCGGCCTTCATCGCGCCGTCGAGCAGCACCGGCGAGGTGGTGAAGATGATGTTCGATCCCTCGCGGATCAGCGATTCGAGCGTCTCCTGGCAGTCCTCGGGCTCGACGTCGGAGACCATGCGCGTCTCGACCTTGTCGCCGAACACCGTCTCCACGCGGTTCTTGCCCAGCTCGTGCCAGTACGTCCAGCCGGACACCTGCGGCGAGCGGTTGTTGACGAACGCCACGCGCATCTTCTGCGGCGCGGAGTGCAGAATCTGGCTGAACAGGCCGGGCTTCTGCCCCTCCTTGGTCATCACCAGCGAGATCGGCTCCTCCTGCGCGCGGGCGCGGAACTCGTTGCGCAGCCGGTTCAGGTTGGCGCGGATCTCGGAGCTGACGACGAAGGAGTCCTTGTTGTAGCCGTAGACCGTCAGATAGATGAGGAACGCATCGCCGGTGGTGATCTTCAGAAGGTCGCCGCCGGAGAGCTCATAGGCAGACGAAAAGCGGAAGTACGCCGCCTGAAAGTCGGCCAGCTCCTCGCTCGACCAGCGCTCGCCGGGCTGCTTGCCCACCAGCTCGCACAGCTTTGCAAAGCTGCCCTCCTCGGAAAACCAGATGTAATTGATCTTCGTGTCCTTGTAAAAATCGAGGAACTCGTAGTAAATGCGGTTCTCCTTGTCGTCGGTGCGCTTGGGCAGGATGCGCGTGACGTCCGCCTCCATCATCGGAGAATCCAGATACTTCAGCACGCTGACGCGCTTGTTGCCCTCGACGACGTAGAACTTGTTCATGTACTCCAGCAGCTTGATCGGTTCGCGGACGCCGTCCTTGATCACGCTGTGGTGGAGCACGCCCCACTTCAGCGCGAACTCCGAGCCTTCGTCCAGCAGCGGCATGAAATTGCAGGCGAAGGCGCTGGTCCGCCCGCGCGTGTTCGTGCCGACAAGGCGGTCGGTCGGCACGGTGACCAGCCCCAGGCTGATGCGCGGCAGGCTGAGATGGTCGGGGACCAGCTCGTCCAGCACGGGCAGATAGGGATTTTCACCGCGCTGCAGCGCAGCATGATAGGCCTTGCCGCCGAGTCTTTTGGCTCTGGAATAGGCGTACTCGTCAGCGCTATCGTAGGAATAGGTCATGCAAATCGCCTCCTCTCGCTCCCGGAGCGCATCCGGGGGACGAAGTCACGGTCAAAAAGTCAAAATGAAATGGAAGACCGGCGCATCACTTTCCGGCAAACGCCGCGCCGACCACGCGGGGGCCCGCGTTGATGGCGATGGCCGCGCCGATCTGCGTGCGCCCGGCCGGCGGATAGCCCAGCGCGTCGGTCAGCGCGCGCTCGAGCGCATCGCCGTCCGCCGGGTTCAGCCCGCAGACGATGACGTACGGCGAGCCGGGCCGGATATCGGCCTTCACCTTTGCCGTCACAGTGGGAATGATCTTCTTCTCGCCGCGCACCTTGTCGTCGGTGACGATGGTGTGGTCGTGAATGCGCATGATGGGCTTGAGGCCCACCAGCTCGCCGACAAACGCCGCGGCGCTGGGAATGCGGCCGGACTTGCCGGCGTACTTGAGCGTGTAGGGCACGAAGTAGACCACGCTGTTCTCCAGCCAGTCGTTCATAAACGCGAGGATCTCCTCGACGGCCTTGCCGTCGCGCGCCATCCTCGCGCCCTCGACCACGGGATAGCCGTAGCCGCAGGAATAGCTCTGGCCGTCGAGGTTGTGAATGCGGAAACTGCCCTCGGCGTCCGGATGGCCTTCGAAGAACATCTGCGCGGCGAGGCAGGCGCTGTTGTAGGTGCCCGAACCCTCGGAGTTGATCGTCGTGTTGATGACGTCGGTATAGCCGTCGTTGAACGCCGCCTCAAACAGCTCGCCGTACTGGTAGACGGTGATCTGCGAGGTGGTCGGGATCTCCGGCGCGGCCTCGAGCATCTCGTAGAAGTGATCGTTGTCAAAGTCAACGCGGCTGAGCAGCGTCTTTTCGCCAAAAGTCACGGGAAACGGAATCACATGGATCCCCAGCGCGCGCTCATCCTGCTCGGAAATGTCGCTGGCGGAATCGGTGATGAATCGAATCTTCTGCATGAACGCTTCTCCTTCAGTTGGTTTCCACAGGGAACTCCGCTTTCATTATCTGCGGAAAGGCGAGGGAAGTCAACGCCCGGAAAGTTAAGAAATCGCCGGCCATTGCGTGCGCGGAGGCCGGCGGAAAAGGAGATTACTTTCTCGCAGCGTCCTCCTTGTCGAAATAATCGTAGTTGACGACGTCGATTTCGGCCTCGTCGTCCGGCACGAGGAACCATTCGTCCGCCCCCATGGGCTTGCCGGCGATGCGCGCGGCGCTCATCTTGACGTATGTCGCCTTGCCCGTGGCGAGGATGTTGCCGTCCTTGTCCTCGATGAAGCCCTCCGCGGTGAAGATCAGGCGCGTGTTGCGCGTCAGCCGGCCGACGACCTTGATCTCCTCGTTGAGGGGCACAGGCTTTTTGAACTTGACGTTGATCTCGCTGGTGACGCCGAACGCGTCCGGCTCGGGAATGTTGACCGCGCGGCCGATGACTTCGTCGAGCAGCGCGGTAATCAGGCCGCCGTGCATCCGGTTGGGATAGCTCTGGTGTTCATCGCGGCCGGCGACCACGCCGACCATCAGATCGCCCTCCACGGCGTAAAACCGCGTGCGCAGCGAGAGATCGTTTTTGAGGCCACAGACGACGCACATGGCCGAATTGTTCTGCTTTTTGAGTACCTTCAGCTTCATGTCGGGCTTCTCCTTCTTTGCGTTTGGCGCCCGCAGGTGCCGCGCTTCTATTATATCATGTCCATGTAAAAATGCAACGGCGTTCGCGGGATTTTGGGAAAGGCGAAAAACATCTCTAAATTTAACAAATTTGCGTTGAAAATGTCGCCCCGCCGTGATAAAATATGCTTTGGCGCATCCTTGCCACGACGAACAGTTCGTGGCCGAAGTCCATAAGGAGGTGAATCAACATGAACCAGTATGAAGTCATGTACGTGCTCGACCCGGCGCTGGACGACAGCGCGCGCGCCGAGATGATCAGCCGTTTCTCCGACCTCGTGGTGAAGAACGGCGGTGAAGTCGATCGCATCGACGAGTGGGGCAAGCGCCGCCTGGCGTATGTCATCCGCTACAAGAACGAAGGCTACTATGTGCTGATGTACATCAAGGGTCCGTCGGAGCTGCCGCGCGAACTCGAGCGCAACATGCGCATCGCCGATTCCGTGCTTCGCTATCTCGTGATCCGCTATGAGGGCGAGCTGCCCGCCAAGCGCGAGATGCCGCAGCGCCCCGCCCCGGTCCGCGAGGCCGAAGCGCCCGCCGCGCCGGTGGAAGCGCCCGTCGCGGCCGAGGCCGCCCCGGCCGAGCCGGTGGACGACGAGCGTCCCGTTTCCGAGGCCGAATAATCGCCGCGCCGGAGCCGGTCTGGCTTCGGCCTGCGCGATGCATCGCATTTTCAAAAGATCGTCGAAAGGCAGGTGCGAATTTTGAACAAGGTCATTCTCATCGGCAACCTCGCGGCGGATCCCGAATCGCGCACGACGCAGTCGGGCATCTCCCAGTGCACGCTCAGGCTGGCCGTTCAGCGCCGGTTTGCAAATCAGCAGGGCGTCCGCGAGGCGGACTTCTTTACGGTCATCTGCTGGCGGCAGACCGCCGATTTCGCCGCCCGCTATCTGTCCAAGGGCCGCAGGGTCGCGGTGGAAGGCAGCATTCAGAACCGTTCCTATGATGCGCAGGACGGGTCGAAGCGCTATGTCACCGAGATCATCGCCGACAACGTGGAGTTCTGCGACTCCCGCCCCGACGGCGCGCGCCCCCGCAACGACAATCCGCCGCCGCCCTCCGAGCCGCCGGCCGGCTATGGCCAGCAGGCGCCGGGCGGGTTCACTGAGGTGGACGACGACGAGCTTCCGTTCTGACGGCTTTGCCGTCGCCTGCGGCGCAGGCCTTCCCGCGCCGCGCATCCAGCGCCCATGCCGGGCGGGTTTCGCCGCCGGAAGCGCAGGGCGCTGAGTCTGACAAGGAGGAACGCAATCATGTCTGAAGAGAGAACCGAGCGCGTCCGCCGGCCCCGCGGCCGCAAGCCGCGCCGCAAGGTGTGCCAGTTTTGCGTGGACAAGGTTCAGTACATCGATTATAAAGACGTCGCGAAGCTGCGCCGCTTCACCAGCGACCGCGGGAAGATCCTTCCCCGCCGCATGATGGGCACCTGCGCGAAGCATCAGCGCCAGCTGTCGACCGCGATCAAGCGCGCGCGCAGCATCGCCCTGATGCCCTACGTCGCCGAATAATCCCCGCAGTGGGATTCTCCCCCGCAATCGCGGGGGTTTTCTTATGCGCAGGCGAATGCGATAGAAATGTGTGGTTTCTGCGGTTTTCCTGCATAGTTTTGGCATAACGATTGATTTTTCGACAGTTTTTGATATAATACGGATGATGGGAAACCACTTTGCCATGCATGGAGGGAAATGCAAATGAACCTGAAAAAATTCCTGGCGCTGGTGCTTGCGATGGCGATGGCGCTGTGCGCCGTCAGTTTTGCGGAAAGCGCCGCGCCGAGCGATGAGGCGCTTGATCTGCCGGTAGTCAACGACGTCATGATGTCGGACGCCACCGATGCGCCGGCAGAGGATGCGGCCGAAACGGCGGCTGCGGAGGCGACGGCGGAACCTGCCGGCACGGAGGCTCCGGCGGAAGAGGGCGACCTCGACCTCTCTGAACTTCTGGACGAGGAAGTCCTCGCCGACGAATTCATCACCGTCGAGGACTATGCCGAGACCGAAAACCTGCCCGACGACTGGTGGAACATCCTTCTGCTGGGCACGGACAACCGCTATGAGAGTAATACCTACGGCCGGACGGACAGCATGATCATCCTCTCGGTCAACCTGGCGACCCACGAGGCCAAGCTGACCTCGCTGATGCGCGACACATGGGTATCGATGTACGGCCGCAGCAGCAAGGCCAAGCTCAACGCCGCCTGCGTCTACGGCGGCCCCGAGCTGACCATGCGCACCATCAATGAAAACTTCGGCATGAACATCAGCGACTACGCGCTGATCAACATCACCGGCCTGGCTGACGTCATCGACGTGCTCGGCGGCATCGACATCGACGTCACCGAGGAGGAGCGCGTCGCGCTCAACCGCGGCCTGTTCGACCTTTCGTCGCAGTCCGGCATGGAGGAGCTGGAGGAATCCGGCGAAAACGTCCACCTCAACGGCAATCAGGCCGTCGCCTTTGCGCGCATCCGCCGCATCGACAGCGACTACCAGCGCACCGAGCGCCAGCGCAACGTGCTGACCGCCATCGCCACCAAGCTGCAGGAATCGAACGATGCAGTTACGATCATCGGCGTCGTGACTTCCCTGCTGCCCTACGTCGAGACGAACCTCGACCTGAGCGAGCTGATGACGCTCGCCTACGTCGGATTGCAGCTGGACATGAGCAGCATCGAGCAGCTCCGCCTGCCGGCCGACGGCACCTTTGACTCCGGCACCTACGACGGCGTCTGGAGCATCCGGCCGAATTTCTCCGAAAATCAGCAGATCCTGTACGACTTTATCTACGGATCGGACGAGTGACGAAGCGCTGAGCGAACGCGGCAGTCCTGCCATCTGCGGCCCGGGAAAGGTTTAGGTTTCCCGGGCCGTTTGCATATTGACAAAGCCAGCGGACTGCCCTTTGCTCCATGCTATAATGCAAAAGTGATGCAGCGACGGCAATGCGAAATCTTGTTTGTAACTCATTAACGGAGGTATGGATATGCAATTTGAAAAAATTGATTGTGGCAACGGAATAGCGGTTTCCATATCAAGCGACAACATGATAATTACCGATGTCGATTCTGCGCTTGATTTGCTTATGTCAGCCAAATACGAAGCAGGGACAAAGTACATTATCATAAACAAAAAGAATATCATCGAGGACTTCTTCATCTTGAG
>DVJL01000093.1 GCA_018716805.1 Candidatus Faecivicinus avistercoris | reverse complement strand
TATGGCTCGCCATAGGTATAACGATTATCTTCGCTCCAGTAACGGTCATGCACATCATCTCCATCCGGGATCTTATGAGTAATGTACCCAACTGTATACCAACCATCTTTATTGATTGTCAATCCGTCTGTGTTTCCACCTACTTGAACATAAAGATAGATATACTGCATAGACGCTTCCAGAGCAGTAACTTGCACCGTAAACGTTTGGATTCGATACCGACCATTCGATCGATAGTAATGTACCAACGTCACAGTGCCTTCCGTCACGCCCTCGACGCGAACTGTTCTCGAACCCGTATTGGTTAAGATTACACTGCCAGTGTTCTGTGCATCATCGACATACCAATAGTGTGAATAGCCGGAACTGCCCTCAATGGTAATAGTTTGACCAACTCGAACCGTATAATTCCCCTCCGCAAGCAGCGAGATGCCGTCGTCAACGGCGCTCGTCCACCCGCTCGAAAAGGTCTCGGCGAGAGCATTCATGGGCATCGCGCTGAGAAGCATCGTCAGCGACAGCAGGATTGCCATGAATCTCTTCATCTTGTTGAACATCGTATTCCCTCCAATGACTGGTCGGTTTTCTTTTTATAGACAAATCGAAATGCGATGCCGGGGTGGTCAGCGGAGCTGCCGCCCCGGGAGATTCCGGCTTATTCCACCGGCGCGGGTGCGGGCATCTCCGCAGCGTCCGTGACGGCCGGCTGCACGGCGGCGGTCGCGCTGTGCAGCGTGACGGTCATCCGCCAGAGATAGCCGACGTTCGTACCGTCGAGCACGAAGGTGTACTCGGCCTCGTTCGCGCCCTCGACGTCCACGACGGTCTCGCCGCCGTCGGGCGTGTACTGCCACTGCATGGTGTAGGCGTCGTCCTCGAAGCCGGTCAGCGTGGCGGTCAGCGTGACCTCTGCGCCCTCATAGACGACCTCTGCGCCCGCGAGGTTCGAAGTAACGGTGATCGTGCGGACGATCTCCTCCTCT
This sequence comes from Candidatus Faecivicinus avistercoris, assembly GCA_018716805.1. Taxonomy (GTDB): domain Bacteria; phylum Bacillota; class Clostridia; order Christensenellales; family Aristaeellaceae; genus Faecivicinus; species Faecivicinus avistercoris. The sequence goes on along the minus strand of DVJL01000093.1, from coordinate 23,223 downwards.
TCGGGGGTCGTCTCGCCGTTGTACAGTGCGATCTTCGACGTCAGGATGTAGCCCTCCAGATCGCCGTACACCGCGTAGCTCCATTCGGCGTCCAGCTCGCGGATGTAGAGCATCTCGCCGTTGGCGAGCTCGGCCAGCACCTCGGACGTGGCATCCGGCCCGGCGTAGAGCATTGCCGTGGGCTCGTCCTCGGCGAGCACGACAATCGCCTGCCGCAGGCCGGCCAGCGGATCCTCCTCAATGACGCTCGGGATCGGCTTGCCATCGGCGCCGAACACGAGGTTGCCGAACTCGTCCAGCATGTAGCTGCCGGCGGGAATCGGGTCGCCGTTCAGGTCGAGGATCGGGTTGCCGTCCACGTCGAGCAGCCATTCCGGTTCGGGCGTCGGCTCGACGGTCGGCTCAGCGCTCGGCTCGACGGTGGCCTCGGGATCGAGCGGCTCATCGGAGACTTCAGGCAGCACGCTCTGCGTCGGCTCGACCGACGGCGCAACGCTCGGCTCAGCGCTCGGTTCGACAGACGGCTCGGCGCTCGGCTCCGCAGGATTCTCATTTAAATAGGTAGAAACAACGTAGCCCACGACGCCGTCCGAGGTGCGGATCCACGTCCAGTCGCCCTCGTGGCCGAGGACTTCGACCTCATCGCCATCGGACAGCGACGCGATGCGGGCGGAATCAGCGCTCGCGCTCTCGCGAATGTTGAGCGAGCTGTCCGCATTGGCCAGCACGACGACCGCCGTGCCGATCGCCTCGGGGCCTTCGTCCGGCTCGGGCGTGGCGGTGGGCTCGGGCGTGACCGGCGGTTCCGCCGTGGCGGTCGGTTCGGCCGTGGCGGTCGGTTCCGCCGTGTCCGATGGTTCGGCCGTAGCGGACGGTCCGGGCGTCGGCTCGGCCGGGCGCTCCGTCACGGGCGGCAGTGTGAAGCTGTCGGACACCGTTTCCTTTTCCGCGATGGCCGCGAAACTCATCGCCAGCATCAGCGCCAACACCAGCGCGATTGCCTTGCGCATCTTAGTCATGATAAAATCCTCCTTGTTCCGGATTGAAGATTCTGCTCAATTCGCAATTCCTGCGGCAAAGCCGGAACCCTGCGGCGGGTTCCGGCGCGGCCGGGCTCATGCCTCTGTAATCAGAACGACGCGGTACGCGAGCTTGGCGTTTTCCTCGGTGACGACGAAATCATATTCCAGCTCGTCCTCGTCCTCGATCTCCACCCAGCCATTGCCGTCGTTGCACTCCCAGCGGATCTCATACGCGGTGTTGGCGTCGCGGACGACCGCGCGGAGCGTGACGGTATCGCCGAAGTAGATATCGCCGGTATTGACCAGCTTGATTTCCACTGTGCCGGTGAACGCGGTCGGCTTTGCCGGCGCCTCGGTCGGCTCGGCGGACGGTTCGGACGTCGGCTCGGCGGTGGGCTCCTCAGTCGGGTCAGCGGTCGGCTCGGACGTCGGCTCAGACGTCGGCTCGGACGTCGGTTCCGCGGACGGTGAAGCGGTTACATCCGACGTTGGCTCAACGGACGGCGAAGCGGTTACATCCGACGCCGGCCCATCCGTCGGCCCGGCTGTCGGCTCCTCCACCGGCGCCTGCGTCTGGACAGACGTCTCCTCGACGTCCATGCCCTCGGCCAGCGCGCCTACACACAGACTCGCCGCCAACGCAGTCAATATCAATGCGAAAGCCAGTTTCTTCAACAGCATTTTCATGAAATGTGACCTCCTCTTAATCCGACCGCGGGCGCGGCCTATCACTCTAACAGTTTATGACTTTATTTTACGAATTAGTAGTTACGGAGGCGGTTACATATCACATGAATTTCCAGAATTTCGATTTTTATCAAATTCTTAACACTTATGCACCCAAAAAGACAAACAAAAACCGGAGGGGAGCACCTCCCCTCCGGTGGATTCAGCCAATCTATTCCGGCATAAACTTCGCATTCCCACCCGGCGCATTCTTTTCGCTGGTGAGCGGGCCGACGCGGTAATTGAACACGACGTTGGAATTCGGATACCGCCGGTAGAACAACCGTTTCACCCTTTCCATCACCATGTTACCCGTCGTGTAATTGACGGTGGGCAGCAGCAGGGCGAAGATCGTCGGCGCAAAATGGGTGATGGTATCGCCCTTTCGCAGATTTTTCCTCAGGATTTCGAGCAGGCCCGTCATGATGTTGTCCTGCTTGATGGGATTCATGGGCTGGCCGTTCAGGCTGCCGACCATGATGACGGCCAGGAACATGGTCGACCCCAGCCGCTCCAGGTTGCGCATCTGCAGGTTGAAGATCTCCTTGAACACGGCGTATTCGCAGACGAACGCGCCGCGCTGGTCGCCGCTTTCGCGAAGCTCGTTTCGGATGGACTCCAGGTTGAACTCCAGCGTCTTGCCCGCGTGGACGATCTGCTTGTAGAATTCCTGCATGTCTTCACTGGGCTGGATGCCGAGATAGCGGTAGTGCAGGTGCATGACGTGCTTGTACTGAACCAGCGCCTCGCTGGTGCGGTTGGTTCTGATCAGCGCGGTCATCAGCTCCATGTGCAGCCGGTCGTCAAAATTGTCGACATCGAGCGCGGCACGGCAGACGTCCGCAATCTCCGCGTAGTTTTCCTCCGCCTTGAGCAGCTCGATATAGGCATACATCGCGGCCATGTATTTGTTGTGCAGCGTCGTCGCGCGCGCGAGCGCCCATTCGTTCTGCTCGCCGTCCTGAAGCAGGTCGCCGACATACAGCTTCATCAGCCGGCTGTACAAGTCCTTCTGTGCGGCCGCCTCACCCTCCCCGGACGCAGCCAGCGCGTCGAAGATGTCCTCGATCTCATAGACGTCGGCCGACATGCCCGGCAGCAGCTCCCAATGATACGCGCCGCGATCCGCGACGATCGCCTTTCCCAGCCCGGGAGAGATCTGGTTCAGCAGCGCGCGCATCCGGCTGACCAGCGTCTTGAGCGCGTTTTCCGGGTTCACGCTCTTTTCCTCCGACCACAGAGTCGCCAGCAGGCGGTAGTTCGGCACCGGTTGCTCGTGATTCAGGATCAGATATTGCATCAGCGCGACGCCCTTGCGCGATTTGTTGACCAAATGGTCGGCCTGGGATTCATTGATGTAAATTGTAAACGTCCCCATCATCTGAATTCGGATCTGGTCGCTCATGGGCTATCACCTCTCAATCGTCCGCCAAGTCGAATCGCCTGTTCCTTCAAACGGTTACATTTTACCATAAAACCGGTTTCATCGCAACCCAATGGCGGCTTTTGCCTCTCTTTGATGGCGAAATCTTCAATATTCCTTCACAGAAAATCGACTCAAAGCTGGACGGCGGCGAAGATTCGATCTCCGTCCTGCGGCGGCCAGCTCTATGGAAGGCGACGCACTGCGGGGACGCCGCCATTCGGCGCGCCTGCACCGCCGCGCTGGCGGCCGCTCCGGGAATCAACGCGCTGATCGGCGGGGATGCGCCGCTGCGGTTGCAACGCGATCCCGCTGTCCGGCGGGCTGGCCAGCGCAGACGACTGGCTGATGGCCGCGGGCATGTTCCTGCTGGCATTCGACCTCCTGCGCCAGAGACCCGCGACGGACGCGCAAAAGAGCGCCCCGCCGGCGAAGTGAATCAGTGAATCTTTCCATTCGGCCTCATGCGGCAAAATCCCGCGACGGACGCACAAAAGAGCGCCCCGCCGGCGAAGCAGTCCCCCTTCGGGGTCTTCGCGGCAGAGCGCTTTTTTCATTGAACCGGCGGCGTCAGTCGAGGATCTCCGTCACCTTTCCGGAGCAGACGGGGATGATCTCGCCCTTCTTGACGTACTCGGTGCGGTTGCAGGTCACGCAATAGACGTCGGTATCGCAGGGCGCACGGATCACCGCGCTGTCCTTCTCCTCCTCGGTCAGCCCCTCGATGAGGAACGCGGCCTCGTTCTTCTGGGTCGGCTCGTACACGCCGATGGGGGCGAGCTTCTTGTCGCCGCCGACGCAGTTGCCATCTTGACCCAGAGCGCCTCCATACAGGCCGTCTCGACCTCGTTTTCAGGGACAAAGCGGACGGCCTCGCGATCGATGTGAATGGCGCCTTTCCTCCCCGGTCAGGCGGGCGAGAACTCGTCCTTGCCCACGCCGCAGAGCGGGCAGACGAAATCGTCGGGCAGGTCTTCAAACTTCGTGCCGGGCGCGATGCCGTTCTCCGGATCGCCGGCGGCCTCGTCGTACTCCCAGCCGCAGACATTGCAAACGTACTTCATGGTTCATTCCTCCCGTACAAAATATGTCTTTATTATACCCCGTTCCACAGGAAGTCAAACGGGGCGGATCACAGATATTTTTTCAGCCGGTCGATGCTCTTCTGCTGGCCGGCGACGAAATCGCCGGCGATCTTTCGCGCGGCATCGCTGGCGCCGGTCAGATCGCCGCTGTCCTTCGTCATGCCGACGATGCCCATCGTCGCGCCCTGGATGGCGATCTCGGCGATGTGGCTGGGCGTGGCATCCATCATCGTGTTCATCCGGATGCCGAGCCACATGCCGGCGCGGTCCATCGCGGGCTCGGGCGCGGGATGCACCCCGGTGTCGTACAGCGCGCGCTCGGCGGCGCGCTCAAAGGACTGATAGCCGTCGCGCAGGTTGCGCAGTTCGCCGCGCAGATCGCCGTCGTCCGTGCGCTCAATCAGCTGTTCGCAGGCGTTGACGCCCGTGCGCGCGTTCTCCACCACGCTCTGAAGCAGTTTTTCGGTCTGATCCATGACAATTCCCCCTTTTTTCAAAGGTTGTCCAAAGAGGGGGAAATTCATGCACGAAGGGTTTCTCTACAGCTCGACCGCCTGAAACCCGCCGTCCTTCCAGATCCAGCTCTCGCGAAAGCCGCACTCGCGGGCGAGCTGCGCGGCCTGAGCCAAGCCGCAGTCCACCCACTCGGCGCGATGGCAGTCCGTCGTGAGGATGATCCTGCCGCCGAGATCGTGGAGATGCTCGAGCAGCGCGCGCCCGGGATACGGCTCCGTCCGGTAGCCGCGCGACATCGCGCCGGTGTTCACCTCGACCAGCAGATCGCGCTCGACGGCGCAGCGCAGCGCCTCCTTCGCCGGGCGCAGGTAGCGCGGGCTTCCGGCATCGAACATCCGGTTGCCCTCATTGAACTTGCTCACCAAGCCGATGTGGCCGGCGATCTGTCCCGGCGTGTCCATGATCGAGCGGCAGACCGATTCAAAGTAGTCCGCGCACATCGCATAAGGGTCGCCGCCAAAGTACAGGTCAATCAGCCCCTGAAGCTGCGCGGCCGAGGCGTCGACGGAGGTGTACTCCCCGCCGCGGCGGATGAAGTGCACCGATTCGATCACATAGTCGTAGGGCGTCAGATCCGCCTCGGGCATGGAGGCGTCGTGCTCGTAGCCGAGCGCCAGCTCGATCTGGCCTGCATACTTCTGCTGAAGCCTGCGCACCTCCGCGCGGTAGCGCGCCTCGCCCTCGCGGCGCATCGAACAGACGTCGTGGGGCGCGTATCCGTGGTCGGACAGGCCGAACGACACGAATCCGCGCGCCAACGCCGCCTGAACCATCTCCTCGCAGGAATTGTGCCCGTCGCTGAAGGACGAATGCGCGTGGATGTTGGAACGCAGCGCGAGACTGCACGCGTCAGCCAAGGACGCGCATCTCCTTCGTCAGCGCGTTGAGCGTCTCGCAGCCGTCCTCGGTGACCGCGACGAGATCCTCTACGCGCACGCCGAAGCGGCCCGGCAGGTAGATGCCCGGCTCGATGGAGAACACCATGCCCGGCCGGGCGATGACCTCGTTCGTCGCGGAGCAGTCCGGCGGCTCGTGGGTCTCGAGACCGATGCCATGGCCGGTGCGGTGGATGAAGTACTTTCCATAGCCGGCGTCCTCGATCACCTTGCGCGCCGCGCGGTCAAATTCCTTCATCGGCACGCCCGGACGCACCGCCGCGCGGCCGGCGGCGTTCGCGCGCTCGACGATCTCGTACACGCGCCTCTGCTCGTCCGTCGGCTCGCCGAAGAACACGGTGCGGGTCATGTCGCTGCAATAGCGGTTCCACGTAAGCCCCACGTCGCAGATGACCGAGTCGCCGCGCTTGAGCACGGTGTCGTCCGAGCTGTGGTGCGGCTCGGCGCAGTTGGGGCCAAAGCAGATCAGCGTGTCGAAGCTCGGCCCCGACGCGCCCAGCTCCTTGCCGATGGCGTTGTACATCGCGGCGACCTCGCGCTCGGTCATGCCCTCGCGCAGGCCCTCGATCGTGCGGCGGAGCGTCTCGTCGTTCTTGCGGGACGCCTCGCGCATCAGCGCAAGCTCCTCGGCGTCCTTGAGCATGCGCGCCTCGTCCACCGGGCGGCTGCCGAGCACCGGATGGACGTCGGGCCGCGCCTCCATCAGGCGGATGGTGAACTGGCTCGGCCAGAACTTGTCGATGCCGAGCTTGCCGGCCGACACCGCGGACGCGAGCATGGCGATGGGATCCTCCGTATCGTCAAACTCCACCAGCGGGAAATCCACGCTCTCGGACAGCGCGAACAGCCGGTTGGCGTACAGCACCGCCGAGCCGTCGCCCTTCACCAGCAGCGCGAGCATCCGCTCGCCCGGCGAAACCCATGTGCCCGTCAGATAAAAGACCGACGCCGGCGCCGTAACCAGAATCTGGGAAAGCCCCTCGCGCGCCATGTTCGCAGCCACGCGGTCAATGCGGGATTGATTCATAAAAACACTCCTTTGCCCTCAGATCGGCGCTCCGAAGCGCCGCAAAGCCGCCCAAAGCGACGGCCATTTCCTTTGCAAAATCATCCAATTTCATTATACCAGAGATGCCATTCGGTGTCAACGAACTTCCCGCGCCGCGCGAGCGCGCAAATCCCGGCGGCGCTATTGATTTCCCCCGCCCAATCCAGTATAATGAATGAGAGCTTACGATACAGAAATGGGAGAGAATTTATGAGTCAATCGCTGAAAAAGGTCGGCCTGGTCTCGCTGGGCTGCGCCAAGAATCGCGTGGATTCGGAGAACCTGCTGGGGATGCTGCGCGCGCGCGGCATGGAGATCGTCGCCGATCCGGCCGAGGCCGACGCGATCTTCGTCAACACCTGCGGCTTCATCGAGTCCGCCAAGGAGGAATCCATCGACGCCATCTTTGAAATGGCGCAGTACAAGAAGACCGGCCGCTTGAAGCGGCTGTTCGTCACGGGCTGCCTGTCGCAGCGCTATCCGGACGCGCTGCTCGACGAGATCCCCGAGATCGACGGCATCATGGGCGTGGCCGACTACGCCCGGCTCGACGAAATGCTCGCCGACGCGGAAAGCGGCCATCGCCCCTGCTACACCGCCAACGGCGCGCGGTTTCTGAAGACGCCGCGCGTGCTGACCACGCCGCCGTTCTCCGCCTACGTCAAGATCTCCGACGGCTGCGACAACCGCTGCGCCTACTGCGCGATCCCGCTGATCCGCGGCGGCTATGCTTCGCGCCCGTTCGACGACATCGTCGCCGAATGCCGCCGCCTTGCAGAAGATGGCGTCACGGAGCTGACGCTCATCGCGCAGGACACCTCGCGCTACGGCTGCGACCTCGGCGACGGCCACTACCTGCTGCCCGAGCTGCTCGAGGCCGTCAGCGCCATCGACGGCGTCCACTGGGTGCGCGTATTGTACTGCTACCCCGACTCCACCGACGACCGGCTGCTCGACGCCATCGCCAACCTTCCGAAGGTCGCGCCCTACCTCGACCTGCCGCTTCAGCACATCGACGACAATCTCCTCAAGCGCATGAACCGCCGCGGCAGCGCGGACTGGATCAAGAGCCGCATCGCCGAGTGCCGCAAGCGCGGCATCCTCGTGCGCACGACGATGATCGTCGGCTTCCCCGGCGAGACGGACGCGCAGTTCCAGACGCTGCTCGACTTCGTCCGCGAGGCGAAGTTCGAGCGCCTCGGCGCGTTCACCTATTCCGCCGAGGAGGGCACGCCCGCCGCGCGGATGCCGGATCAGATCCCCGAAGAGGTCAAGAACGCCCGGCTCGACCAGCTGATGATGCTCCAGCAGGCCATCTCCATGGACTTCAACGAATCGCGCGTCGGCACGACCTGCGAGGTGCTCGTCGAAGGCTTCGACGAGGAGACCGGGCGGTTCTACGGCCGCTCGATCCTGGAGGCGCCCGAGAGCGACGGCTGCATCTGGCTCGAAGGCGGGGACTACTCCCCCGGCGAGTATGTCTCCGTCGCGATCACCGGCGCGGAGGCCTACGACCTGACCGGCCGGCGCGCCTGAGGCGAAAGATGCGCACGAAGGAGATTTTATGAAAACACTGCTCCGCGACAACCGGTTTCTGGCTGCCGTACTGCTGCTCCTGTTCCTCTTCATCCACCTCTACGCGCTGGACGAGCTGCCGGGCGGGCTGAACACGGACGAGGTGGGCACCGCCTACGACGCGTGGTGCCTGGCCAACCACGGCGTCGACCGCCACCGCGACCCCTTCCCGGTCTACCCGATCAACTACGGCGACGGCCAGAGCGCGATGTACGGCTGGGTGCTCACCGCCCTGATCGCGCTGACGGGAACGGTGAACACGTTCATCATCCGCCTGCCCGCCGCGCTCTTCGGCCTGATTCTGATGGCGTTCGGCGCGCTGACGGCCCACGAAGTGCTCGGGGAAAAGCACCCGAAGGCGTGGTTTGCGTTGGGCCTGTTCTACCTGGTCTGCCCATACTTTACAATGGCGGCGCGGTTCGGGCTGGACTGCAACCTGCTGGCCGGCATGTCGACGGCGTTTCTGTACGCGGTCGTCCGCGCGGCCCGGCGCGGCCGGATGCGGGACTACGCGCTGGCCGGCATCGCCGCCGGGCTGACGCTGTACACCTACGCGGTCAGCTACATGATCATGGCGCTGTTCCTGCTGCTGGCGCTCGCCTATCTGGCGCGCGTAAAGCTGCTGAAATGGAAAAACATCCTCGCCGCGGCCCTGCCGCTCGTGCTGATCGCGTGGCCGCTGGTCGCCGTTCAGGTCATCAACCTGTTCGACCTGCCCGAAGTCACGCTGTTCGGCAAGATCACCCTCCCGCGCATCCCCGACTACCGCGCCGGCGAGTTCGGCCTGAGCAACCCCCTGCGCAGCCTGTTCAATGCGCTCAAGAGCACGCTGATGTACGACGACCGGGCCGCCAACAGCACGCCTCAGTTCTGGACGATGTACCCGATTTCGGTGCCATTCGTGCTGATCGGCGCCATCGCGCTGCTGGCGCGCGGCATCCGCGCCGTCCGGACGCGCGCGCACGACTGCGCGTTCTTCCCGCTGCTGTGGGGCGCGCTGGCGCTCGCCGTCGGCGTAACGCTCAGCGGCGACGCGCTGCAGCCCAACACCAACCAGATGAACGGCATCTTCTTCGCCGCCGCGCTGAGCGCCGTCACCGGCATCTACACGGTGCTCGACTGGCTGCGCGGCAACGTCCGGCGCGCGGCGGCTGCCGCGATCGCGACCGCCTATGCGGCCTGCGGCGGCCTGTTTTTCCACTGGTACTTCATCGAGCGCAGCCAGGATGCGCTGTTTGAAGCGCCGATGTCCGAGGCCATCGCCTTCATCGAGGCGAACGACGAACTCGCCGGGCGCACCGTCTGTATGTCTCAGCACTACACCTACTACCTCTACGCCACGCTCCCCTCGCCCTACGATTACAGCGTTCCTGAGTCGGGGCCCTTCGGAGACTGCGGCAACTATCACTTTGAACCCAGCGACTTCGTCCCGCCCTACGACCCGGAGAGCATCTACGTCGTCAGCCGGCAGTACGACGCCCACATCATCGAAGAGGCGGGATTCCAGCCGCTTCAGGTCGGAAACGCCATCGTCTACCTGCCCGCGGACATCGACGCCAACACACTCGTCTACCCTGAACCCGCCTAACCCCCCAACCCCAATCCCAACTCCAACTTCGGCTCCAACTCCAACCCCACCCAACCCCAAACGCTCACCCCAAAAAAACACCCGCCCCGCACCCCCATGCGACGTCGTGGCCGGCCCTCCGCCGGCCGCGACCGCACCCAACCCCGCGCCTCGAACCCGAAAGGGGGATTCTCAAGGGGCTCAGTCCCTTGAGCGGGGGTTTGGGGGCGGCGCCCCCAAAAGGAGGATTGATTGTGAATTTGCCCAACAAGATTTCGCTCGTAAGGATCTGCATGGTGCCGGTGTTCGTGGTGCTGGCGCTGATGGAAATGCAGTGGGCGCAGTACGCGGCGCTGGCCGTGTTCTGCATCGCCTCGGCCACCGACTTCCTCGACGGCCAGATCGCGCGCCGGCGCAACCTCGTGACCAACTTCGGCAAGTTCATCGACCCGATCGCGGACAAGCTGCTGGTGATGTCCGCACTGGTCGTGCTGGTCGGACAGGGGCGCATGCCGTCGTGGGTGTGCATCGTCATGCTCGCACGCGAGTTCGCCGTCAGCGGCTTCCGGCTCGTCGCCGCCGGTTCGGGCCGGGTCATCGCCGCCGGCTGGCTCGGCAAGATCAAGACCGTCAGCCAGATGGCCGCCGTCATCCTGCTGATGCTGTTCACTTTGCCCGATGGAACCGCGCCGCTCGGCGAGGCCGGACGGACCGTCGCGCAGGTGGTCATGTACTTCAGCGCCGCCATGACGCTCGTCAGCGGCGTCGACTACATCGCCCGCAACTTCGATTGCATCCGCGACATGTGACCGCCCTGGAGGCGAAAAATCCGTCCAAAGCGCGCTCAACGGCCTTTTCACCCCCCGCCGCCCTCCTGATTTTCCAATGCCATCCGTATCGAAACGAATTTATCCCGAAAAATTCATCAAATTTTTCACAATACCCAGCCTTCTGGGGTTGTCGCGCGGCTCGATTTGTGATACAGTATAACATGGTATTGAAAATCAGGAGATGTCAATATGGAAAAAATTGCAATTCTGGTGGATTCAGGGAGCGACATTTCGCCCGAGCTGATCGCGGAAATGGGCATTCACGTGCTGCCGCTGAAGATCCTCTACGGCGATAAGGTCTATTCGGACGGCGAAAACATCGAGCCGCAGGAGGTCTACGCGCGGTTTCCGGAGGAGATCCCCAAGACCTCCACGCCAAATTTCGCCGAAGTGACGGAGCTGGCAGAAGCGCTGCGCGACGCAGGATACACGCACCTGCTGGCAGTGTGCATCTCGTCGGGCCTGTCGGGAACGTATCAGAACATCTGCACGGCGCTCAAGAGCGTGCAGGGCATCGTCTGCCGGGCGATCGACACGAAGAACATCTCCATCGGCGCAGGCGCACTGGCGCTGTACGCGGCGCGGCTGGCGAAGGAGGGCGTGCCGTTTGAGGAACTCTGCCGGAAGGTGGAGCAGAACGTCGGGCATTCGCGCGTGTTCTACTACATGGACACGCTGGATTACCTGCGCGCGGGCGGCCGGATCGGGCGCGTGACGGGCGCGCTGGGCTCGCTGCTGAACATCAAGCCGATCATCTCCTGCAACCCGCAGGGCGTTTACTACACCGTCGCCATGATTCGCGGCCGCAAGCGCGGAATTCAGAAATTGATCGACTGCGTGGCGGAAAAGGTCGATGAAAAGCGGGCGGCACTGTTTGCCGTCATGCACGGCAACGCGCCGGAGGCCGTCGAGGAGGTCTCCGCCGAGCTGATCCGCCGCTTTCCGAAGGGAAAGATCTTCATGAAAAAGCAGATCAACGCCTCGCTGGCCGTGCACACCGGGCCGGGATTGGTGGGCATCCTGCTCTTCCAACCGGCATGACGCCGGAAAAAGGGCTTCGCGAAAGCGCCAAATTTAAGAAAAAGCACCGGAGTTCGCAACGCCGAATTCCGGTGCTTTCGTCTGTAAAAAAACTCTGAAAGCGCTTTTCCGCAAAGACCCTTCCCACTGGTCACAGCCAAAGTTCAAATCTCGCGCCGCCCTCCGGCCGGTTTTCCGCCCGGACGGAACCTCCGTGGGCCTCGGCTACGCTCCTGACGATCGACAGCCCGATGCCGGTGCCCGGCGTGCTGCGCGACGGATCCGCGCGCCAGAACCGCTCGAACACCCTGTCCTCCATGCCTTCCGGCAGGCCGGGGCCGTCATCCTCGACCGTCACGACCGCGCCGCCGCCCTCGCGCCGCAGCTGGACAGCCACCCTGCCGCCCTCGCGGCCGTAGCGAATCGCGTTGTCGATCAGATTCACAAACGCCCGCGCCAGCAGCGCGCGGTTTCCCCGGCGCGCAAACGGAACCGCCTCGAGCGCTATGCTCATGCCGCGCTCCTGCGCCACCGGCTGAAGATCTTCCACGATCCCCGCCAACATCCCGTCGATTTCGCAGTCGTCGTCCATCGGCATCTGGCCGGACTCCGCCCGGGCGATCAGCAGCAGCTGCCGGACGAGCGCGTCCATCTCGCCGTTCTTTTCGAGGATCTTCTCCAGCGCCGCATCCTTTTCCTGCGCGCCTTCGCGCGACAGGCCAAATTCGCACTGCGTGGCGATGGCGTTCAGCGGCGTGCGCAGCTCGTGCGCCACGTCCGACGTAAACCGCTGCTCACGGCGAAACGCCTTCTCCAGCCGGTCGAGCATGCCGTCAAACGTCCGCGCCAGCGCGTGCAGCTCGTCCTGCGAACCGCCGTGCCCGCCGATGCGCCGGGAGAGGTCGCTGCCGTCCGCGATCGACGCCGCCAGCGCCGTCATCCGCTTCACCGGGCGAAACGCCCGCGCGGTCAGCAGCCAGCCGCCCGCCAGCGCGACCGCGATCAGCATCGGAAGCGTCCAGAAGCCGTAGCGCAGCGACGACAGCCGCGCGCTCCACGAGGCGTCCGTCGAGGAGTACAGCCGAAGCCACACGTCGTCGCGCGTCTCATAGTGCATCCGCCTGTCCAGCACATACCAGCTGTGCCCGCCGCTCTCCGTCTGCCTCAGCACGCCTTCCTCAAACGGCAGGTCGGCATAGATGCGGCCGTAGATCAGCTTTTCATCCATCGAAAACAGCGCCGCGTAGACGTTCGGCACGTCGTTTAATGTGTCCTCGTCCACCTCCAGCCGCCCGTGTTCGTATTCCAGCTCGTCCATGATGACCGTGGCCGCGCTGTCGAGCGTCGAGCGAACGTATTCCTCCTCGGTCGCGCGCGTGATCCACTGGATGCCGGCGAACAGCAGCGCGCACATCAGCACCAGCAGCGCGGCATACCACAGCGTCACGCGCAGCTTGATCGACAGGCGGCGGATCATGTTCCCTCCCGGAGCACATAGCCCGCATAGCGCACGGTGTGGATCAGCTTCACCGCGCGGCCGTCGTCCAGCTTGCGCCGCAGGTTGCGGATGTAGACGTCCACCATGTTCGACGCGCCCTCGTAGTCGTAGCTCCAGACGTGCTCCTCGATCTGCTGGCGCGAAAGCACGCGGCCCTTGTTGCGGATCAGGTATTCGATGAGCGCATATTCCCGGCTGGTCAGCGCAATGGGCTCTCCGCCGCGCGTGACCGCATGGCTGTCCGCATCCACCACGAGATCGGCCAGCTCGAAGCGGTTCGTCGCCTGCCGGTGCCCGCGCCGCGTCAGCACGCGCAGCCGCGCGGACAGCTCCTCAAACGCAAACGGCTTGACGAGATAGTCGTCCGCGCCGGCGTTCAGGCCCTCGACGCGGTCGGAAACGGCGTCGCGCGCGGTCAGCAGCAGCACCGGCGCGCCATTGCCCGCCGCGCGCATGTCCCGCACCAGCGAAATGCCGTCGCGCCCGGGCATCATGATGTCGAGCACGGCGACGTCGTAGTCCGTCGCGCGCAGATAGTCCCACGCCTCGTCCCCATCGTAGCAGACGTCCACGGCGTAGTGTTCCTCGCGCAGCCGCTTCGCCAGCGTATCGGCGGTCGCGCGGTCGTCCTCGGCGATCAAAAGCCGCATGGTTCCACCTCTCAATCTATTGTGTGGACGGGGGAGCAAGCTCCCCCGCCAGGTGCCGCGCCTCAAATTTCAATTTGAGCCGCGGCAGTTTCGCCCAAAGGCGAAACCGCAGAATCCTGCGGATTCTGCGCCTCCGGCCACCCCCTCCAATTTTTGCTCGCGCCGCTTTGCGACACAAGCAAAAATTGCAAGGAAGCGATTTTTGCTCTGGGAAATGGAATTTCCCGACGCAAAAATCAGCACCCGTCTCCGACGCGCGAGGCGATTTTGCCGATTTTCTAAATCGTCAAAATCGGTCGGCCTTGACCGACTTGAAAACCTTTTGGGTTTTCAACCTTCTCGCCGGAGACGATTTTACTGCGAGAGGGCTTCGGCCCTCTCGCGCTCTCCCTTGAGCCTTTTGACAGACAATCCCGCCCCGACGGCTTCGGAGCGGGATTCCCCTCGATTACTTTTTCGCGTATTTGTAGATCTGTTCGAGCACCTTGTCCACGCCGTTGGTCTCGGCGGCGTCGGCCGACATGGCGTCGTAGAGCGCGCCGCGGTCGTGATAGAGCTGGATGGCGGCGTCGGCGAGTGCCTGCGGGGTCAGATCCTCCTGCGTCATCACATGGCTGAACCCGCGCTTGCGGAACGATTCCGCATTGAGGATCTGGTCGCCGCGCGAGGCGCCCTTCGGATAGGGAATCAGCAGCGCCGGCTTCTTCAGCGCTAGGATCTCGCACAGCGCGTTCGAGCCCGCGCGGGAGATCAGCAGATCGGCGCAGGCATAGGCGTCGGCCATCTCCTCGTTGAGATATTCGCACTGCACATAGCCCGGCGTGCCCTCCAGATCGGCGCCCAGATTTCCCTTGCCGCGCAGGTGGAGCACCTGGAAGTTCTGCGTCAGCTTCGGCAGCGCCTCGACGACGGCCGCGTTGATCGCGCGCGCGCCGCTCGAACCGCCGACGACCATCAACACCGGCCGCTCGGGCGAGAAGCCGAACATGTTCAACCCGCGGTCGCGGTCGCCCGACAGGATCTCCGGGCGGATCGGCGTGCCGGTGTAGACGCCCTTGGCGTGCGCGTGCTCGACAGCCTCGGGAAACGTACAGCATTCGACCTTCGCAAACGGCGCACTCAGCCGGTTCGCCAACCCGGGCGTCATGTCCGATTCGTGGATGACGACCGGCACGCCGTTCGCCTTCGCGCCGTACACCACCGGCACCGACACGAACCCGCCCTTGGAGAACACGACGTTCGGCTTGAGCTTGCGGATCACGCCCTGAGCCTGAAACACGCCCTTGATCACGCGAAAGGGATCGGTAAAATTCTTCCAATCGAAATATCTGCGCAGTTTTCCAACCGCGATGGCGTGGAACGTCACGCCCGGAATCCGGGCGATCAACCCCTGTTCGACGCTGTCCGCGGCGCCAATGTAGTGCACGTCCCATCCGTCGGCGAGCAGACGGGGAATCAGCGCCATGTTCGGCGTGACGTGTCCGGCCGTGCCGCCCCCGGTCAATACGATACGCTTCATCAGCCATCCTCTTTTCCAATGATCGCTTCTTGCATTATAGCACGGAAGAATGGAAAAGTTTTTAGCTTGGTGTAAAAACTTCTTTCGTTTTTATCCGGAATGGTATAAAATAAGAAGAGTACAGGGTTTTTGAATCATCACGGAGGTCGATCCATGAGCTATCAGGTGCTGTACCGGGCGTGGCGCCCGGACACGTTTTCGGAAATCTGCGGGCAGGACGCCGTCACGCGCACGCTCAGGCGGCAGGTGGTCAGCGGGCACATCGCCCACGCCTACCTCTTCTGCGGCACGCGCGGCACGGGCAAGACGACCGCCTCAAAGGTGCTCGCCCGGGCGATCAACTGCCTGCACCCGGTCGACGGCGACCCGTGCGGCGAGTGCGAAATCTGCAAAATGCTCAAGAGCGAGACCTGCATGGACGTGATCGAGATCGACGCCGCGTCGAACAACGGCGTCGACGAGATCCGCGACCTGCGCGAGAAGGTCAAGTTCCCGCCGGCGGTCACGAAGTACAAGGTCTACATCGTCGACGAGGTGCACATGCTCTCCACCGGCGCGTTCAACGCGCTGCTCAAGACGCTGGAGGAGCCGCCGGAGCACGCCGTGTTCATCCTCGCGACCACCGAGCCGCACCGCCTGCCGGCGACGATCCTGTCGCGCTGCCAGCGGTTTGACTTCCACCGGATCTCGGTGGACGTGATCGTCGCGCGGCTGAGGGCCGTGCTCGCGGGCATCGGCCGGACCGCCGAGGACGACGCCCTCGCCGAGATCGCCCGCGCCGCCGAGGGCGCGATGCGCGACGCGCTGAGCCTGCTGGACAGCTGCCTGTCCTACACCGACGGCGCAGTGACGCTGCAGCTGGCGCGCGACGTGCTCGGCACCGCGGGACTTTCGTTCATGTTTGAATTCGCCGACGCGCTGGTCGACTTCGACGCCGGGCGCGCGCTCACGCTGATCGACGACGCATTGAACCGCGGCACCGACCCGCAGGTGTTCGCCCGCGACGCCACGGAGCACATGCGCGGCCTGCTGCTCGCCTCGGCGGTCGGCGATGTCGCGCACCTGCTCGAGGTCACGCCGGAGGACGCCGCGCGCTTCTCCGAGCAGGCCGGCCGGATGGGCGGCGAGCGCGCCGCGCGGCTGATGGATCTGTTCATGCGCGCCGAGCCGGACATGAAGTGGGCCTCTCAGCCGCGCGTGGCGCTGGAGCTGGCGGCGGTGCGCGCCTGCCATCCCGAGCGGCCCGAGGAGGACGCCGCGCTGTCCGAGCGCATCGCGCGCGTGGAAAAGCTGATGGAATCCGGCGCGCGCCCCGCGCCCAAACCCGCCGCCAAGCCCGCTGAGACGCCGAAGCCCGCCCGCCCCACCACGGCTGCGAAGCCGTCGCCATCCGCTCCCGCGCCCACGCCGCCGCAGGAGTACCTGAGCGCCGTCGAGCAGCTCATCGCAACCTCGAACCGCAAGCGCGTCTACGAGGCGATGCAGTTCGCCGGCCTTCAGGACGGCGTCGTCACCGTGTCGTTTTCCAAAAAGAACCAGATGTACAAGAACCTCGCCGAGCGAAAGCCGGAGGAGATCGCCGAGGCCATGACCGCCGCCTTCGGCCAGCCGATGACCATCCGCATCGTCGACGAGGGCATCGCCGCGCCGAAGGCGGAGGGCACGTCGAACGTCGCCAAGCGCGTCATCGAACAGTCCTACGACATCTTCGGCCGGGAAAACATCGATCTCGAAAGCTGACGGCGCGAGACTCCGCTCAGGTCGCCGGGCAAGCCGCCCTCGGGCACGGCGTCCCGCTGGATCCTCCATCAAAGCGCCTTTGAAAAGGGCGGAAAACTGGCTCCCCCACGGAATCCTCCCACAGAAAGGACAAAAGCCGGCTTTCCGCTGGATTCCCACTTCCGAAGCGCCCATGACAAGGAGGAACCCCAGCGTCCCGCCAGAATTCTCCCGCAAAAGCGCCCTTGAAAAGGCAAAGGCACGGCGTCCCGACGGTTTCTCCCGCCGAAGCGCCCACCGAAAGGAAGTTTGACATGAAGAGACTGCTCGCCGACAACCGGTTTCTCGCCGTCGTTTTGCTCCTGCTGTTCATCCCGATCCACCTGTTCGCGCTGGGCGAGCTGCCTTCCGGGCTGGACGTCGACGAGGCCGGCATGGCGTACGACGCATGGTGCATGGCCAACTACGGCGTCGACCGGTATCTGAAGCCGTTCCCGGTGTACCTGACCAACTACGGCGGCGGTCAGAGCGCGATGTACGCGTGGCTCGCCGCGGGGCTGATCGCGCTGACGGGCTCGACCTCGACGGCGATTTTGCGCCTGCCCGCGGCGGCGTTCGGTCTGCTGACGATGGCCTTCGGCGCGCTCGTCGTGCACGAGATCATGGGCAAAAAGCACCCGAAGGCGTGGTTTGCGTTCGGCCTGTTCTACCTGATCTGCCCCTACTTTACGATGGCGGCGCGGTTCGGGCTGGACTGCAATTTGATGCTCGGCATGTCGACGGTCTTTTTGTATGCGATGATCCGTGCGGTGAAGGGCGAAGGGCCGCTGTGGTATGCGCTGGCCGGCCTATCCGGCGCGCTGACGCTGTACACCTACGCGGTCAGCTACATTCCGATGGCGCTGTTTCTGCTGTTTTCGCTCGTCTGGCTCGTGCGGATGCGAAGGTTCCGATGGCGCAACATCGCCGCCGCGGCGGTGCCATTCGCGGTGGTCGCGGGGCCGCTGGTCGCGATGCAGGTCATCAACCTGTTCGACCTGCCCGAAGTCACGCTGTTCGGCACGTTCACGCTGACCAAGCTGCCCTACTACCGAACCGACGAACTCGGCCTCGGCAACCTGCTGGGCGGGCTGGTCGGCGCCATCCGCAGCGCGCTGACGCACGACGTCTATGCGCACAACGCGCCCTTCCAGTTCTGGACGATGTATCCGCTTTCGGTGCCGTTCGCCGTCATCGGCGCGGCGGCGCTGCTGGTGCGCGGCGTCCGCTCCTTCCGCCGGCGCGAGGCGGACCCCGCGTTCTTCGCACTGATGTGGGGCATCGCGATGCTCATGGTCGGCGCGCTGTTTCAGAAGGGATGGCCGGCGCCCAACGTCAACCAGATGAACGGCATCCTGTTCGTCACCGCCGCGAGCGCGGTGCTCGGCATCTTCACGGCGCTCGACTGGCTGCGCGGCAACCTGCGGCGCGCCGCGTCGGCGATCGTCGCGCTGGCCTACGCCGCGAGCGCCGTCCTCTTCTTCAACTGGTACTTCATCGAGCGCGACGAGTCCTTCCAGTTCGTCGAGCTCCCCGCGGAATTCCTCGACGTCCTCGAGCAGACGCCGGAGTTCAGCGGCCGCACGGTGCACTTCACGCTGACCTACCCCTACTACTGCTTCACCGAGCAGATCTCGCCCTACGAGCTCGACCTAGCCGCGCAGGGCGACGAGGTCGCCTATGGAAACTACCGCTTCGTGCTGACCGATTTCCTGCCACCCCTCGACCCCGACGACCTCTACGTCTGCACCACCCGCGACCCCGACTACAACCTCTACCTCCGCGACGACAGCCGCTTCCAGTGCGTCCAGATCGGCGAGATGCTGCTGTACTTCGACGCAGACCTGTCGGTTGACCTCGCCTCCTGAACCCCGGCCGGGGAAGGCGGCCTCGCCCCTGCGCCCTGCGTCTCATAAAAACAGGCCCGCGCCGCCGCAGCCGTCCTTTGCCGGAGGCAGGGCGGGAAAGCAAGCCTGCAAAAGGAGCTTGCATGGCCGCAAGCAACCGAATTTTGCAGCCAAATCCGACAATATGAGCAAAAATTGCCTCTGATCTCCGTTCGATCAGGGCAATTTCTGCATATGCGGGCGTTTCCAGCAATCCGCGCCGCGGCCGGTTCTCAAACCTGTACCGGGGAAGCGGGATTCCCTTGGGGCTATCTTTTGAGGATTCTGCCCAGCCGGTCGTTTACGATCTTTGTTCCCTCCACGGCCTGACTGCCGCCGATCCAGACGCTGTGGATGCCGGCCGGCGGCGCGTCGGGCGTTCCCAATCCGGCGAAGTCGGCGCGGCCATCGATGGTCTTGGGGTCGAACACGACGAAGTCGGCGTCCGCCCCCGGGCTGAGGCGCCCCTTGCGCTTGAGGCCCATCGTCTCCGCGGGCAAGAGCGTCGCGCGGCGGACGGCCTCGGGCCAGTCCATCTGGCGCTTTTCGCGCACGAGCACGCGGAAGAACAGCGGGAAGCTGGCGGCGGCCTGCGGATGGCCCTGGCCGGGCTCGTAGTTTCCGGCGTCGGTCGAGGGCATGACGTAGTCGCGGGTGAAGGCATGGGCGATGGCGTCGTCCTCGCCGGAGAAGCAGACAATCTCCGTGCCCGGCGCCTCCCTGCGCAGCTTTCGGTAGAGCGATTCGGTCATCCACTCGCCCTTGTGCGGGCCGGTGGACACCAGCAGCTCGTCGAACTTCCAATCGCAGATCTCCATGTTGTCCAGATCGAACGTCGCCGAGCCGAGCGGGGCGGCGAAGTGGGTGTACATGCCGCTGTCGCACGCGATGTGCGCGCCGCGGTCCTGCGCGAATTCGAGCATCTCAAACGCCTCGTCCAGCAGGTGCACCAGCGGGTACTGATACACCAGGTGCGAGACCTGCACCTGCACGCCGGCGTTGAGCGCCAGCAGGGCGGCCTCGGAGATGGAATACATGTCGTACATGGTGAACAGGCGGGTGTGGATCGGGCAGATGCCGCCCATCTTCGCCGCCAGTTTGCCGAGCGCCTCGACGCCCTGAAACGCGCAGCCCGGGCAGTAGTCCAGCCCAAACGAGACGCCCCACGCGCCGGCCTCCATCGCCCGCCGCGCCAGCGCTTCCATCTGCCGGATTTCCGCCGGTGTCGCCGCGCGGTAGGCGTCCTTCAGCCCGACCTCTTCGCGCAGCGAAAACGAATGGCCGACGAATTCGGCCTGATTGACGCAGAAGCCCTCCGCCTGCGAATTAAAGAACGCCTCCATGTCGATCGGGCTGAGCCCGCAGTTTCCGCCGAACGACGTCGTAATGCCCTGCAGAAGCGCGCGGCGGCCGCTCTCCATGTGGCCGTCGAGATGGGCGTGCACGTCGATAAATCCCGGCGAAACCGCCAGACCGCCCAGATCGACCGTCCGCTCCGCCTCGGGCAGCTTCGCGCCGATGCCGTAGATCGCCGCGATCCGCCCTTCCTTGACGCCGACGCTGCCCGGTTGCATCGTCAATCGCTCCGGGTCAATCGGCCAACCGTTGCGCAATACAAGATCCAGCAAGCCAACCAACTCCTCTTTTGCATCAAGGTGCTGCGCCGGGCCGCGCTTCCGGATAAACCGCAGCAGCGCCGGGCGGCCGAATGCTCTCAAGCGCTCCAGCGCATGCCCGCGCAGGCGGATTTTTCAGCGGCTTTCACATCCCGCGCCCCGAAAAAGAAAGCGCAGCGATGCGGGCTCAAACGGCCGAACGCCCGCGCAGATCCGCTTCAGCGAATTGGAAGCGCGCCCCATGCGCGCAGACATTCCGAACACCGCACGCATTCCTGACGTGCGGTGTCGCGATACTTTTATTGTAACATGCCTGTCAATAGACGTTCAAAATCCGGCAAAAAAATTCATCCACAAAAAACGTCGCACCGCCGGATTCTGAATGCAGCCGTCTGCGCGAAACATGAGGCGCTCCTTCGGAGAGAACCCGTTGCCTCCGCGCCGCAAATGAGCCGCGGCGGCTTTGCCCTGCGTGAAACCGCAGAGCCCGCAGGATTCTGCGCCAGAAGCGGCGTCACTCGTCCAGCCATGCCTCTTCATCGCACAGCGCCTGAACCTCATTGAACAGCCGCGCGGCATGAAAGCCGTCGCAGACCGCATGGTGCAGCTGCGCGCACAGGGGCAGTCGAAGCTGTCCGGCGCAGGGTTCGCATTTGCCAAATGTAAAGATCGGGCTCATATCCATGCCGTCGGTATGAATATTCAAATGAAACCCGGTAAACCGGACCCACGGGATCGACGAAATCCAGAAACAGTTTTCGGGCAGGCCGGGCTTGCCATCAAAGCCGTGAACGCCGCCGTATTGCCGGAGATCCTCCAGATACGCCGCATGAAAGGCGCGAAAGGAGGGAGAATAAGGCGTCCATAGGTTGGAAAACGTCTGATCGTCCGAGTGAAAGACCGTATAGCTGGGCGTCAGCGAATGCAGCAGCACGGGTTCCCCGTCGGGGCCGGTATTGTACCTGAATTCCTCATGCCGGTGAACGACCTGCGACAGCATGTGGATCAGCGCCGGATAGAGCTTCAGCCCGCGCCGCTTCAGCGCAGGCAGCAGCCGGGAAGCATCGAGTTCAGCGGTCATCGCATAGGTGCAGCGCACCTCGTTCATATAGTGGTTCCAAAACTCCCTGCGCGGCCAATTTGCAAGGTCAACTTTCTGAACATCCATCTGGACTCCTCCACGTCAATCGCGGCTGACAAGCGAATTGTCAGCCGCGTGTACTGCGAAAAGCGTTTAGTCGCGCTCCCACTCGTAGACATCGCCGGTGGCGGCGTTCATCTCGAACTCGTAGGTCCGGCCATCGACTTCCGCCTTGCCATCGTAGCGCGGCGTGCGGTCGTCATCGTCGTCGAAATCGATGTCCAGATCGACCACGGTCAGATCGCCCTGCGCGTCGATCAGCGCGGCAACCGCCTCATCTGCGGTCAGGATCTGGGGGGCGAGGCCGTAGTAGGCTTCAAACGAGCGGATCTCGCCGGTCTCGGCCTGCACGCCGACGATGCCGACATCCTCGCCGGCGGTGACGAACACGTTCCACTCATAGCGGCCGTCGTCGCGCTCGAGCAGCGCGTACTGCGCCTCGCCGCTCCTCAGGAAGGTCAGGGCGGCGTCGATCGCGGCGGCCTCGTCGAGGGTCGCCTCGGTCGTGCGGGAGATGTTACGGTACTCGATCTCCGCCTTGACCACGTTGCCATCGCGGTCGACCAGCACGTCGTAGCGGGCGGTGTCGGAGGCGAACTCGAACTCATAGTAGCCGTCGTCCTCGTCGGATTCGACCAGCTGGGCGTCCGGATCTTCCGCAGTGATCAGCGCCTGCGCCGCGGACAGGGCCTCGTCGCGCGTCGCCGCGAACGCCGTCATCGAGAAGAGCATCGCCAGAACCATCATGCAAATGAGAATCTTTTTCATATTTTCCATCTCCTTTTTGGTGTTCACCGCGTCCTGCGGTATGATCAAAGTATATCCGGCGAAGATGAACGGGAGATGAAAGAAGCGCAGGTGGAAAAAAATTTTTTCGCGGCGAAAAAACAACCCCTTGCCGCCCCCACCGGGAAGCCCCGCCAAAGCAAAAATGACGGAAGAAGCACACAGCTTCTTCCGCCAGATGACCAAACCCCCAGAAGAGCTCAAGTGAGGCAAGCGATAGCGCGCCTCAACCCCGGGAGAGCGCGAGAGGGCCGCAGCCCTCTCGCATAAAAATCGACTCCGACGGGAAGGTTGAAAACCCAAAGGGTTTTCAAGTCGGCCAAGGCCGACCGATTTTGACGATTTGGAAAACCGGCAAAATCGCCTCGTACGTCGGAGTCGCAGCTGATTTTTGCGGCGGGAAATCCCATTTCCCAGAGCAAAAATCGCTTCCTTGCACAATTTGCGGCCGGAGTTTTCGCAGAAAACTCAAGCAAATTGTGGTAGGGGGTGGCAGGATTCTGCGGTTTTGCCCTGAGGGCAAAACTGCCACGGCTCAAATTGAAAATTCGAGGCGCGGCACCTGGCGGGGGAGTTTACTCCCCCGTCCACAATCAGTATCTATTTTTCGCAAAATTCCAGCCGTCGCGGCACATGTCGTCGATGTTGCGCTCGGCGCGCC
>DVJL01000092.1 GCA_018716805.1 Candidatus Faecivicinus avistercoris | reverse complement strand
CGCCAACAGGCAGGCTGCAAGGGCGGCGCACAATAGCTTTCTCATGATTTCAATCTCCCTTCGCGAGAATGGTTGACATCTATTAGACACGGGTTTGCCCAGCTTTGTTCGTATACCGGAAAAAAATGGCTGGATTTTACGGTGCACGCATATTTTTGACATTTTCTGTCTTGCGGCGCGCAGGCATCCGTGCTATAATAGTTATCATGTTAATCATCAACAAGTTAATCAATGAATGGAGGGGGAGTTTTCCATGTCTGAACCCGCCGGGCGCGACGCCCGGGTCCGGCAGGCGATCGACCTGCTGATTCGCACGTCCAGATCGCATCACCGCAACATCGAAAAACTGTTTGGCGACACGGGGCTGCACCGCGGGCAGCGCAAGCTGCTGATGCACCTGAGCCACGCCACAAGCGCGCTCTCCCAGCGCGAGCTGGCCGATCGGCTGGACGTCAGCCCCGCCTACATGGCGCGCGCACTGAAGGGCCTGACCGCCGGCGGCTACATCACATGTGCGGAAAACGCGACCGATTCGCGCCGCAACGACATCGAAATTACGCCCAAGGGGCGAAAGATCATCGCTGAAACCGAGCAGGCATTCGATGAATTTGACCTGCGCTGCTTTTCGGAGATGGACGACGCCGAAATCGACCGGCTGATCGCGCTGCTCGGCCGCGTACTGGAGAACCTGCGCAGGATAGAATCGCAAAACGAATAAAAAAGGAAGTGTTTGACCTTGAAGAGATGGCTCCACTATGCGAGGCCGTATGCGCGCTACTTCGTCATCGGGCCGCTGTGCATGATCGTCGAAGTGCTCGGCGAGATTCTGCTGCCGAGCCTGTACGGCAGCATCGTCAACGTCGGCATCGCCGAGCAGAACGTCTGGTACATCGCCGGCGTCTGCGGGCTGATGATTTTGACGGCGGTTCTGATGATGACCGGCGGCGTCGGCGGCGCGTACTTCGCCTCGAAGGCGTCGGTCAACTACGCGGCCGACCTGCGCCGCGACGTCTACAGCAAGATCCAGAAGTTCTCGTTTGCAAACATCGACCGCTTCTCCACCGGCTCGCTGGTCACGCGCCTGACCAACGACGTCACCCAGATCATGAACATGATCAACATGCTGATGCGCATGTGCCTCCGCGCACCGGGCATGCTGATCGGCGCGCTGATCATGACCATCGCCATGAACCCCTCGCTGGCCGTCGTGCTGGCGGTCTCGATCCCGCTGCTGGCGGTGATCATCGTGACGGTCGTGCGCACGGGCTTCCCGCGGTTTACGCGGATGCAGGCGAAGATGGATGGCCTGAACAACAAGATCCAGGAGGACCTGACGAACGTGCGCGTCATCAAGTCGTTCGTGCGCGAGGACTTTGAGAAAGAGCGGTTTGCCCAGGCGAACGGCGACCTGAAGAGCACGACCATGCGCGCGCTGAGCGTCGTGATCATGATGATGCCCGCGATGATGCTCGTGATGAACTTCACGATCCTAGCCGTGATCTGGTTCGGCGGGCAGCAGGTCATCGGCGGCACGATGGCGGTCGGCGACCTGACGGCGTTCATCAACTACGTCACGCAGATCCTGATGTCGCTGATGATGCTGACGATGGTGTTCATGAACAGCTCCCGAACGGTGGCGAGCGCCCGCCGCATCTCCGAGGTGCTCGACGAAAAGATCGACCTGACCGACGAGCGCGCCGCGCACCGCGAGCTCTCCGTCGCGCGCGGCGAGGTGGAATTCAAAAACGTCTCCTTCCGCTACTACAAGACCAGCGACGAGAAGGTGCTCGACAACATCAACCTGACCATCCGCCCCGGCGAGACGGTCGGCATCATCGGCTCCACCGGCTGCGGCAAGACGACGCTGGTGTCGATGATCCCGCGGCTGTACGACGTCGACGAGGGCGAGGTGCTGGTTGACGGCATCGACGTGCGCGACTACGATCTGGTCAAGCTGCGCGACGGCGTCGGCATGGTGCTGCAGAAGAACGTGCTGTTCTCCGGCACGATCGAGGAAAACCTCCGCTGGGGCGACGCGGACGCGCCGGTGGAGGCCATCGCCGAAGCAGCGAAGTCCGCGCAGGCGGACGACTTCGTCCGGAAGTTCCCCGAGGGCTACCAGACCGTGCTCGACCAGGGCGGCACAAACGTCTCCGGCGGCCAGAAGCAGCGGCTGTGCATCGCCCGCGCGCTGTTGAAAAGGCCGAAGATCCTCATCCTCGACGATTCCACCAGCGCCGTGGACACCGCCACCGAGATGCGCATCCGCGCGGCCTTCCGCAACGAGTTGCGCGATTCGACGAAGATCGTCATCGCCCAGCGCGTGACCTCCGTGATGGACGCGGACAAGATCGTCGTGATGGACGAGGGCCGCATCACCGGCGTCGGCACCCACGCCGAGCTGCTCGCGTCCAACCGCGAATATCAGGAAATCTACTACTCCCAGATGGACCGGAAGGAGGAAGCGTAATGGCCGGAAGAACGCTCGACAACCTCAGAAGCCGCTACGGCGGCGTCGGCGACCGCCCTGCGCAGGGCGCGGCGCAGCCTCCCCGGCACGGCGGCCCCGGGCGCGGGCCGGGACGCGGCTTCGCCACCGGCAAGCCGCAGGACGCCAGGCGCGTGATCGGACGGCTGCTCTCCTATGTGTTCCACTATAAAAAGCGCCTGATCTGCGTGCTGTTCTGCATGCTGTTCAGCACGGGCGCGTCGCTGGCAGGCTCCTACATGGTTCGCCCGCTCATCAACGCCATCGCGGACAGCGCCACCCCCGCGGCCGACCGCATCGCCTACATGCTCGCGACCATCGGCGTGCTGGCCGGCGTGTACTTAATCGGCGTCGCGGCCACCTATCTGCAGAGCCGGCTGATGATCTCCGTGTCGCAAAACTCCATCGAGAAGATCCGAAACGACCTGTTCGACAAGCTGCAGGGCCTGCCGGTGCGGTTCTACGACAACGAATCCAATGGCGAGATCATGAGCCGCTTCACCAACGACGTGGACAACATCGGCACCATGCTCGACACGTCCATCACCTCGCTGTTCTCCGGCCTGCTGACGCTGGTCGGCACGCTGGCGATCATGATCTACACCAACTTCTGGCTGACGCTGATCACGCTGGCCTTCATTCCGATATTCGCCAAAGGCGGCGGCGTCCTGATGAAGCACAGCCGCAAGTACTACGTCGCCCAGCAGGCGGCGCTCGGCGCGCTGAACGGCTACATCGAGGAAAACGTCGCCGGCCAGAAGGTCGTCAAGGTGTTCAACCACGAGGACGTCTGCGAGGAGGAGTTCGGCCTGCTCAACGACGACCTGCGCGGCAAGCAGCAGAAGGCGCAGTTCTTCGGCGGCGTGATGGGTCCGATCATGGGCAACACCAGCCAGATTACCTATTCGCTCACGGCGGGCGTCGGCGGCGTGCTCTGCGCGCTGGGGCGGTTCGACGTCGGCGGCCTGGCGATCTTCGTCAACTTCTCGCGCCAGTTCTCCCGCCCGATCAGCGAGCTCTCGCAGCAGATGAGCACGATCTTCGCGGCGCTGGCCGGCGCGGAGCGCGTGTTCCGCATCATGGACCTCGACCCCGAGGCCCCGGACGCGCCGGACGCCGCCGATCCCGAGCGTCTGGAGGGGCACGTCGTGCTCGACGACGTCACCTTCGGCTACAATCCCGGCAAGACGGTGCTCAAGCACATCTCGCTGTACGCCAGGCCGGGGCAGAAGATCGCGTTCGTCGGCTCCACCGGCGCGGGCAAGACGACCATCACCAACCTGCTCAACCGGTTCTACGACATCGAGTCCGGCACGATCACCATCGACGGCATCGACATCCGCAGCCTCAAGCGCGATACACTGCGCCGCAACATCGCCATGGTGCTGCAGGACACGCACCTGTTCAGCGGCACCGTCATGGAGAACATCCGCTACGGCCGGCTCGACGCCACCGACGAGGAGGTCATCGCCGCGGCCAGGACCGCCAGCGCGGACGGCTTCATCCGCCGCCTGTCCGACGGCTACAACACCGTCATCGAGGGCGACGGCGCGAACCTCTCGCAGGGCCAGCGCCAGCTGCTCAACATCGCGCGCGCCGCGCTGAGCAAGGCGCCCATCCTCGTGCTCGACGAGGCCACCAGCTCCGTCGACACCCGCACCGAGCGCCTGATCGAAAAGGGCATGGACCGGCTGATGGAAAACCGCACGACCTTCGTCATCGCCCACCGGCTCTCCACCGTCCGAAACGCCAACGCCATCATGGTGCTGGAAAACGGCGAGATCATCGAGCGCGGCGACCACGACGACCTCCTGCGCCAGAAGGGCCGCTATTACGAGCTGTACACCGGAAAGAAGGAGCTGAGCTGACAATCCGCCGAGACGCCCCGGCCGCTGCGCGCAAAAGCGGCCGGGACTGCAATCGCCGCGAAGCGCCGCCGTCCATTCCCGGCCGGGAAATTTACGGTTTCGCCGTCCCCGGCAACGTCCGGAAACGGCATCGTCAACCCGACCTATCTGGCCACACAAAGGAGGCCGTTATGCTCGACATCATCCCCAATGCAGAACAGATGACCGCGCTGGTCGGAAAGCCCTTATACGAGGTATGGGAGAAGCTCTGCGCCCTGATTGACGAGAGATATGCGATGGAAGCCGCGTGGAACAGGGGCGGCAAGGCATGGACCTATCTTCTCGCCGGCGTCCTGAGGAATGTATACCACGCCATAAATCCGGTTCCCTTCCCGCATCGCATACAGCTCCTGCGTTTCGTAGGCATAGGGCGGCTGCGATGCGGGGCCGGCTGGCGCCGTGGAAGCCTCTGCCGGCGCCGCCTGGCTGGACGCCGGAGATGCGCCGGAAGGATTCGCCCGGGAGGCCTCCGGATCCGCAAAGCCGCTCAGGGCAACCCATACCGCTGCGCAAAGCAGCAGGAAAGAGACCCTGCGCTTCATATCGGCACTTGCCTTCTCTCCGAATGGAGCACTGTGTACAGAAGATGCATTCCATCCGCCCCGATGCGATTTGCCGATTTCAGGCGGAATTCTACGGGGCGGCTGGCGGCAAGAAGGGGAGACCTCTCAAATACCGTAGCCGTATTGGAATCTCCATCCGCCGCCGGTGCGATGAGAAGGCTTATCCCCAGATAGGCCGTGGCCTGGTAAACCGTCTCCTTGACGGCCACCGGATCGAGGCCGCCGTTCAGCGCGGCGCAGAGCATGTGCCGGTACTCGCTCATCCCCTGGCATCCCAGCAGCGCCGATAGAATGCAGAGCATCCGCTCCCGCTCGGTCAGCCGGCTGGCATCGGGGACTTCCCGCTGCGAAAATGCAGCGGCAATGCCCACCCATTCCGGATCTGTGGCAGCTAAACGGCTGGCCGTACCCTGAAATACATCCTCCAGTCTCTGGCTTCGCTTTGTTTCCATCGTGATTGCCTCCTTGTGAATTGATTCAACCTGCGAAATTCCGGCGACCGCTTGCCTCCGCCGCCTTGCCGCATAGCGGGACGCCGCCCGTTCCGGCAGATGGCAGAGGGGTCTGAATCCGTCCCCTTCTCCTGAACACCCGCGCTGTACACGGCTCTTCGCGATC
Source organism: Candidatus Faecivicinus avistercoris (assembly GCA_018716805.1). GTDB lineage: Bacteria > Bacillota > Clostridia > Christensenellales > Aristaeellaceae > Faecivicinus > Faecivicinus avistercoris. The sequence goes on along the minus strand of DVJL01000092.1, from coordinate 465 downwards.
GTCAGGCGGATTCAATCGCTTGTTGCTACCGATTATAATTTCCGATTGTTGCAACCGGTCAAGGGGGTTTTTCAAGAAGTTTTTGAATTTTCTGTGAAGAAGTGAAACGCCGCCACAATTCAGCAGCGCAGCCTGACCTGAACCCTGCCGTGACGGCGAAACCGGCTTCCGGCCAGGCGGAATCGGCGCGGCCAACGCATATCTGAATTTGAAACGGCGCCAAAACAACCGCTTAAAGAAAAAGCCGCAGCATCGCGCGGCCCTTCTGCCCGCCTTTGCGAAGGGAATTCGCAGGCTTCGCGACGCGAAGCCCGATTTTTGCATGACGTTCCGAAGCGCGGGGCACAATACGCTCGGAGGTGATTGACATGAGTTCCAAGGAGCTGCTCTATGTGGAGGATGCGCTCGGCCATGAGAAATTCCTCAGGTCGCAGTGCCAGCAGGCGATTGCCAACCTGTCCGACC
>DVJL01000091.1 GCA_018716805.1 Candidatus Faecivicinus avistercoris | reverse complement strand
TCTTCTGCCAGCGCCGTGACGGCAAACAGCATGACCAGCGCCATCATGGCCGCAAGCAACAACTTCCAGGTCTTCATCGTCCATACCTCCAAGTATTATTATGTTCAACGGGCATCCCCGCCCGCCGAAGCCAGTTTCCCGCGCCCCCTCGCGGTGTCATTATATAGTATAGCACCTAAACGTCTTTCCGTCAAGCAAGATTTACCATTTCATTAAGCCACATCTTTCCAAAATCTTTGGATTGTGTCCGCCATTCTTGTCACGTTCTTCCAAACCTTCGGTTCGCAATCTCTCCAAATCTGCTCAAAACCGCCGGTTTATACCTCTGGCCGCACCATCTCCGTCACAAAAATGTCAAAACTCACGTTCGATGTGTCCGGCTCAGTCCACGACGCGGTAGATCCTGCGCCACTCCGCGGAGAACGCGCCGTCCGGCTCGCGGAGGTTGAGCGGCTCCAGCCAGTGCAGGCCGGGGCGGCCGTCCTTGACCGCGTCGATCAGCACAAACCGCGGCGCGCGCCCCGCGACGCCGTGGACGGTGCGGATGCGCTTGGGCGCGAGGCGGTGGGCCTGCATGGCGTCCATCATCTCCAGCGCGCGAAACGCGGGATAGACCACGCACAGCTTGCCGCCCGCGCACAGCAGCTTTCCCGCCGAGCGCGCGACATCGTCCGGGGCGAGGCCGCCCTCGTGCCGCGCGAGCCGGACGGTTTCGCTCCGGCTGAGCAGCCCGCCGCCGTCGCGGCCATAGGGCGGATTGCAGACGGCGAGCGTGAAGCGCTCCGCGCCGAGCGCGCGCCACGCCTCGCGCATGTCCATCGCGTGCACGTGCAGACGATCGGTCAGGCCGTTCAGCGCCACGCTGCGCCGCGCCATGTCGGCGATTTCGGGCTGGAGTTCGACCAGATCGACCGTCACGCCGGGGCAGTGCGCGGCCATCAGCGTGGCGATCGCGCCCGTGCCCGCTCCGAGATCGACGGCGCGGTCGCGCGGCTTCGGCGCGGCAAAGTCGGCCAGCAAGACCGAATCCGTGCCGAAGCGAAAGGCGTCCGCGCGCTGGATCAGCTTGAAGCCGCTGTGCTGCAAATCGTCCAGCCGCTCGCCCTCGCGCAGAAAGGTGCTGGCACAAACATCTCGTGGGCCTGCGGCATTGCATTCGCTCCCGCGCGGGGAGGCGGAGGGCGGCAGATTGTCTGCGCGCGGCGGGAGGTTCTCGCCGTCGGCCGAAAGGTTGTCCGGCCGCTCGCTTTCTCGCGGGGAAATGGAAACAGGCGCGCGTGGGGAGAGATTGTCCTTGCGCGGCGGCGAATTGTCTGCGCGCGGCGGGAGGTTCTCGCCGTCAGGCGAAATGCTGTCCCCGCGCAGAGGAAGGTTCGGGGCGCTCACTGCGCTGCCCCCACGTCCCAGCGGTACAGCTCGCCGCCGCCGAGCGCGCTCAAATCGCTTTCGAGCACCCATCCGCTCTCCTGCGTGGCATAGATGGCGCGCCCCGAACCGCTGCTGATCGCCATGGTGACGCGGCCGTCGTCCGCGCGCAGCACGATCACGTCGCCCGGGCGAAGCGTGGACGGATCGCCGACGGGCGTGTCGGCCAGCGCGGCGACCTCCTCCGGCGAGGAAATCGGGATGCCGGCCGCGACGCAGGCGTACTGGACGAACGCGAAGCCGCGGTAGATGTCCTCGTCGTCGGCGGCGAACGACTGGCCGCGCGCGTTCATCGCGATGCCGCCGAGCACGGACAGCGCCGTGCCGTCCTGTCCGCGCACCTGCGCGGAGAGCGCCTCGCGCGCGCCCTCGAGCGGCACGGCGGCGTCGGCGTTGAGGCGCTCGATCGTGGCCGGATCGGCCTCGCCCGTGGCCGGAAGGCCGTTGGCGAGCTGAAAGAGGCGGACGGCGGTCTCGGTCGTCGCGCCATAGAACCCCGTGATGCTGCGCTCAAAATAGCCGAGCGCCGCCAGCCGGCTCTGGACATCGGAGACGGCCGCCGTGCTGTCCCCGGCGCAGAGCGTGTCCGGTTCGCGAAGCGCGGCCGCCGTGCCGGAATAGATCAGCGCGCAGGTCGCCGCGTCGGCGGTCCCGGTCGGCTCGAGGGCGTTGGCCAGTTGAAAGGTCTCCACCGCCTGCCGCGTGAGTTCGCCGTATTCGCCGGTACAGCTGCCCTCGAAATAGCCCATGCCGGCGAGCGCGCGCTGCAGGCGGCGCACCGATGCGCCGGCGTCGCCCGGCGCGGCGGACGCGCTTTCGCAAAACGCATCCCAGCTCAGCGGATCGCCCATGCCGAGGCGCAGCTGCGTCGAGCAATCGGCCATGCCGGTCTCCGAAAGGCCGTGCGCCATCTGGAACCGCCGCACGGCGGACTGCGTCGCCTCGCCGTACACGCCGTCGCACGCGCCGGAAAAATAGCCCAGATCGCTGAGCCGCTGCTGCACGGCGCGCACCGATTCGCCGGAACTGCCCGCCTGTAATATAGGAAGGTTTGCGTATTCCGACGCGAGCGAGACGAGATAATCGTGGCAGGTCACCGCCGTGCCGCTGCCGAGCGCCTCGAGCGTCTGCGCGTCCAGCTCGCCCGTCGGATCCAGACCGTTGGCCGACTGGAAGGCGCGGAGAGCCGACTGCGTGGAGGCGTCGAGCTGGGCGTTGAAATCGTCGTCGTGATAGCCGAGAGCATACAGCGCCTGCTCGGCCGCCAGAATCTGCGCGCCGTCCACCCCCTCGGCGCAGGCCGCGGGCAGGCACAGGCTCGCCGCCAGGCACAGGCACATCAGGCGCATGATCGTCTTTTTCATCGGCAACCTCCGGTTCAATCGCATAAAAGGCCCTCGGGAAAAAGGAAATCCCTCCCGATTACCGTCTTATTTCTGCCGAAATCGCGCATTTTCCTGCCTCCGGCGGGATTTTTCCCCACATCTTCCACATTTCGTCAAAAATTCGACCCAAATGTGCGCAAGAAAACCCGCTTCCCCGAAGGAAAGCGGGCCATTCGTCAAAAATCCAAAGAGGACGTAAGAGAGCCGAAACGCAACTCCCAAATCTCTCCTGCCCCACCCGGCGAGAAAACCTCCAGCGCCAACATCCCCGGGAGAGCGCGAGAGGGCCGAAGCCCTCTCGCATAAAAATCGTGCCCGGCGACATGCGCGGCGGGCACGGGTGCTGATTTTTGCGTCGGGAAATCCCATTTCCCAGAGCAAAAATCGCTTCCTTGCACAATTTGCGGCCAGAGTTTTCGCAGAAAACTCAAGCAAATTGTGGTGGGGGTGGCAGTGGCGGGGGAGCAAACTCCCCCGCCACATCCGTCATTCCTCGCTGGGCGCGCCAACCGGGCAGGTGCCCGCGCAAGCGCCGCAGGAGATGCAGGTATCCGCGTCGATCACGTACTTGCCGTCGCCTTCGCTGATCGCGCTGACGGGGCACTCATCTGCACACGCGCCGCACGCGATGCACTCATCGCTGATAACATATGCCATGATAAAACACCTCCAATAATGTTCGGAAATATTATACCTTGAACCGCGCCAAAAATCAATACCCGCGCGGAGGAAATTTGCGTCCGGCGAGGCGCTTTTGTGCCCGCGGAGCAAATTGCCCGCCCTTCCCCAGCCCGCACAGGGCGCGGATCCGCTGGTTAAGCCTTTGCGATGTCAAGCAAAAATACTTGACAATCAGGTGGAAACGTCGTATAATACCTGCTGACGATGCTTGCGGAGGGAACGGACATGGCGGACGTGGACGGCCGGGTGGCGCTTAGCTACCTGTTGGATTTCTACGGCCCGCTCCTGACCGAACACCGCCGCGAGCTGCTGCGCCTGTACTGCGAGGAGGATCTCTCCCTTTCCGAGATCGCCGAGCAGATGTCGATCACGCGGCAGGGCGTCTCGGACGCCATCCGCAAGGCGCGCGCCCAGCTGGAGGGCTACGAGGAAAAGCTCGGGCTGGTGGCGCGGTATCTGGCGATCGACCGTCAGGCGCGCGCGTGCATGGAGGCGCTCGACCGGATCGGCTCGGGCGACGCCGGCGCGATGGCGCGCGCAAGACAGGCGCTTGAAGACATCCTTCGGATCGAGAGGTGAACGCCGATGGCCTTCGAGGGGCTGACCGATAAACTGCAAAACGCATTCCGCAAGCTGTCCAGCAAGGGCAAGCTGACCGAGGCGGACGTCAAGACCGCGATGCGCGAGGTGCGCATGGCGCTGTTGGAGGCGGACGTCAACTTCGTGGTCGTCAAGGATTTCGTCAAGAAGGTCACGGAGCGCGCCGTCGGCGCGGACATCCTGGCCAGCCTGACGCCCGGACAGCAGGTCATCAAGATCGTCAACGAGGAACTGACGGCGCTGATGGGCGGGCAGAACGCCCGGCTGACCTATTCCCCGCAGCCGCCGACGATCTACATGCTCTGCGGCCTGCAGGGCGCCGGCAAGACGACCATGGCCGGCAAGCTGGGCAACCTGATCAAGAAAAACGACAAGAAGCCGCTGCTCGTGGCCTGCGACGTCTACCGCCCGGCGGCGATCAAGCAGCTGCAGGTCGTGGGCGGCCAGGTCGGCGTCGAGGTGTTCGAGCGCGGGCAGGGCGATCCGGTGCAGATCGCGAAGGAGGCCGTCGAATACGCGCGCTACTACGGGCGCGATCCGGTCATCATCGACACCGCCGGACGGCTGCACATCGACGAAAAGCTGATGCAGGAGCTGCGCGACGTGCGCGACACGGTCAAGCCGAAGGAGATCCTGCTGGTCGTGGACGCCATGACCGGACAGGACGCGGTGACCGTCGCCAAGACGTTCAACGACGAGCTGGGCGTCGACGGCGTGATCCTGACCAAGCTCGACGGTGACACCCGCGGCGGCGCGGCGATCTCGGTGCGCGCGGTGACGGGCAAGCCGATCAAGTTCGCCGGCGTCGGCGAAAAGCTCAGCGACATCGAGCCGTTCCACCCCGACCGCATGGCCTCGCGCATCCTCGGCATGGGCGACGTGCTGTCGCTGATCGAAAAGGCGCAGGATTCGTTCGACGAGCAGCAGGCCGGCAAGCTGGTCGCCAAGGTGCGCACGAACAGCTTCACCCTCGAGGATTACCTCGACCAGATGCGCCAGATCAGCAAGATGGGCTCGATCACGGACGTGCTGAAGATGATCCCCGGGCTGGGCAGCAAGCTCAAGGACGTCGAGATCGATGAGGACAAGGTCGCCAAGGCGCAGAAGAAGAACGAGGCGATCATACTGTCCATGACGCGCATGGAGCGCCGGAATCCGGACATCCTGAACGCGTCGCGCAAGCGCAGGATTGCCGCGGGCAGCGGCGCCACCGTGCAGGAGGTCAACCTGCTGCTGAAGCAATTCGACCAGGCGCGCAGCATGATGAAGAACGTCATGGGCGGCGGCCGGCGCAAGATGCGCATCCCGTTTGGCCGGATGCCGAAATCGTGAGTGGCACTATGGCGCAAGCCGTATGACACATATAAATCAGAAAGATTGTCTGAGGAGGAAACCACAATGGTCAAGATTCGCCTGAAGAGAATGGGCATGAAGAAGAAGCCCTTCTATCGCCTCGTCATCACCGACAGCCGCAATCCGCGCGACGGCCGCTTCATCGAGGAAGTCGGCTATTACAACCCCGTGTCCGACCCGGTCGAGCTGAAGATCAACGAGGAGCGCGCGAAGTACTGGCTCGGCACCGGCGCGCAGCCGACCGATACCGTGCGCGGCCTGCTGAAGAAGGGCGGCGTGCTGTGAGCATGGTCGAACTGGTTCGGTACACCGCGGCCTCGCTGGTGGACAAGCCGGAGAAGGTGGACGTTCGCGAGACCGAAAACGACGAGGGCATCGTGATCGAGCTGCGGGTCGATCCGGATGACATGGGCAAGGTCATCGGCAAGCAGGGTCGCATCGCGAAGGCGATCCGCACGATCGTGAAGGCCGCGACTGCCAAGGGTGAAAAGCCCGTGTTCGTGGAAATCGTCGAATGACGTTTGTGGACGGGGGAGCAAGCTCCCCCGCCAGGTGCCGCGGCTCAAATTGAAAATTTGAGCCGCGGCAGTTTCGCCCGCTGGGCGAAACCGCAGAATCCTGCGGATTCTGCGCCTCCTGCCACCCCCACCACAATTTGCTTGAGTTTTCTGCGAAAACTCTGGCCGCAAATTGTGCAAGGAAGCGATTTTTGCTCTGGGAAATGGGATTTCCCGACGCAAAAATCAGCACCCGCGCCCGACGTACATGCCGTCGGGCTCGATTTTTATGCGAGAGGGCTGCGACCCTCTCGCGCTCTTCCGGGGATGATAAACCGGTCTGCCTTGGTTGATTTGAAAGCCCACGGGTTTTCAACCTTCCCGCCGGGCACGATTTTTTTGCGAGAGGGTTGCGGCCCTCTCGCGCTCTCCCGGGAGTTTTGACGTACTGGGACGCGAGGGAATTTCCCTCGCGCCTTTCATTTTGGCAAAACCGTTCGCCCCCGCCGCTTCCCAAAGGCCGCTACAATCGGAAAAAATCTGCAATTCTGGATGAGATTCTTGCCATCTCCGCGAAGTATCCACTGCCAGCGGCATAAAATCAGAAACTCTCAGCGCCGGACGGGCGGCCGGTGCGCCATCACGGCCCTTCAAGACATTTTCAACCCCTTCTATCCTGCCTCCCTTCTCAGCGCGATGCGCGCGCACATCGCCGTCATGTCGTCGCGCCGGTGCGGGTCCAGCCTGCGCTCGACCGCGCTCAGGATCGTCTCGGCCAGCATGGCCGGAGGCTGGCGCCCGTGCGCAATCAGGCACTCGCTCAGCGCCTCGGGCGCGACGGCGTCCATCACGCCGTCCGAGGCCATGACGACCACGTCGCCCGGTTCGAGCCGGATCGCATATACCGTCGGCTGCACACGCTCCAGAATTCCCAGCGGCAGCTTGCCGCCCTCGACCGCGATCACCTCCCCCTTGCGCAGGATGAGCGAGCGGCACGCCGCCAGCTTCGTAAACTCCGCCATGCCGGTCGCCAGGTCGATCAGGCACATGTCCACCGTAGCGAACATGTCCGAGTCGCTGCGCGCGAGCATCAGCTCGTTGACCGTCTCCAGCGCCAGCTCGCGCGAGACGTCCGCCTCCAGAAACCGCCCGAGCAGCCGAAGCGTCTGCGCGCTCTCCCGCGCGGCGTCCGCGCCGCTGCCCATGCCGTCCGAGAGCATCATCAGCAGCCGGTCGCCCTCGAGCATCCGAATCGAATGGCTGTCGCCGCAGGGCACGCCCGCCTGCCGCGAATGGCAGCTGACCGCCGCCGTGGCGCGCAGCCGCGAGAGCCGGATGAACCGCATCTCCGCGCCGCTGCTGCCCGCCGGCGCGTAGGCGCGGCCAAACACGCGGCTGAGCTGCGCCGACGCCTGCGCCGCCAGCTCCGGCGTCCACCTTCCCTGCTTGAGCGCCGCGACCAGCTCCATCCGCCGCGCGCCGCGCAGGGCCATCACGTCGGAAGTCTCGATGCCCGCCCGGTCGAGCGCCGCGCGCGCCCGCGCCGCCTGCCGTCCCCGAACGCGAAGCGGCCGCGCCTGCGCATCCGCCAGCCCGCGCAGCAGCATCTGCGCCTGCATGAATTGCGCGGAGATCAGCTGGTTGACGGCGCTTCGCTTCATCTCCGAGCGCCGCTTGCGCGCGAATTCCTCCAGCGGCTCGCCCAGCCGCGCGGGGATCGACCGCGCCCGGCGGCACTGCCGCGTCAGCTCCGGCGGGATCTCCTCGCCGAACAGCGGAAGCGCGCAGTCGCCCGCCGCCCAGTCGATCGCCTCCGACACGAGCTGGCAGAGGAACCGCACGGCGCGGTTGTCGTCCCCCGCCCAGCAGGTGGGATAATTGGAACAGCCGTCGCACAGCCGCGCGCGCATGTCCGCGATCAGCGACTGCTCGTCCGGGATGTCCACCGGAATGCGATAGCCGTCCGAAAGCTCGCCGAACGCATCGCTCATGGCGCGCAGCTTCCGCCCGGACTCCGCGCGCAGGCGCGCGGCAAGCCGATCGGGATCGCACGCGCCGCGCGCTTCCCCCACCAGCCACCCCCGCGCGCGCGCCAGATGCCGCTCCGGCACGGCCAGCACTGCGAGCGCGGCGACCGGCGCGCACAGGGCTTCGGCGGCTGGCGCGCCCAGCGCCAGCGACGAAACCGCGCCCGCAGCGGCCATCGCCAGCGCCGACGTCCACCGCCTGCGCGAGTGCGCCAGCGCGACCAACATGCCGCACGCGCCCAGCGCCAGCGCGCGCCCCGGATCGCAGCCCGCAAGCATCAGCGCGCCGGCGGCGGCCAGACCTGCGCACGCCCCCGCGCCCGCGCCCAATGGCGCCGCCGCCAAAGCGCCCGCAAATCCGGCGGTCAGCGCGGCCGGCAGCCAGAGCGCGGCCAGTCCCGCCAGACCGGACAGGAGAAAGATCGCCAATCCCGCGCGCTCCTCCGGCATCAGGTGGCGGCGCGAGGGCTTGACCTCCATCAGCGCGGCAAAGAACGGCGCGGAGGCCGCGGCCATCACGGCCGAGCCGATCATTCGGACGGACTCCCACGCACCTCCGGCCGCCAGCCACGCCCCCGGCGCGAGCACCCCCAGTCCAGCCAGCACGGAGACCGCCGCATCGCCCAGCACCCGCCCGGATGGAGAAGCGCACACCGCGCGGCGTTGAACCCACCCCCGGGCCAGCCGCGCCGCCGCCGCGCCGCCCAACACGACGCACGCCCCGGCCGGCGCCGCCCATTGAAAGCCCTCCGCGCCGAACGCGCCGGCCAGGCTCCCGAGCAGGAGCGCCAGCGGATGCGTGCCCACCGCCAGCCCCGCCGCGAGCAGCGCCAGCGCAAACGGCGCAAGCCCGGCCAGCGGCTGCGCGCGCGACAGCAGCGCCGCTGCGGCGACAAACGCCAGCGGGCTGCCGAGCCTGTCCACCCATGACATCGAGGAAAACGTGCGCCATCGGGTTCCCAGATCGAAAGCTCTCAACATGATTCAACGCCTCCCTTCAACGTGCAAATTACTTATGCACATCGAAAGGGAAATTTTCCCCGGAAGGGAAAAAAACGAATCGCGCCCAGCCGGCAGCGCAGCGATCGTCCGCAGGCTCTGGTTGGCAACCCTCGCCATTCTCCATCCTGCCCTTTTTCGCGCGCAGGGCGCAATTTCTGCTTTTCAATGCTTCGCGGCGCGAGCGCGAATCCTGCAATTGTGCAAATGCAAATCCTTCGCACATGGACAACATTGCGCAGACGCGAATCCCCCGCGCGCGAGCGGCGGCGCTGCCGGCACGACGCCGTCCACAGGCTCCGGACAGACTTTTTTCGCGCGCGCACGGCGCAATTTTTGCTTTGCGAGGTATATATTGAGAATCGCGGGACATGCTATGAGCATCCCGCCGGAATACCGGCAAGATAAAGGAGTGAATGACTTTGCTGGACCGCATTTCCCTGATTCTCACCATACTGGGCGGCATCAACTGGCTGCTGGTCGGCCTGTTTCAGTTCGATCTGGTGGCGTACATCTGCGGCGGACAGGCCGCGACGCTCGCCCGCATCATCTACGCCGTCGTCGGCATCGCCGGCCTGTGGTGCATCTCGCTGCTGTTCCGCGAGCGCACGCCCGTCGAAAGTCACGAATAACCAGGCGCGGGAGGCCCTTAAACGAACCTCCCGCGCCCTTGTTTGGGTTTTTGGACAGCCTGCCAGAGCGATGAAAAAGCCTGCAAGGCAAGGGAGCTTACTTGGACGTAAGTGACCGCAGGCTGCAAGTGCCGCTGTCGCTGGAAGCAAAAATTGCCTCTGACTTCTCTCTTGTCAGGGCAATTTTTGCGTTTGTGGGCTTTGTCAGCGCGCTGAAGGGGAGGTTCTGGTGGAACCTCCCCTTTTCCTCATCCCATCTCGGCCAGCCGTTGCGCGAGGGCGGTCAGGAAGCGAACGCCCTGTTCGACCTGGTCGAAGTTCATCGCCTCGGCGGGGGTGTGCTCGCCGCTGCCGCCGCTGATCCCGGTAGAGATGATCGACATTTCCGGGTTCTTGCCGGCGAGCTCGCCGCACTCGACGCCCGCGTGAATGGCGGTCAGGCGGTACTCGCCGCCGGTCTGCTCGCGATACAGCTGCGCGGCGATCTCGCCCAGCCGGTCGCCGGCCTTCAGCGGCCACGCGGACAGCGAAACCGGAATTTCCAGCGCGAACCCGGTCAGTTCCGCCAGCGCGGCGTTGATCCACGTGATCTGCTCGGCCTGATAGTTCGACGAGCTTCGCATGAAGCAGGTAAAGCCGACCGCGTCCTCATCAAAGCGGATCACGCCCAGATTCGACGAGGATTCCGTGCCCTGCCCGTTCGGCCGCAGGGTGTGGATGCCGTCCGGCACGGCGCTCATCAGCCGCGCCAGCTGAAGCGAGATCTCCGCATCGAGCGCGCGGCCGCCCGGCGCATCGGCCTCGGCGAATTCGAGCGAATAGCGCTGCTCGACCGCCTCATAGGACTCGCGGAACAGCTTCGCAAACCCGGCCATCCGAGCGTCCGCCAGCGCGGCATCCTGCGCGCGCAGCGCGACGACCGCCCGGCAGGCGTTGGGGATGACGTTCGGCGCGTCGCCGCCCTCGAACCCGGCGAGCTGAAAGCCGATGCCCGCCTGATTCAGCGCGAGCAGCGCGTTTGCCGCGGCGACCAGCGCGTTCGCCTTGCCGCCGCCGACGTTCGCCGAATGGCCGCCGGTCAGGCCGGAGATCGAAAGCGCGCGAATCACTGTGTCCGCCGGAAGCGCTTCCCACTTCGCTGCGCGGGAGAAGGTGAAATACTTGCCGCCGGCGCAGGAGACGACCGCGCCGTCGCCGCCGCCATCGACGTTGATCAGATACCGCACGCCGGCGACGTGCTTCGCGTCCAGCGCCGCCGCGCCGAGCAGGCCGACCTCCTCGTCCACGGTGAACAGAAACCGCAGCGGCCCGTGGACATACTCGTCCGCGTGGGCGATGTAGGCCAGCATAAACGCCACGCCGGAGCCGTTGTCCGCACCGAGCGTCGTGCCGTTCGCCTTGACGGAATTGGGCGTCCAGAGCAGGTCGAGCGGGTCGTTCGCCCAGTCGTGCGCGACGCCCTCGTCCGTTGCGGGCACCATGTCGATGTGCCCCTGAAACGCCACCAGCGGCGCGCCCTCGAGGCCCGCCGACGCCGGCACGTCCATCACGACGTTTCCGCACGGCTCGGCCTCGCAGCGCACGCCGCGCGCCGCCGCCCAGTCGAGCAGATAGGCGGTCATGCGCGCCATATGGCCGCTCGGATGCGGTATTTCGGTCAGATTCGCGAATTCCTGAATGTAATCCATGACGATTTTGCTGTCGTAAGCGACGAAATCGGGCACCTTGACCATGCACAAACCTCCCGCGCGCGGAGCCGCTCCGCGCAGATTTCTTTTATTATAGTCCTCATTATACTGCCGGAAACCGGGCGCTGTCAAGGCGGCGTTTCCCCATTGGCGCAGAGAAGCAAAGGCCGCGTTCACGGCCTCCGCTGCCGGAAAAGATCGACCGCGTGCGTTCGGCCGCCCAGCCGTTTTGACCGCGTCACCGGCCGAACGAAAACAGTCCCTTCTTTTCATAGGGTTCGCGCGAAATCGCGCCGGGGTCATAGCCACTCTCGGCAATGGTTTTGCGCAGCGCCTCGTCGGCAATGTCGCCCTCCGAGAGGATCACCGTCTGCTTCTTCGCGCGTGACGAGGTGACCTTTTTCACCGGGAACGCCCGGCGAATCGCGTCGTTGACATGCGCCTCGCACATGCCGCACTGCATTCCATCCACATGAACCGTGATCTTGACCATCAATCGCATCTCCCTTCACTTTCGGCCCCAGATCAGTCCCATTCGCCCGAGCACGAGCGGCGTGTTCAGAAACGCCGGCGCGTAGTCCGGCCGGCGCGTGTCGGCCAGGTGAATCTCCTGGACGTGCGGCCGCAGCGCCTCGATCAGCGCATCGGCGTCGCCGTAGATCCTCCGGCTGAAGAACACGTCCTGAAACGCGAACACGCCGCCCGGCTTGACCGTCCGCAGTGCCTCGAGGATCAGCGCCCGCTTGTCGCGCTGCGCGCGCACTTCGTGGAACACGAAGTTGCTCACGGCTGCGTCGAACGTGCCGTCCAGAAACGGCAGCTTCGCCGCATCGCCCCGGCGAAACGCGATCCGGCCCGCGACGCCCTCGCTGCGCGCGTTCTCCTCGCACTGCCGCTGGCTGTACTCCCAGCCGCCGCCCCAGGAATCCAGCCCCGTGACCAGCGCGCGCGGATAGCGCTTGGCGGCTCGGACGCTCATCGCGCCGCTGCCGCAGCCGATGTCCAGCAGCCGCCCGCGGCCGTCCCAGCCGGCGCCGTCCAGCGCGTCCAGCACGCTATCCAGCACGCGCCCCTGCACGCCGCCGCCCTCGTAGGAAAGCGCTGTCCGGCACCGGAGCAGATACATCGCGGCCGCCATCGCGATCAGCGTCGCCGCCAGCAGGACGCCCACCAGCAGCCGCGAATGTCCCACCGCCAGCCGCGCCCCGATCAGCAGCGCGAACGCTGCGGCGAGACTTGCCGCGACCAGCTTCGACGAAATCCAGTTTCCATACCTCGGCTCCTTCATGGATCTCCCTCCCCGACAGATGGTTAGTATTTTCTAACTCATTATAGCGCGAATCGCGGCGCTTGTCAATCGCGAAAGCGGCATGCGCGCGGGTTTTCCAAAATGCGCTGGTGAAACGGCGAGAACTATGCTATAATCATTCCATGCGCCGCCGCAGGCGGCAGATCGAGGAGGCAGCGCCATGACATTCGTCCGCACCGGCATTCATTCCATCGTCCGCTTCGCGCGCCGCGCGGGCATCGCCGCGCTTGCGGCGATGCTCCTCATGCAGACGGCCCCCGTTCCGGGCCACAGCTTGCCGGCGATCGCGGCCGCCGAATCCGACAAGACCCGGTCCTCCGGCGGCGCGGAGAAAGCGCCCGCCGGCAACCGCTCGATCGCCGATAAGCAGGCGCCCCGCGCGTCCATTCCCACCCAAGCGCCGGAGCAGCCCACTGCCGGCGAAGCCGGAATCCCGTCCTTTCCGCGCCTGGCCGACGCAGCCGACTACGTCTGGAAGTCGGCGGAAGCGGGCGCGGAGGTCATCCGCCTGTACGTGGGCGACGCGAGCGCCGACGACGAGCACGTCCAGATCGCGCTCGCGCTGACGGGGCAATACTACGTCACCGTCTCCGCAGACGGCAGCTCCGGCCTGCTCGAAATCACCTGCGTCGACTATCCCGGCACGCGCATCCTGCGCGCGTTGCGCGCAAACGACCTCTCCGTCCTCACCGGCGACGAGCGCCGCGCGGCGCAGCTGGCCGTGGAAATCGTCGAAAATGCAAGGGCCGAGGCTCCAGACGCGCTCGCGCTGGAGCGCGCGCTGCACGACTGGCTCTGCGAAAACGTCGATTACACAAACGGCGAGATGACCGTCCCGGACGTGCCGCGGTTCTGCGGCGCGCTCGGCGCGCTGCTCGACGGCGAGGCCAACTGCCAGGGCTATTCCGACGCATTCTACCTGCTGGCCGGTCTGGCGGGCTTTGAGGTGCGCCACCAGAACGGAACCGACGCCAGCGGCGCAGCACACACGTGGAATGTCATCCGGCTGAACGGCAAATGGTACATCGTGGACGTCACGCACGACGACGTCGAATCCTCGAACACATGGCACTACAAGGCATTCAACGCCGGCCTCGACCTCATCGACCACACCTGGCCCGAGGAAGGCTCGATCGCCGAAATCGAAGCCGCCACTGATCCGTCGCTCAACGAATACCTTGCCAATGGCCGCGCGTTCGACAGCCTGTCCGCCCTCGCCGAAGCGGCCATCCTCGCCCGCCAGAACGGCGGCACGCGCATCTACCGCGCCATGCTGCAGGGCCAGACCGCCGACTGGGAAGCGCTGAGCGATCAGATCCTCGAGGCCGCCAACGCCCGCGGAATCTCGTGCAGCTGGCAGATCTACGCCTCCGCGCAGGCGGGAAACACCTACTATTCCGTCGAATGGACGGAATGGGAATGATCCGAAGGGAGCGATTCTCGTGAAAAAATGGTACGATGAGGAATACGAGTTCACGATTGAGGTCACCGGCTTTCTGCGCGGCAATCAGACCGAGCACTACTGCCGCAACGGCGAGGAGATCGGCGACCGGTACAAGTGCACCTACGGCTGCCCCGTCAACGCCGCCGGGCAGGGCATCTGCTCCAAGACGATGCTTCTGCTGTTCCCGCTGATGGAGGCCATCCGCAGCGGCGGCGATCTGGTCAACCTCGGCGGCAGCGACAAATATTGCAAGGACATCGTCTGTCCCGACGGCTGCATCATCTTCCGGCTGACCGCCCGGCCGCTCGGCAACGAGAACTTCTTCCGCGGGAATTTCTCCGCCCCGGTCTGACCGGCCGCCCGGCGGGCATTTTTCGGTGAGAAGGCTTTTGCAGAAAGGACTTTTGCATGAACTACCGCATCTACATCGTCGAGGACGACGCAGCCATCGCCGGCGCAATCCGGCGGCAGGTCGAGGCGTGGGGCTGCGAGGCAAAGCTGCCTGCGGACTTCCGCCGCATCATGGAGGAGTTCACGGCGTTTGAGCCGCACCTCGTGCTGATGGACATCGGGCTGCCGTTCTTCGACGGCTACCACTGGTGCGCCGAGATCCGGAAGGTCTCGAAGGTGCCGGTGATCTTCATCTCGTCGGCGGCGGACAACATGAACATCCTGATGGCGCTCAACATGGGCGGGGACGACTTCATCGTCAAGCCGTTCGACCTGAACGTGCTGACGGCGAAAGTGCAGGCGATGCTGCGCCGGACGTACGACTTCTCCGCCGCGACCGACCTGATCTCCTGCGGCGGGGCGGTGCTCAACGTCGGCGACGCGACGCTCACCTTCGAGGGCGAGCGCATCGAGCTGACGAAGAACGAGTTTCGCATCCTGCAGCTGCTGATGGAGCGGCGGGGGCAGATCGTCAAGCGCGACGACATCATGGACCGCCTCTGGGAGACGGACAGCTTTGTCGACGACAACACCCTGACCGTCAACATCACGCGCCTGCGCCGCAAGCTGGACGACGCCGGGCTGAAGGGCTTCATCGTCACAAAGAAGGGGCTGGGCTACGGCGTCCGGCCCGAATGAACCAAAGGAGGACACCGACATGACTGGAAACGAATATCAGAAGCTCGCCATGCGCACCTGCGGCATCCCCGCCGGCCGGCCAGACGACCGCCTGCGCCACGCGGTGCTCGGTCTGGCGTCCGAGGCGGGCGAGGTCGCGGGAATGCTGCAGAAGGTCTATCAGGGGCATCCGTTCGACCCGGAACACGCCAAGAAGGAGCTGGGCGACTGCCTGTGGATGATCGCCGAGGCATGCGAGGCGCTCGGGTTCGGCATGGACGAGGTCATGCAGTGCAACATCGATAAGCTGCGGGCGCGCTATCCGGACGGCTTCGACGCGGAGCGCTCGCTCCGCCGCGCGGAGGGCGACGATTGAGCCGCGCGATTGGCTCGCTGGGTACAAGCGCGCGACGGGCGGAGGACGGCGGGTGAGCTTCGCGCTTCGTTCATTGAATGTGGGCGCGCAGATAGACCGCGCGGAGTCGGCTGTCCCCTCGCTTCATTCATTGAATGCAGGCCGCGCGGGCGATTGACCCTTCGCGCTTTGTAAGGAGGCGGGACATGCTGATCTTTCGATACGCGCGCAAGCACTGGAAGTACTTCGCGCTGCTGGCCGCGTTTGCGGCCATCTTTCTGGCCGTATTCTGGCTGTACGGTCTGCCGCTGGAGCCGGTGCTCTACGGCGGCGCGCTGTGCGCGGCGATCGGCGCAATGTTCGTGCTGGTTGGCTTTCTGCGCTTCCGTGCGCGGCACGCACGGCTCACCGCGCTGGCGGAGCGGTTCGAGGCCGAGCACCTGCCCGCCGCGCAGGACGCCATCGAGGCCGACTATCAGGCCATCCTGCGCGCGCTCGACCGGCGGCAGCGCGCGGCGGAGAACCGGCTGAGCGAGGCGCAGAGCGACCTGATGGACTACTACACGATGTGGGCGCACCAGATCAAGACGCCCATCGCGGCGATGCGGCTGCTTCTGCAGACCGGCGCGGAGCCGGCCGAGATGGAGGAGGAGCTGTTCCGCATCGAGCAGTACGTCGAGATGGTGCTCGGCTACCTGCGCTCGGAGAGCCTGTCCGGCGACCTGCTGGTCAGCCGGTGCGATCTGGACGCCATCGTGCGCGGCTGCGTGCGCAAGTACCGCAAGCAGTTCATCCGCAAGCACATCGCGCTTCGCTACGAGCCGCTGCGCGCCACGGTGCTGACCGATCCGAAGTGGCTGGCGTTCGTCATCGAACAGCTGTTGTCCAACGCGCTGAAGTACACGCCTCAGGGCACGATTGCCATCGAAATGGACGCCGCCCGGCCGGACGCGCTGGTGATCTCCGACACCGGCATCGGCATCCGTCCGGAAGATCTGCCGCGCGTGTTTGAAAAGGGCTACACCGGCTTCAACGGCCGCGAAGGCGACCGCCGCGCGACCGGCATCGGCCTGTACCTCTGCCGCCGTATCCTCAAGCGCCTCGGCCACACGATCGAGATCGAATCCTCGCCCGGCAAGGGCACGCGCGTAATCCTCGGTCTGGATTCGCTCGACCTCGAGGTGGAGTGAGTCCCGGGGAAGCGTCCGGCAGAAGTGCACCCATGGACTTTCACTCGACCGCAGGGGAGAAGGATTCCCCTTCAAACCTGCGGCGCGTCCCGAGGCTCCTCCCAAACGCGGTGGGAAAAGGATTCCCACGCCGCCGTTTGGCGAAGGCGCGCCCCGGGCTTTCTCCCGGTTGCCGGGGAGGATTCCCCTTCAAACCTGCGGCTGGACGGCTGTGACCCGCTTGTTCCGCGAAAGTGCCAGATTCCCTTCGCGATTCAATCCCCTCCGGAAAGGACTGCTCTCTTTCATGAACCAAAGACAACTGTTTCTCTACGCCTTCCGAAAATCCATTCCCGTGCTGCTGGGCTACATCTTCCTCGGCGCGGCGTTTGGCATCCTGCTGGTCGATGCCGGGCTGAGCTGGCCGTGGGCGCCGGTGATGAGCCTACTGGTCTACGCGGGATCGATGCAATTCGCGCTGGTGCCGCTGCTCGCCGCGGCGACGCCGCTGCCGACCATCGCGGCCATGACGCTGATGATCAACAGCCGCCACCTGTTCTACGGGCTGTCGTTTGTGGAGATGTTCCGCGAAATGGGCCGGAAGTCGCCCTACATGATCTTCTCGCTGACGGACGAGACCTATTCCGTGCTCTGCGCCTGCCGCGACGACGCCGAAATGGCGCTGCACAGCCACGACGCGGCCTTCATGATCGCCGCGCTCCATCAGGCTTACTGGGTGATCGGCTCGACGGTCGGCGCGCTGGCCGGTGCGCTTCTCCAATTCGACACCGCCGGCATCGACTTCGCCATGACCGCGCTGTTCACCGTCATCCTGACCGACCAGCTCCGCTCCGGCGGCCGTCCGGCGCGCATCAGCGCGGCCATCGGCGGCGGATTGGCCGTGATCTTCCTGCTCGCGCTGGGGCCGGACGCCTTCCTGCTGCCCACGCTCGGCTGCACGGTGGTTGCGCTGGCCGCATCGGATCGATTCTTTGGGAAGGAGGCGGAGAGCCATGCCTGATTCGCTCTACATCCTCGCCGGTATCGCCGCTGCAATGAACGCAGCCGTCCGATCCGACAGGAACCGCGCTTCCTCCAGCACGCCGCGCCTGCGCCCGGTTCCGCTCCGCCCGGCGAACTCGCTCTTTGGGAAGGAGGCGGAGAGCCATGCCTGATTCGCTCTACATCCTCGCCGCGTCCGCCGCGATGCGGGAGGTTCGATTCAGGAGAAAGCGCACCCTCTCCAGCGCGCCGCGCCTGCGCCCGGTTCCGCTCCGCCCGGCGAACTCGCTCTTTGGGAAGGAGGCGGAGAGCCATGCCTGATTCGCTCTACATCCTCGCCGGCATCGCCGTCTGCGCCCTGTGCACCGTCGCGCTGCGCGTCGCGCCATTTGCGCTGTTTCGCGGCGGCCGCCAGATGCCGCCCGCCGTGCGCCGTCTGGCGATGAAGCTCCCCGCAGCGATCATTGCCGTGCTGGTCGTCTACTGCCTGAAGGCGCTGCCGGATTCGTCCCTGCCCGCCTCAGCCGCCACGCTGGTAAGCGTCGCCGCCGTCGTGGTACTGCACCTCTGGAAGCGCAACACGCTGCTGAGCATCGCCGGCGGGACGATCCTCTACATGGCGCTGCTCCGGCTGATCTGATCCCCGGCGTTCCCCATAGATGCAGTCCGTCCTGAAGCCATGACCTTCGCTTTGGCACGTGATCCTGCTCCGGCAAAGCGAAGGCCGCTTCGCCAAATCTGTCCTGCCGCCTCTCCGCACAACCCGACTGCTGAGCATCGCCGGCGGGACGATCCTCTACATGGCGCTGCTCCGGCTGTTCTGAACCGCGGCGTGCCCGTACAGATGCAGTCCGTCCTGAAGCCATGACCTTCGCTTTGGCACGCAATCCTTCTCCGGCAAAGCGCTGGCCGCTTCGCCAATCCCCCCTGCCGCCGCTTTTCCACATGACCCAAAATCTTACGACTACAGGAGGACATTTTTCATGAATCTTTCGCCCAACACCGTCGCCGCGCGCGAAGGGCGGTTTAAGACGATCAACCGCTTCTTCACCCTCTTCTACCTGCTGTTTTCGGCCGTGCTGGTGGTGGTCTATGCCATTCAGGGCGACGGCTACCATCTGGGCATCTCCATCGGCTCGCTGTTCGTCCCGCCGGCGATCGCGCTGTTCTACCGCCTCCTGCGGCTGCGCCCCGTCGAACAGCTGACCGCGCTGGTGACGGCGTTCACGTTCCTCGCCTATCCGCTCGGCTCGTGCCTCGACTTCTACCGCATGGTGCCGGGGTTCGACAAGGTCGCCCACACGCTCTCGGGCGTGTTCGTCAGCCTGCTCTGCCTGATCCTGTTCTACGCGCTCAAGCCGGGACACGCCGTCGAGCGCAGCGATGCCGCGCTGCTGATCGCGTTCACGTTTTTCGGCTCGATGGCCGTGGCGGGACTGTGGGAGGTCGGCGAATACCTGATTTCGTTCATCGTCGGGCTGGACCTGCAGCGCGTGGCGGCGACCGGCGTGTCGGACAGCATGCAGGACATGATCGTCGCCATGATCGGCACATTGGCCACGCTGCCGTTTGCATGGCGGCTGGCGCAGGGCAAGCGCGACCTGCTGACCGGCGCGGTCGATGCGTTCATCGAGCTGAATTTGAAGAAGAACTGACGGCGAAAGCGCCCTGCTCCCCTTCCAGCCGTTGCGGCGGCAAACCGAACTTGTAAAGGAGGACATCCCATGCATCCTTACATCCTTGAAACCGACCGCCTGCGGCTGCGCCCGCTCGCGCCCGGCGACGCTCAGGCGGCGTTTGCATGGCTCGGCGACCCGGAGGTCAATCGATTCATGCCCTATGCCCTCTACACGAGCGCAGAACAGGCGCGCGAGTGGCTGGAGAGCCTCGCAGAATCCGACGATCCGACGCTGGAATTCGGCTTCGTCCGCAAGTCGGACGGCCTGCTGATCGGCTCGGGCGGCATCGGCCCGAACGAGGAGGGCGTCTGGGAAGTCGGCTACAATCTCCGCCGCGACTGTTGGGGGCAGGGCTACGCTTCCGAAGCGGCGCGGGAGATGATCCGCTTCGCCCACGATTCGCTCGGCGCACGGGAATTCGGCGGCAACTGCGCCGCCGCCAACCCCGCCTCCGGCCGCGTGCTGGAGAAGTGCGGAATGCGGTTCGACCACCTCGGCGAATACGCCCGCTTCGACGGAAGCGAAGTCTTTCCCGCCAAGTTCTACCGAATGACGCTCCAGTGAATCTCCCCACGCCCATGCAAAGCGCTCCGCTCCGGAACCGGGGTGGAGCCGCGGAACGGCCAAAGCTCCCCAATATCGCCCCTGTCTTTTCAAGGAGGACGGAATTGGAAGCGAAGAAGTTGGCTATGGCTCATTTTGGGAATTGTGCTGGGCATTGCGCTCACCCTCGCGGCCCTCAAGATCTGCATAGACCGATGGTTTGCGCCCGGAACGTTTGAGCTGTCAGAAGAAAACATCGACCGGCTGGAGAACCTGGATGCCGATGCGATCTATCGCCTGTTGAGCGAAGAGGACGCGGATGACCGTTGGGAGATCATTTCTCACGCGCCGTCTGAAGACGGCGGATTGGGCAGTATCTTTGTAAACGGCCGCGCAGACTGCCAGTGGGCGTTCGGCGGCGCTGTGAAGTTCG
Source organism: Candidatus Faecivicinus avistercoris (assembly GCA_018716805.1). Taxonomy (GTDB): domain Bacteria; phylum Bacillota; class Clostridia; order Christensenellales; family Aristaeellaceae; genus Faecivicinus; species Faecivicinus avistercoris. The sequence goes on along the minus strand of DVJL01000091.1, from coordinate 217 downwards.
ACCTCAGACTTGAACCGAATCCAGATACGGAAGTGTATCCGCCGGGAGAATACAACGCAAGATATACTCGCTACGGTCTGGACGCAGTATTGGAGGAAAAGTGGTCGCTCTGGATGGGAAGGTCTTATGTCAGTCTCTATACAGAGGACTATACGGTATCCGTGGCAATGTACACTGCTCCCGACTACAACCTCGGCGTATCGAGTGTTCTGGATTG
>DVJL01000090.1 GCA_018716805.1 Candidatus Faecivicinus avistercoris | reverse complement strand
GGGTACAGTTCGGCGAAATTGCACGCCTGCTTCGTGCAGCCGGGCGTGTTGTCGCGCGGGTAAAAGTAGAGGACGACCTTCCGGCCGCGATAGTCCGCGAGCGCGTGGACGTTTCCGTCCTGATCCGGCAGCGAGAACGCCGGCGCAATGGTTCCGATTTCCAGCATGGGTATTCCTCCTCCGTGCGTGTTCCTTCCATATATACCCGCGCGGCGGCAGAAGCAATCGCAGATTGCGGGCAAATATCATTTCTATGTCTGAGGAATGTCACATTGTTTTGCTACAATAATGCTATAAAGTGGGTGTTTTTTGCCCGGACGAGGATGATGAGACTTGAAATTCGACATCGTGTTGTTCGATTTTGACGGAACGATCGCCGAAAGCGGCGAGGGGATCGTGCGCTGCGCGCGCTGGGCGCTCGAGCAGATGGGGAAGCCCGTGCCGGACGACGGCGTGCTCAGGCGGTTCGTCGGCCCGCCGCTGGTCGCGAGCTTTCAGGAGCTGTGCGGCCTGAGTGAGGACGAGGCGCGGCGCGCGGTGGCGATCTATCGCGAGCGCTATTCGCAGGTCGGGCTGTTTGAGGCGCGCATCTATCCGGGCATCGCGCCGCTGCTGCGCGCGCTTCGGCGAAGCGGTGCGTGGGTGGCGGTCGCGTCGGCAAAGCCGGAGGCGTTTCTGGTGCGCATCCTCGAGCACTTCGGCCTTTCGGACTGCTTTGACGCCGTGGCCGGCACGACGATGGAAAACCAGTCGGCGGACAAGCGCGCTCAGCTGCTCGCGGCGATGCCGGAGGGCGCCGAAGCGCGCCGCGCCTGCATGGTCGGCGACCGGAAGTTTGACGTCGCGGCTGGGCGCGCGCTTGGGATGCACGCCGTCGGCGTCGGCTATGGCTATGGAAGCCGCGAAGAGCTGGAGGCCGCCGGGGCGGATTTCTTCGCGGAGGATGTCGCGGCGCTCTGCGCACATCTGCTCGAGCCGGACGAGCGGCCGCGCGGGCGGATGATCACCTTCGAGGGCACCGACGGCTGCGGCAAATCCACGCAGATGGAGATGCTGGCCGGCTGGCTGGGCGAGCGGGGCTACGAGGTGACCGCCACGCGCGAGCCGGGCGGATGCCCGATCGCGGAGCGGATCCGCGAGGTGATCCTGAGCCTCGATTCCAGCGGCATGTCGGCGGAGTGCGAGGCGCTGCTGTACGCCGCGGCGCGCATCGAACACGTGCGCTCGGTCGTGCTTCCGGCATTAAGATTGGGCAAAATTGTGCTCTGCGATCGATTTTTGGATTCCAGCATGGCGTATCAGGCCGCTGGACGTGAACTTGGAGAGGACTTTATACGTCAAATAAACAGAGCGGCATCCGAAGCGGTGACGCCGGACTGCACGCTGCTGTTCGACATCGACCGCGACTGTGCGCGCGCCCGCATGGCGCAAGGCGCGCCGCTCGACCGGCTGGAGAGCGAGCGGGAGGACTTCTTCGACCGCGTCGCCCGAGCCTATGACCGCATTGCGCGCGAAGCGCCGCAGCGCGTCCGGCGCATTGACGCCGCGCGCGGCGTGCAGGAGGTTTTTGCGGACGTATTGGCCGCTGTAAAGGACAATTTGGACTGATCCGGGAGCGCGGCGCGCCGCCGCGAGAGTTACGGGCCGAGATCACAAGGGGTGGAATCAATGGCATACGAAGATCTTTGCATGTACTGTTTTGAGGACAGGAACGGCGAGAGCATCTGCCCGCACTGCGGACGGGATTCCCGCGCCGCTGTGCCGCAAATTCAGATGCTGCCCGGTTCGCTGGTCTATCATGAGCGTTTCCTCGTGGGGCGCGCGCTGGGGCAGGACGCGACGGGCATCGTTTACGCCGCGTTTGACACCAAGCGCGAAAACAAACTGCGCCTGCGCGAATATCTGCCGCGCGACTGCGCCGAGCGGTTGCCGGACGGCTCCGTCGTGCCCATCGCCGGCATGGAGGATCAATTTGAAAAGGGATTGAAGAAGCTGCGCGCCAGCGTCGAGGGCGTGGAAGACCCGCGCAAGCGCCACTTCTTCTTTGAGGAGAACGGCACCGCCTACATCGCCCAGCGAAAAAACGCGGCTTCGGGCGGTTCGGGCGATCATGACGACGAGGATGACGACGAGCGCCGCGGCAACCTGCGCCGCGTGGGCATCATCGCCGCGGTCTGCGCCGTGCTGGTCATCGCGGCGGCGGTGGTGATCATCTCGCTGGTCAACGGCGCGCTGAACAGCGCCAGCGACGTGACGCAGGAGCCGACGCCCGGGCCGGGCGAATCGTGGGCCCCTGAGGTGACGGCCACGCCGACGCCGGCACCTTCGTCGACGTTTGCGGCGCTGGTCGATCCCGAGCAATCCTGGATGGACTACACCCAGCCCACCGCGAGCGCCTCGGCGACGAGCGGCACGGGCGGCGCGAGTGCGACGGTTCGCCCGACCGCGACGATCCGGCCGTCCTCCAGTGGCTATACGACCATCAACGGCAACTCCTCCTCGGCCGAGATCACCGCGCTGCAGCAGCGGCTGGTGACGCTGGGGTGGCTGTCCTACAACAACATCACCGGCGCCTACGACGATGCCACGCGGCAGGCCGTGCGCGATTTCCAGACGTACGTCAACGAGACGATTCGCCCCTCCGAGCTGCTGAGCGTCGACGGCATCGCCGGCCCGATCACGCTGCAATGGCTCTACGGCACCGACTCGACGCGCCCGACGCCCACGCCCACCGCGGCCGTGACGGCCGACCCGGACGACGGCACGATCGACCGCAACTCCACGCGCACCGAGATTCGAGCCGTCCAGCGGATGCTGATTACGCTCGGTCTGATGGACGACGGCTCCGACGACGGCGTCTATGGCAACACGACGACCGCCGCCGTGCGCAACTTCCAGCGCCGCGTCAACCAGCTTCAGGGATTCGACGTGCTCGAGATCACCGGTACGGTGGATCCGCTGACGATGGCCTTCCTCGAATACTACGTGGATTGGTGGGAGCAGATCCAGAGCGCCACGCCGACGCCGGCGCCCGCCACGGCCACGCCGGTTCCCGCTACGGCGACGCCCGTGCCCGCGACCGGCACGCCCGCGCCGACCGCGACCTTCGCGCCGACCAATGAGCCGGAGGACGAGCATGAGAACGTCGATCAGAACTCCGATGCCGAGTCGATCCGCTTCGTGCAGCAGATGCTCATCGCCGTCGGTCTGCTCGATCCGGGCGAGGACGATGGCATCTATGGCAGCGCGACCGTCTCTGCGGTGGCGCGGTTCCAGGAGTGGTACAACGAGCAGACCGGCACGAACACGCTGTCCGTAACCGGCACGGCGGACTACCTGACGCTGCAGTATCTGGAGAGCGCGTACAGCGCGGGGCTGATCATCGGCGCCACGCCGACGCCGGCCGCTACAGCTACGGCGACGCCTCAGCCGACAGCCACGGCGACGTCTCAGCCGACGGCCACGGCCCAGCCGACCGCTCAGCCGACCGACATCCCCGACGTGCCCGAGGACAACGTCTCCGTCGGCCCGGACTCGCCGGAGGAATCCATCCGCTACGTCCAGCAGATGCTCTCCGCGGTCGGCCTGTTGACCGACGCGCAGGTCACCGGCAATTACGGCGCGGAGACCGAGAATGCGATCAGCGCATTCCAGCAGTTTGTCAACCAGCAGCTGGGCGACGGCACCGTGAGTGTGACCGGCCTGGCCGACCAGCTGACGCTGCAATATCTGGAACAGTATTCCGACATGGGCGTGCAGATCACGCCGAGCGCCTCTCCCACGGTGGAGCCGACGGCCACGCCGGCCGCCGGGGAGCTGACGCTCAACGTCAATGGATCGGCGTCCAACGGGCAGGTCGTGGAAGTCACCGGCGACAGCGTGGCGTTCGACTGGAGCGCGCCGTTTGACGTCGAGGCCTACTATGTGCTCGTCACCGATTCGCAGGGCGGCACGTTCTTTGGTCCCCAGCGCATGAACGCGACAAACGGCGTGTTTACGCGCAGCCAGCTGACGCCCGGCGAGGTCTACACCATCCAGGTTGCCGCGGTGCCCGCGGGCGGCTCCCAGCAGGACGCCGTCATCGCCAGCGCGCAGTTCACGCTGCCGGCCGGCGCTGCCACTGCGACGCCCGAGCCGACGTCCGCGCCGGAGGTTCAGCTGACGATTGGCGGCAGCGTGCCCAGCGGCGTCGTCGAGGTCAGCGGCGAGAACGTCCAGTTCGCATGGACGGCCGACGGCGCGGCGAGCTACAATGTGCGCATCGTGTCCGAGAGCGGGCAGGAGCTGATGAACCTGTCCGGCTACACGTCCACGCACGGGACGCTGCCCACGTCGCAGATGACGCCGGGCGAGGTGTACGCGATCGGCATTGAGGCCGTCGATGGCAGCGGAAACGTGATCGCCTCGGCCAGCGCACAGTTCATGCTGCCCGCCGGCGCGGCGACGCCCGAGCCAACCGAAGCGCCCACGGCCGCTCCGTCGGCCGGAGCGCCGCAGATCAGCATCGACGGCACCGCCTACAACCAGGATGGCGTGCCGTATCTGACCGGTGACAGCGCGATCTTCAGCTGGATGTCGTCGGGCGACGTGCAGGCTTACCGCATCTACCTGCTCAATGAAGCGGGCGACCGAATGGATCTCGGCGAGACGACCGGAACCAGCCAGACGCTGCCGATTGGCCAGCTGCCCGCGGGATTGTATCAGATCTACGTCGGCGCGGTGCCCACCGGCGCGGCGTCGGACGATCAGGTGGTCTGGAACAGCCTGACCTTCGGAATTCCCGCCGCAGCGGCGACCGCGACGCCGACCGCAGCGCCCTCGCCGACTGCCGGTTCGGATTGGCCGACGCAGTTGGACAGGAATTCCGATGCGGCGGCCATCCAGACGGTGCAGATGAAGCTGTACCAGCTCGGCCTGCTCTCCACAGACGGCGTCGAGGTCGGCGTGCTGGATACAGCGACGCTTCAGGCGATCGCGGGATTCCAGACCTATATGAACGAGACCTACGACATGAATTTGCCGGTCATCGATCCTTCCAATCCGGATTCCGTGATCGATGCGCAGACGCTTTCGCAGCTTCAGCAGCAGAACGATCCCATCCGCTGAGGAGAGGGGGCGGCACGAGGCATCCGCGCGTGCGCGTGGGTGCCCCAGAGGCCCGCGAGCGCAAAATCGCCTCGACTCAATGGGAACTTGCGTGGTTTCTGCCCTCGTCGTTCACCTCGCTCCAAAAGCGGATGCTTGTGGAAGCTCCCTTTTGCAGGTCTTCGTAGCGTCCGGCAAACGCCGGTTTGGCAACGCCTTGATCCGCGCGTGCGTGAGCGCAGACCGTCGGTGAGTCCCGATCGATGCAAAAATCCTTTCAACTGAGCGTTGAAAGGATTTTTTTGTTCGCTGAACTCGCCGCACATGCCGTGCGGGATCTCCCGGCGTTCGTCGTATGGTCACGTCGCAGCTTTGGTGGTTTGATGCGTGGCTGAAGCGTCCGGCCGTGCTGGCCGCTCAATGCAGGAGCGCGTGGACGTTGCACTTTCGCAAAATAAAGGCCGCGGGCGGCAAGGCGGCCGTCCGCGGCAGAGGGGGAAACGGGGAGTTTATTCGGTTTCAAAGCTCAGGGCGGAGAGAAGTTCTTCCATCATTGCGACGAGTTCGTCCGAGCTG
>DVJL01000089.1 GCA_018716805.1 Candidatus Faecivicinus avistercoris | reverse complement strand
GGTATAAAATTCGAACTGAAAAAACTTGGTGCAATTGAGTAGTGAAATATGATCATAAATGTCATCTGAAATTATTAAAGAGGCCATCCCAAACTTTGTACAAACCTCCCAAGTGGCGTAGAATAGAAGCGCCGCACCGGAGGGAATAGCAAAGCAGACTCAGCATCGCCCTCGGCACAAAAGCATATGGAAAGATGCCCGCGATTCCATCATAGAAAAGCACGGCCGCATCGACGTGCTTATCAACAACGCCGGCGGGGGCGTTGCCATCAAGAACGTCGTCGATCAGACCAAGGCTGAAATCGACCGCGCCATCCAGCTGAATCTCAACAGTGTGATCTACGCCGCAAACGTATTTGCGCCCATCTTTCAGAAGCAGTGCAGCGGCACCATCATCAATATGTCCTCTGTCTGCGCCCGCCAGTGCTGGCCAGAGTGGAGCGTTTACGCTGCAGCCAAGGCCGGCGTGCTGAACTTCTCCAAAGGACTTTACACTGAACTGCAACCCTATGGCGTGCGCGTCACCTGCCTGCTTCCCGCCTCTGCCGCGACCCGCTTTCAAGCAGCGTCCGGCATTGACGATGTTGTCCGCAAGCTCAGAACCGACGATATTGCCCAAACCGCCCTGTTCATCTGCAAGCTGCCCGCTCACGCAGTCGTCGAGGACGTCACCGTCTGGGGCATCGATCAGGTTGTCAATCCGCTGTGATTCTCCAATGCGTCTGTGACTCATTGCGCATAAGGGCGAATGAAGACGATGTATTCCCCGGACATTGTGCCCAGGCGAGGGAAAATAGTGCGCCGCGCCTGAGATGTCCGCAGCGGGCATTAGAACAGGGTTCTCAGCAGCGATCAGCTATCCATGGCAAGTTGACATGCTGAAATAACAAGGCGATCTCCGAGATCATTGATGGGGGTCGAAAGATGCGCCCTTAGCAGGGCCAAGGAAAGAACCGCAAGCAGAAGTTAGGGCGAAGAAGATTCGCCTGAGCCTGCTTGCGGTTTTTTATTTTACGTTGTGTCGCAAAATTGCCCCTTCGCGACGGAGCGATTCAAACCTTCCATCCGCCTGCGAACTATGGCTTTTCTATGGTTGTATTATACTTACAGTGGCGCAAAATGTCAATATGCACCGCGCTTTTTAACGATTGGTTTTCGCGGAAGTAATCAATAAAGCGCGGAGGGGGCGGAATCTTTAAGCCGTCAGAAGAGCCGTCAATATGAAATGAGTGAAAGCGAGGGAATGCCGATGGCGAGACACGGGGAGAACATTTACAGGCGCAAGGACGGGCGGTATGAAGGCCGCTATGTGATCGGAAAGACTGCGAAAGGAAAGACGCGCTTCGGCTACGTCTACGCCCGCCAGTTTTCGGAGGCGCGGAGACTGCTGCTGGAAAAGAAGGCGGAGCAGCAGCGCAAGACCGGCCATCCTGCGGGCGCGCGGCGGATCACGGTGGCGAAGTGGATGCGGACGTGGATGGAGAGCGAACTGCTGGGGAGCGTCAAGCCCTCCTCCTATCAGGTGTACCTCCGGCAGTTCGAGCGGCACGTCCTGCCGGCGCTGGGCGGGTATGCGCTGTCGGAACTGACGCCGGGGATCGTTCATGGCTTTGTCGTGCGGCTGGAGTCGTCGGATCTGGCGCGCAGCACGGCGAAGGGGATCTACCGCCTGCTCGCGGCCGCCATGCGCTCGGCGCAGGAGGAGGGGCTCATTTTGAAAAACCCGTGCCGGAAGATCCGCGTGCAGCGGGAGGAGCGCGCGGCCCAGCGGGCGCTGAGCCGTCAGGAGCAGGAGGCGCTCTGCGCGCAGCCGGAGGAACAGGCCGACCTGCCAACGCTGCTGAGCCTGTACACGGGCATGCGGCTGGGGGAGATCTGCGGGCTGAAGTGGACGGACGTGGACTGGGAACGGCAGACCATCGCGGTGCGGCGCACGGCGCAGCGGGTGGCGCGACTGGATCCGGCGGGCGGCGGGCGGACGATGCTGATGGTCGGATCGACGAAATCCCTGCGGTCGGAGCGCGTGCTTCCGGCGCCCGCGTTCCTGCTGGAGCGGCTGAAGGAGCGGCGTTCAGAATCCAACTCAGAGTACATATTCGGCGTTTCCAACCGCGCAGCGGAGCCGCGCACGCTGCAGCGGCGGTTCAGGCGCCAGATGGAGCGGCTGGGGATCACAGGGGTACACTTCCACACGCTGCGGCACAGCTTTGCCACGCGGCTGCTGGAGCTGGGGATCGACGTCAAGACGGTGAGCGCGCTGCTGGGGCACTGCTCGGCAAAGACGACGCTGGACTTCTACGCCCACGTCCTGATCGACCGGCAGCGCTCCGCCATGGAACGCCTCACCGCCTCCTGGGGAGGAGATTAAGCCGTCAAGCGCCGTAGGTGCATGGGAAAAAAGCCCGGCCCGCCAGCGACTTTGAGCCCGTCGCGAAGGGGCAATTTTGCGACCATGGCGGCATCTGTATCTGTATTATAAGCTTTTTGCAGTCGGAATGAAATCGACAGCGCCGCCGGAACAGGGCCGCGGACGGAGGGATGGCACGGATCCGGACGGCTCCCCAGGCCCCGAAATTTTCGGGGGGGGGGGTATTTTTCTATTGCGCTTGGAATGCAGAAGAAGGCGCGGAACATCGGTTGCTGTAGATTGCGCAGCGATGGGAAACGCCTGAAATAGACGAAGGCTGAGCCGCGCAGGGACGCGGAGGGCGAAGCTATGCCTTGCCGGAACGAGGAAAGGCGAGGCGCTCCGGCAGGGCATTGGCGGCGCCTGTTTTGCGCGGCGGGCGGAGCCATGCCCGGCGGGCGAAGAAGGCGAAGCGCAGCGCGGCATTGGCGCGCCCATTTTGCGCGGCAGGCGAAGGGAGGAGCCGTGCGAAGTGCGCGGGCCAACGGCCGGAGGCGCGTCGTTTTTTTCAGCCTGCGGATCTGGTGTGAATCAAGCCGCAGGCGCGGTGCGAACCGGTGAGCGACGCTCTGACGGTTGAAGGAGAACGCTCCGCCGGCGGGTGGCCACGCTTGCCCCGCCGGCGATGCCTTCGCATATTTGGACAAGATTGGGTGCAGTTAAGCGGATTTGGACGGCGTATGAAGTGGCGGAGAAGCGGGCGCGAGCCCGTGAGCTCCGGCAGAATCGACGAGAATGAGACCGATATTGAAGCATCAAAATTTGGAGGCGGAAGATTGAGACGCCGGCAGGATTCGAGGCATATGGGACTGAAGGCGGCCGCGGCGGCGGTTGGTTTCGCCGTGGCGCTTGTGTTGCTGTATCAGGCGGGGCGATGGCTGGAGACGCGAAACGCCAACCCGGAGGCGCGGGGAGATCTGTCGCAGCGCCCGGTGCAAGGGGAGACGATCGAGGTGGACGGCGTCGCCTATCGTCAGCGAACCGGCCTGACGACGGTGCTGCTGATGGGAATCGACCGGGATGCGGACGTGGAGCCCAGCGGAAGCCGCAACGGCGGTCAGGCGGACTTTTTGCGCCTGCTGGTGATCGATGCAAATTCAGAGACGGTGACGCAGGTGGCGATTGACCGGGATACGATGACGCCGATTACGACCCTCGGCGTGCTGGGGAACCGGTCGGGCGTGCGGACGGCGCAGGTGAGCCTGTCGCACGGCTTTGGCGACGGTGGGGCGCAGAGCTGCGAGCTGACGGTGGAGGCGGTGTCCAATCTGTTGCTGGGGACGGAGATCGATTTCTACGCGGCGATGAACCTGGACGGAATTTCCGTGCTGAACGACGCGGTGGACGGCGTAACGGTGACGCTGGAGGACGATTTCTCGGCGCTGGATCCGGCGATGACGGCCGGTACGACGCTGACGCTTCGGGGCGAACAGGCGGAGTACTATGTGCGCAGCCGCATGAATGTGGGCATCGGCACGAACGAGGCGCGCATGGCGCGCCAGGAGACGTATCTGTCGGAGCTGAGCGCGAAGCTCACGGAGCGGATCGCGGAGAGCCAGTCGTTCATCGGGGAATTGTATGATGAACTCGAGGCGTACCTGACGACAGACATGAGCCGCGGCCGGCTGATCAACGAGGTGTGGAACGCCCGGAACTATGAGCGGACGCCGCTGGTGCGGCTGGCGGGCGAGCATCGTGTGGGGTCAGATGGCTTTATGCAGTTTTACATAGACGAAGAAGCGCTTGAACAGACGGTGCTTGCGCTGTTCTACGAGCGGGTCGAATGAACCCGGGGATCGTGGAACCGCGCGAAGGAGAGTGAAGTAAGGCCCAAGGGCTTTACGATATGCGGCACGGTGGAAAGCCGGCCGGCAAATGAAAGGAGAAAACACCCATGAAGAAGATCCTCTGCATTGTCCTTGCACTGATGTGCCTGAGCATGGCCGCGCTTGCGGAATCCACGCCCAGCAGGACGACGTCCGACATGACGACGGTCGAGACGAGCGTGCCGGGCGTTGCGCTTACGGCAGCGACCACTGAGACTTATCCGGCGCTGGTAGCGACGTGCGACGCGGAGATCGCGAAGCTGGCTGCCGCTGCGGATGTGGCGACGTATTTCGGAACGGTGACGGACAGCACGGGAGCCGCCGTGGATCTGGCCACCCTGTTGAACGGAACGCTGAGCGTCGACGAGTTCTTCCCGATGGTTGCCAGCGGCTACGACACGACCCTTGGCAACGTGGCGGTGACGATGACGCTGTCGACGGCCTATGAGGTCGGCGAGGAAGTGATCGTGCTGGCGGGCATCGTGGCCGGCGACGGCACCGTGACCTGGACGGCGTTCACGGGCGTCGGCGTGTCCGCGGAGGCGACGGAAGCGCAGGGCAGCATCGAAGTCGAGTTCACGCCGGAGATCGTTGAAGCGATGCAGACCGGCAACGTGCTGGTCGCGGTTGTGAGCGCGGCCTGAACCCGGGCGGGAAGGGCGTGAGAGAGTTCCTGCGCCCTTCCCAGCGAAGATTCCAAGGAAGACAGATCGGAGAATCAGCGAATGTCGGAAAGAAGAAAGAAGCCGGAGGCGGATGCTGCGACGGGCCTGCCCTCGGGGACGCCGGAAGAATACGAAACCACCATCGATCTGGTTGAACTGATGTACCGTCTGCTGGCGAGCTGGAAGATGATCGTGGCGGCGGCGGTGGCGCTGGCGGTGGCGTTTGGCTTTTACACGCTGTGCTTTGTAACTCCGATGTACGAGGCGACGGCGACGATCTATGTGCTGAGCCGGAGCGATTCGGCGATCAATATGTCGGATCTGCAGATCGGGACGGCGCTGACCAGCGATTATATCAAGGTATTTGATATGTGGGAGGTACACGAGGGCGTGATCGCCAACCTGGGCCTTCCCTACAGTTATGCGCAAATGCGGGATATGCTGTCGGTGACCAATGACTCGGATACGCGAATGCTGGACATAACGATCACCTCGGATTCGGCGGAAGAGGCGGCGACGATCGCGAATGAATATGCGAACGTCGCGAGTCAGTACATCGCCGAGACGATGTCGACGGACCGGCCGAACATCATGTCGACGGCATTGGTGCCGGCCAATCCTGTGAGCCCAAATAAGACGAGAAATGTACTGCTGGGATTCCTGCTGGGGGCGTTTGCGGCCGCCGGCGTGGTAACCGTGCGGATGATACTGGATGATAAATATAAGACGGCGGACGAGATACGGAAGTATACGGGGCTGATTACGCTGGCCATTGTGCCGATGGAAAGCTCGGATGTAACGAACAGCCGGGGGAAATCCGGGAATGCGGGGAAAGTCCGGAGGGATTCCGGCAGGAGGAAGACATGAATGATGTGACGATTGCGCGGTTTCCCAACCTGAGCTATGCGGGGGCTGAGGCGATCAATACGCTGTGCACGAACCTGTCTTTTTCAGGAGAGGGGACGAAAAAGGTCATGCTGACCAGCTGCCAGGCGTCGGAGGGGAAGTCGTTCATCAGCATGAACATCATGCGGACGCTGTCGAAGCTGGGGAAGAAGGTCGCGCTGGTCGACGCCGATATCCGGCGGAGCATGATCAATTCGAGGTTTGGGCTTCAATACGAGGCGGGGAGCGAGCGGCGGGGGCTGTCGCACCTGCTGGCGAGGATGGCCTCGGAGGAGGACGTGCTCTACCGGACGAACCTGCCGGGGGCGTACATGGTGCCGGTGGGGCGGGAGCTGTCCAATCCGCTGCCGCTGCTGAGCTCGCCGCGCTTCGGAAGGCTGCTCGACTGGCTGGCCGGGCGCATGGACTGCGTGCTGGTGGATGCGCCGCCGGTCGGAGCTGTGATCGATGCGGCGGAGATAGCAAAATCCTGCGACGGGATATTGATCGTGGTCGCGTACAATTCGGTGCGCCGCAAGGAGCTGGCCGATGCGGTGCAGCAGCTGCGGCAGACCGGCTGCCCGATCTTGGGGACGGTGCTCAACCGCGTGGAGTTCGACAGCTACATGAGCAAGAAGTATTATTATAAGTCCCACTATTATGGAAACTATGAAGGCGAAGAGAAGCCGGGCGCTGCGCAGTCATCGGCGGGAAAGGGCGCCCGGACAAGGAAGAAATGAGAGGATTTACGGACATCCATTCGCACTTCGTGTACGGCGTGGATGACGGTGCGCGGACGCGGGCGGAGATGGAGGCAATGCTGGATGCGGCGTATGCGGACGGCATTGCCGCGGTGTTTGCAACGCCTCACGTCACGCCGGGAGTGCGTGCGTTTGCGTCGGAGCGATTCGCGCGGCATCTGGAGGAAGCGCGCGCGTATTGCCGGGAGCGTGGATATGGAATCGCGCTGCACGAGGGGGCGGAAATCCTCTATACGCCTGCGATCGAGCGGATTGCACTGGAGGGGCGGCTGCCGGAACTTGGCAGGACGGGATATGTGCTGGTGGAATTCGCCCCGGAGATTGGCTACTCGGAGATGGATGGGGCGATAGGAGTGCTGAGGCGCGCGGGATATGCGGTGATTCTGGCGCACGTTGAAAGGTACCGGTGCCTGTATTCCTGGAAGAATGCAGCGAAGCTGCGGGAGAAATATGGCGTGAAGTATCAAGTGAACTGCAGCACGATTGTGGAGGGCTGTAGTTTTTTTCGCGGCATGAAGCTCCGGCAGTGGTTCGAGGAAGGACTGGTGGACTGCGTTGCCTCGGATGCGCACGGCAGCCGGAAGCGGCCGTTTCAGATGCGCGCGGCGTACAGAGCGCTGCGGGACGTATATGGCAGGAAGTACGCAGACCGGCTGACAAAGCTCTTGTGAGGGAAAGATGGAATCCAAAGGCGGCGGCCGGGCCTGTGCCAGCGTTCCAGCCGCGGCCAGTACGGTAATGCACCGCGGTGGAAGCGGGGCGCATGCGGGAAAAGACGGCGAGCCTGTTGCAGGCGCGGGCCGCTTCGGATGCGGGAAGTCTGGAGAGGTCATGTGGACAGGCTGTTGCCGCAAAGCTGACGGGAATGGGGAAGCCGTGCGGAGGCACGGAGATACAACGGGGGAGATAGCATGAAGACGATCCGGAAGCCGCTGATGATGCGGGGGATGGTTCTGATTCACTACATCGTGATGATTGGGCTGTTTGCCGCGTGCTGGCAGCAGTTTTACAGCGCGTGGATGGACGGGCGGATCTTCGGTGCGGACAGCCTCGCGGTCTATGCGATGTACGCGGTATCGCTGGTGATGCTCAGCCGCATCTACGGCGCCTACCGAATGGGGTTGGCGCATGTGGGGGAACTGCTGTACGGACAGGCGCTGGCGAACCTGATCAGCCTGGCGATTACCTACATTCTGGCCTGCGCGCTGGCGCGGAAGCTGCTCAATCCGCTGGCGGGATTCGGCTGCGCGGCGGTGCAGGCGCTGTTCAGCGCGGGCTGGACGGTCGCGGCCAACCAACTCTACTTTTCGCTGCACAAGCCGAAGCGGACGGTGGTGATCTACCGGGACGAGAGCGATCTGCGCAAACTTGGGGAGATCCGATTCTTCGCCGAGCGGTGGCAGGTGGAGCGAAGCGTGCAGTGGGTGGAGGGCAACCCCCACGACCTGCCGCACGCAGGAGCGGCGAATGATGCCCCGGGGGACATCCAGAAACTGATGCGGATCATGGAGAATTACGAGGCGGTGTTCGTCAGCGGCGTGAGCGCTACGCTGCGCAACGGCATCGCGAAGTACTGCGTGGAGAAGGGAAAGGCGTGCTACTTCGTGCCGCACACGGGCGACGTGATCATCTCCGGAGCGGAGTACATCCGCTCGTTCTCGGTGCCGATCTGCCGGGTGGGGCGGTGTGTGTCCACGCCGGAGTATCTGTTCGTCAAGCGGGCGATGGACATCGCGCTGTCGCTAATTGCCATTGTAGTGACCAGCCCTTTTATGGCGGTTACGGCGCTGGCGATCTGGGGATACGATCGCGGACCGGTGCTGTACAAGCAGGTGCGGCTGACGAAGGACGGGAAGGCATTTGAGATTCTGAATCTTCGGTGGATGCAAGTTGTCTGCGAGTTACACAAAATACAGGCGACAATTCAAACGATTATTTGTAGAAGATACACAGAATTTTCGCTGTCCAGCGACTTCAGACATTCAATCGCCGGTTTCGCGGGCGTCTTCGCCGCTTAGTTCTATGCGCGGTGGTTTTCTAATAATATTCGCTTTAATACATCGAACCACTTGATTAAAAAGTTCATTTGGGATTCGCGCGGTTCGATGTATGGAAACGGACTGCCGTCTCGGCATCTTGAGGGGCAGGAAAGAGCACAGAATAATACCATGACCACTGAATAACGAAAGCGACCATCAAAGAAATGTATATTGGCTTACGGCTTGGATGAGGAATTGCCCTGGAGGATATGAGAAGTAACCGCAGAGATGGATAGTGAAGGGGAAAGGTACATGCGGATGGATGTGTTTGACGGAATCAAGCATACGCTGCGCAAGGTAGAGGGAATCATCGAA
>DVJL01000088.1 GCA_018716805.1 Candidatus Faecivicinus avistercoris | reverse complement strand
AAATTCATGCCAGAGGGAATTGCCGTGGAAGTCTATGTCGAGCGCCCGAACCCGGACAACGATCTGGGCGGGCTGTGCGAATGCTTTGTCAGCCGCGTCGACGGCGCGCAGACCGTGGCCGCGATGCACGTGCACCGCTATTTTGAACTGCTCTACTGCCTGTCCGGGCGCTATGAACTGCGCGCGGAGCGGCGCGTCTTTGCCCTCGACAGCGGCGGCGCGGCGCTGATCCACCCCATGGAGCCGCACCAGACGCGCTCGCTGGACGCGGGCGAAAACAGCTATCTCGTGCTCAAATTCATGCCGGAATCGCTCTATTCGGCCAGCCATCCGCACTATGAATTGAAGTATATTCTGCCCTATATGCACTTCGGCGGCCGGCGCTGCGACGTCTATCCTGCGGCGGCGCTCTCGGACAGCGGCCTCAGCGCGCTGCTGCAATCGATCTACGACGAGCGCCGGCGCGCCGACTACGGCTACGAAATGGCGCTGCGCGCCTATGTCAGCCAGGTGCTGCTGTGGTTCATCCGCGCGTGGAACCGCTCGCGCGACGCCGCGGAGATGGACGAGCGGGCGCTCGTGCGGCTGCAGCGGGCGCTGGACTACATCGACGAACACCTCGACGAACCCCTGCGCGCCGCCGACGTCGCCGCAGCGCTCGGCATGGGGCTTTCGACGTTCTCCCGCTTCTTCACCTCCGCCGCCGGCATGTCGCTGCCCGCCTACGTCCGCGACCGCCGCCTCAGCCGCGCCGCCGCGCTGCTCGCCGACGAGGACCGCTCCATCACCGACGTCGCCCTCGAAACCGGCTTTTCCACCGCGAGCTACTTAATCCTGTGCTTCCGCCGGCAATACGGCATGACGCCCCGGGCTTTCCGCAGGCTCTATGCGCCGCCGAAGCCGGCCCGGACAGCAGGCGGCCAATAATCGCGATTCACGTTTAATAATTATTGAAATTCAATATTTTTGTATTGACACTTGAGGTTTCTCATGCTATAATGTTTCCATAAAGAAGGGAGCTGACTGTCATGTCTGAAACCTCTGACCGCGATTTTGTCCCCTCCTCGCCGAAGGCTGCCGAGAACGGCGGGGAAAGCGTTGGCCGGCCGAAGATTCCCTTTGAGGCAAAGCACTGGTCGCTCCTCGCGCTGTGCCTGATTCCTGCGGGATTTCTCTGCCTGTCCGGCGCACCGGAACGGCTTCCCGTGATCCACCTGTGCATGCTCGCCATCGGGCTGCTCGCGATCGGCATTGAGCGCGTTCCCCGGCGCCCCCGCGCCTCGGAAATCCTCCTGTTGGCGGCGCCGGCAGCGCTGTGCATCCTCAACCTGCTCTATCGAAACGGCTTCCTCTTCGCCGTCAACCAGCTCGCGATCCCGCTGCTCAGCGCGACGGCGCTGTTTTCACTGGCGGGCATCGGCGAGGAGCCGCCGCTCTCCTGCCGCGCCTTCGTCTGGACGGCGCTGGAGAGCCTGCGCGGACTGTTTTGCCACTGGGCGCTGCCGTTTCGCGTGCTCTGGCGCGGGGTGGCTGCGCAGAACCGCGCGAAGATCGGCGTCGCGTTCCTCTCGGTGGTGTTCTGCGTGCCGGTGCTGGCGCTGGTCGTGCTGCTGCTCGCCGATGCGGACGCCGTGTTCTGGGAGACGCTGACCGGCCTGTTCTCCGGCGAGGGACCGGCGTGGCCGCACGTCCTGCGCGTCGCGCTGACCGTCGTCGTCGCGCTGATGTTCTTCTCATGGCTCACCGTGCTGAGGATGCCCAAGCGGGATCGGCGCGCCTCGTCAACCGGCCTTTCCATTCCGGCAATGTTTCCGGCGATTTTGCTGCCGATGCTCAACGTCGTGTACGCGCTGTTCACCTACATTCAGTTTTCCAACCTGTTCGGCGGCGCGGCGCACGCGGCGATGGCCGGCGGCTACGCCGAATATGCGCGCTCGGGCTTCTTTCAGCTCGTGCTCGTGGCGGGGATCAACCTCATCGTGCTCGCGGTCGCAATCCACGCCTCCCGCGGCCCGTGGATGCGGACGATGTCCGCGCTGCTGATCGCCGCAACGGCCGTGCTGCTCGTCTCGGCATTCTGGCGGATGCGGCTGTACATCCTCGCCTTCGGCATGACCGTGCTGCGCGCACTGACCCTGTGGGGCATGATCGCCATCGCGGCGCTGCTGATCATCGCCGCCATCGCGCTGTTCGTCCGGCGGTTTGCGGCGGTGTCCGCCGCGCTCGCGTGCCTGATCGTGCTGTGGGTCGGGCTGAACGCCGTCGACCTCGATGCGCGCATCGTGAGCTACAACGTCGACGCCTATCTCTCCGGCCAGCTTGAGACGATCGATGCGGACTACCTCCGCACCTTAAACGGCGGCGAGGAAGCGCTTTCCCGCCTCGAATAAATCCCGCCAAGGACAGAGAATGCCTTCAGAATTCCCCTTCCCTTCGCGCGGACGGCGCGCAAAAACCCTCTCCGAAATGCATCGGAGAGGGTTTTTCAATGAGACTTACAGGCCGGCCTTCCTGAGCGTCTCGATGCTCATCTTGGCCGCTTCCATCGGCGTGCGGTCGTACCACTGATCCTGCTCGACGACAAAGCAGAACGCGCCCGCCTCCAGGCCCGCCGCGACGATCGCCGGCACATCCTGACAGCCGTAGCCGACCGGGCGGAACTCAAACGCCGCCGCATCGCTGTTCTTGCCGTCGTCGGTGCCGTCGGCATTCACCAGCGCATAGGGCTGCGCGCCGCCGCGGCTGCCGACGAAGTCCTTCATGTGGACGATCGGCGCGCGGCCGGTGTACTTGCGCACATAGTCGGCCGGATTTTCGCCGGAGTAGTTGACCCAGCAGGTATCGATCTCAGTCTTGAGCAGGTCGGGATCGACCGCCGCATAGAGGAAATCGAGCGCATACATGCCGGAGATCTTCTCGAATTCAAAGTCGTGGTTGTGATACAGCAGCTGGATGCCGGCCGCCTTGCACAGCGTGCCGAACTTCACGATCGTGCGGATGACGTCCGCGAAGCCGGGCTGGCCGGGGCGGTGCGCCTCGTCCAGATAGGGAACCGCGATGTACTTGCAGCCGATCTTCAGGTGGTCGGAGATCACGGCGAACATGTCCTGCTCGATGACCGCATAGGGCACGTGATCCGAGAACGCGACCAGGCCGGCCTCATCGAGCATGGCGCGCACTTCGTCGGCCGTGTGGCCGTAGAAGCCGGCGAACTCGACGCCGTCGTATCCCAGCGCCTTCAGCTGCTTGAGCACGCCCAGAAGATCCTTCGCGCACTCCTCGCGGGCAGAGTATAGCTGATAGCCAATCATTGCCTTCTTCATGTAAATGCACCTCACTCAATCGTCTGTTTTTCCTCAAGCTGAGCGATCATATCGACGCGGCGCTGATGCCGCCCGCCGTCGAACGGCGTGGCGAGAAAGACGTCCACCATCGTCTCGGCAATCGCGGGGCCGACCGTGCGCGCGCCAAATGCGAGGATGTTGGCATCGTTGTGCTGGCGCGTGAGCTTCGCGCTGTACGGCTCGGAGCAGTGCGCGCAGCGCACGCCGCGCACCTTGTTCGCCGCAATGGAAATGCCGATTCCCGTGCCGCAGATGAGAATCCCCCGCTCGCAGTCCCCCGAAACGACGGCCTTGGCCACTTTTTCGGCGTAGATGGGATAGTCCGTGCTCTGCGTGGAATCCGTTCCGAAATCGATCACCTCGTGTCCCTGCACGCGCAGGTATTCGGCGATGTGCGATTTCATCGTCACGGCGCTATGGTCGTTTCCAATCGCGATTTTCAAGGCGGTTCATCCTTTCGTCAGCATCCTTCGATCATTCAAAGATTAACACATTCGACGGAATTTGTCAATCCAATTCTGTGCATGGAAACGCGCGGATCATGCCCTCCAACTCGCCGTCGGCCGGCAGCGGGCCTCCGTCCATGCAGCGCTCAAACGCGCGCGCAAGCGCCCGGGCGCGCACATCCGGATCGGGCAGCCAGCGCATCGCCAGCCGCCGCGCGGCCTCCATTCGCTCGAGCACATCGCCAAAGTTTTCCGGCAGCGTCTGGGCGATGCAATCCCTCGCCCAACGCGCCGCAAGCGGGCTGACGCCCGATGTGGAGAGCGCGACCGTCAGCTCGCCCCGCCTGAGCATCGCCGGAAAGTGAAACGTGCCCAGCGACGGATCGTCCGAGACGTTGACCTCGATTCCCCGCTCCCGGCAGAGTTCCGCCACGCGGGCGTTGACGGCCCGGCAGTCGGTCGCGGCCACGCAAAGCCGCGCGCCCTGCAGATCCTCCGGCCGGAATTCGCGCAGAATCCGTTCGGCCGGGACTTCAGAAAACCCCTCGTCAAATGCCGGCGCGACCGCGTGCAGCCGCACGCCGAACTCCGAAAGCACCCGCGCCTTGCGCAGCGCGACCCTTCCGCCGCCGACGATCAGCACATCCCATCCGGAAATGTCCTTGAAAAACGGAAACCGGCTCATCCGCGCCTCCTCAGCCCAGCACCATCAATACCGTGCCTGCGGTCAGTACGGCCAGCCCGACGCCCTCGCGCCGGCCGAGCCGCTCGCCGAGCAGCACGCGCGCCAGCAATGCGGCGACCAGCAGGCTCATCCGGTCGATCGACGCCACCGCGCTGAGCGGCCCCAGCTGCAACGCGCGGTAATAGCACAGCCACGACGCGCCCGTCGCGACGCCGGACAGCGCCAGCATCGCTCCCGCCCGCGCGCCGATCGTGCGGACCTCGCCGGCCTTGCCGGTGACGAACACCATTCCCCACGCCATCACCAGCACGACGCAGGTGCGGATGGCCGTTCCGAGGTTGGACTCCACGCCCGCGATGCCGAGCTTACCCAGCAGCGCCGTCGCGCTCGCAAAGACCGCCGAGCCAATCGCGTAGGGCAGCCATTTCGCGCCCTGTCCGCCGGCACCGGGCCTGCGCAGCATCAGCGCCGTGCCCAGCGCAATCAGCGCCATCGCCGCCGCGCTTCCCGCGGAAAACGCCTCGCCCAGCAGCGCGAACGCCAGCAGGGGCGTCAGCACGGCGCTGAACTTATCCACCGCCATCACGCGCCCGACCTCGCCCAGCTGCAGCGCGCGGTAATAACACAGCCACGACGCGCCCGTCGTCACGCCGGAAAGCATCAGCAGCACGGCGCTTCTGAAATCCACCTCTCCCAGCGTACACACGCCGCCCGAAATCGCGGCCATCAGCCACGCCATCGCCAGCACGACGACCGTGCGCAGCGCCGTGGCGACGTTGGAGTCGATCTTCTGTCCGCCCAGCTTCGCCAGAACCGAGGTCAGCCCCGCGAACGCGGCCGACAGCGCCGCCAGCAGAATCCACATCGCTCCTACATCCCCTTTCGGTCACTCCGGCTTCCGCGCATCTCAAAGAGAATGCCCATGATGCCCACCGAGGCCGACGCAACCAGATAGCAGACCATATGAAACCATTGAACGCCAAGGGTTTCGCCCGTATAAGCCGACGCGATCGCCTCTGTGGCGATGTCTCCCGGCACACAGAGGAACAGGATGATGGCGATGCAGAAGAAGCCGTTGAGGTTTCGCAGCTTTGCGGTCAGGATGCCCGTCCAGAACACCGCCAGCCACACCGCCGCGACCGGCACTGCCACGCGCCAGAGCCATACGTCCGGCTGCCCCATGCCGAGCAGCACGGCCTGAATCACCCCCAGCAGCAGCACGGCAAGGCCGCTGAAGCAGAGCATCGCCTTCAAAAAGCGGTTGGTATAGGCTTGCATATAGACCAACAGCGGAAGGCTGCTGGTGACCATCGCGCCGAACACGATCCACGACCAGCTCAGCCGGCGGTCCACCGCAAAGTTGACCACCATGCAGATGAGCGACGAGAGCGCGCACAGCGCGAGTATGCTCCAGCGCAGATACCTGCGCGAAGGATCGCGCCTGCCGGCATCCGGCCGCATCCGCGAGCGCTTCCAGAATGGGAGCCCGCGCATCGTCGCCTCGTAGCGTCTGCGGCACTCGGGACACTCGCGCACATGCTCCGCCACGAGCCGCACAGACGCCCGGCTCGCCTTTCCAGCGGCACACAGCGACATCAGATCCTGAATGACCTCGCAGTCTCCGCGTCGATTCTCATCTTTCATAGACACCGCCTCCCGCCGCCATTGCCCAATGCGCGTTCACTCAGCCGCCCTGCTTCATCTCGCGCGATTCATTGATTTATTTCTGCAAAAAGCGCCCTGCCCGGCGCAGGCGCTGCCCCGGGGCGATCCAATGCGGATGCGCCGTTGCAGGCCGCCTAAAGCGCTACCGTCATGCCCGTCTCCAGCCGGTGGACGCGGCCGGGAAGGCATTCGCCGAGGATTTTCAGCGCCTCATCCCCGGTGCAGTGGCCGGCGTACAGCTCCGGCGCGCCCATCTCCTTCAGCCGCCCGGCCAGCGCGCGCACCTCCTCCGGCGGCGACCGGAAGAGGTGCAGCCCACCGGCGATCGCGCGCACGGGCCGGTCGGGAAAAGCCGACGCCGCCTCGTCGAGCAATGCATCCACGCCGCCGTGCGTGCAGCTGCTGCAAATGACCAGCCCCTCCGGCCCGACGAGCACGAGACTCTGCTCGTGGGCGAAATCGTCGGCCACAAACCTGTCCGCCCGGCGGACGAACATCCCGGCCCGCGCGCCGCGCGCAGCCATGTCCGCCCGGCTGTGCGGCAGGAGGTACGCGCCTTCGCCGACCTGCGCGACGCCGTCCACGCGCACCAGCCGGTCCTCCAGCTCTGCCAGCAGTCCGCGGCGCACGCCGATGTACTTCGGCTCCGAGCCGTGCCACGAATAGCAATCCTCCCCCACCGCCCGGCGGATGTAGACCGGCGCAGCGCGGTTGGCCGCGCAAAACGAAGCCAGCCCGTTCGCATGATCATAGTGGGCGTGGGAGAGGATCGCCGCGTCAGCCTCTGAAAGATCCACGCCGAGCTTGGCGCAGTTCTCCGCGAAGCGGCTGCTCTCACCGGCGTCGAGCAGGTATCGCCTGCCCAGATGCTCGATCCACAGGCTCAGGCCCCATTCCGCCAGCAGGCCAGCCGGGGCATTGTTCTCGATCAGCACGGTGATCCGCATTCGCCCTTCCTCCAATTCCGCCGCGACTTCCGGAAAAGCCACTCCCCGTCACCCCGGCACTTCAAGCCAGCCCTGCGGATTTCCCACCGGAATGAGCGGACAGGCGGCCACATTTGAAAAGCCGCCACGCGGGGCAGCAAAGCCGGACGCGCGGCCATGCCGACGGGCGTCCGACGGCAGACGCCGCCCGAACGGATCCTACGTCGCGCTGAGTTCGATCCGCCGCCCGATCCAGACCGCGCGCGAATCTGCGCCATGACCGATCTGCCGCGTTCGCGCGAGCGGCTTCTCCGGGCGTCCGACGGCAAACACTGCCCGAACGGATCTCACGTCGCGCTGAGTTCGATCCGCCGCCCGATCCAGACCGCGCGCGAATCCGCGCCGTGACCGATCTGCCGCGTTCGCGCGAGCGGCTTCTCCGGGCCGAGGACTGCGGACAGCCGCGCCACTGCGTCCTCCATCCCGCCCTGCGCCTCGAGCCGGGTAAACGTGCCCAGCAGCACGCCCGCCGCCGCATCGAACGCGCCGATCTGATCGAGCTGCGCGATGTAGGCACAAAACTGCTCCGCACTCGCTCCGAGCGATTCCAGCAGCAGGATGCGCCCCCGCAGATCCGGCCAAAAAGGCGTTCCGGCCAGCTTGAGCAGGCAGCGGATGTTGCCGCCCGCCACATCGCCCGCCATCCGCGCGCCCTGCAGGAATTCCACATCAAACCGGAACAGCGCGTCGCCGCCATTCAGCGAATGACAGAAATCGCGCTGCTGCCGCGCTGCGTCACCGCCGACGAGGTTCCACGCCGTGTACAGCACCGACGGCCGTCCCGTGCGCGCGAGGATCGCATTGAGCAGGCAGGTCAGGTCGCTGTATCCCCACAGCGGCTTTTCCGACGCAGCGATGACCGGCCAGTCGAGATGGCCGAGGACTTCGTTGGCGAGGTCGCCGCCGGTGACGTCGAAGATCGCGTCGATGGACGGATCGCGGTAGAGCGCCATCAGCGCCTCCGCACGCGCGGCAGGCAAGCCGCCCGGCGCGAACAGGTTCCCTCCGGTGACCGGCTCCAAGCCGATCCGGCGAAGCGTCCGAAGCAGCCCTTCCAACGCCTCCCGGCGTGATTCCGCCAGCGGATTGGAACAGCCGACGATCCCCACTCTGCGCAACGCAGTTTCCTCCCTTTCTCTCGACCGCACAAGCGGCATCTCCGCAGCGCCCGGCACACAAATCATTCCATGACGGATCGCGCCCATTCAGACCTCACCGGCCGCGGCTGGACATCCGGTGCGATTCGTCGAGCCATGCCAGCAGCTGCGCGTCCACCTCATCCGGACCGGAGAGCAGGACATGGTGCGTCCAGCGGCCGGGCGAAACCGGCGAAACCTGCCAGATGCGCGCGTCCGGCGCGGGAAACGGCAGGCCAAACGTCACCATCAGGCGGCCCGCATCGCGCTTGCGCCTCGGCCTCGAGGCGCAGCAGAACAGGCCTCCGTCGCGATAGGAAACCTGCGTCTTTTGGACGTCGCGCCGCATCGAGGGATACCGCCCGGCCAGCGCCGCTTCGAGCGCGCGGCAGGTCGCTGCGCACATTGCGTCACTCTCAAAGAAGCGATCGATTTCATCCATAAAATCACATCCCCGCGATCCGCCGCGCGGCTTCCCCGGGCGTCAGTTCGCTCACATCGAGCTTCTCGCCGTCGAGGCGGTCGTACAGCGGCAGCCTCGGCACGCTGCGCGCGACGACCGATTCGTCCCGCAGGCCCGCGCGCACGTCGCGCATCAGCCGCTCGGCCAGCTTTTCCGGCGTGCAGACGAGCGATACGCGCCTGAGCGCGAACGGCCCCTCCAGACGGGACAGGATCGCGTCGGCAATCGCCTGCTCGTGGAGCACCCAGCAGAACACCACGTTCTGAAACGCCGAACAGCGGAGGAATCCGTTGAGCACGTGGACGATGTTGTCGAGCACCATCTCCTTCGTCTCGGCGGTGACCCGAAACGGATGCATGTCCCAGCACCAGTCGCCGTCCAGAAACGCGCAGTCCGGCAGCAGGTCGCACAGGATCCGGCAGGTGGTCGTCTTGCCGACGCCCATCGTCCCGCCGATCATGTACAGCGTCTTCACGCGCGGCCACCCCCATATTGCGCGATCAAATCGCTGGCGAGCGCGATCAGCCGTTCGGTCAGCGCATCAAAATCGCCCTCCGCGCCCGACCGCAGCGCCGCGGCGTCGTCCAACGCGCGCCGCTCATCTCCCGACAGCCTCTCGCGCAGCTCGGCCTGCCGGCTGACGTATTCCCCGGTCTCTGCAAAGACCTTGGCCCGCAGCGCGAACGCCGCCGACTTGTACAGCCCGGCCAGAGCCGCCTTGCTGCGGCCGTGCAGCGCATTGTGCACCGCGCCGTGGTAGAGGTTGCAGGCGCCCGTCCAGACGGCGCGGCGGACGTCCTCCGCGCCGATGCGGGCGCGAAGCGCGTCGAGACTGCCAGCCAGCGGCGTCGTATCGTAGACCAGCCCGAACAGGTCGGACGGCTCCCATGCCGCCAGCTCGGCCCATCCGGCCACAAAGCCGCACGCCTTTTCCCGCTCCGGCATCCGCGCGAGGACGTCGTCGTATGCATGCAGGTCATCCATTTCGACGCGGTCGAGGATCAGAACCACGTCGATGTCGCTGTCCTCCGTCGCTTCGCCGCGCGCCTGACTGCCCTGCAGCCCCAGAAACAGCATCCGCTGGCCAAATACAGCCCGCAGCTCCTTTTCCAGCGCCGCCATCCATGCCCAGACGTCCAATCCAACCGCCTCCTTCTCCGTTTCGCCGTTTGCCTATCAGTATAGCACAAACCGTCCGTGCGTTCAAGCGCGGAGCGCACCCTTTTCCCCGGCCCGACGGTTACAAAGAATTCCGAACGCCGCCCAACATTTTTCAACATGCAGGGCGTTGTTTTTTGGAGAATCGTGTGGTATCATTAAGATGTATTCAAACGGAAGGCAGGTGTTCTCCTTGGCGGGAGCGATTCGAAGCTGTGCCGGTGGCGTGGTCTTTTCCGGCGACGACGTCTTTCTGCTGATGAGCGATCGCGGCGAATGGGTCATGCCCAAAGGCGTCATCCGCAATTACAACCGCTCGAACGAGGTCGCGCTCTGGCGCGTGGAGGACGAAGCCGGCATCCACGCCGAAATCATCGGCATCGCCGGAAATACGCGATACGACTTTTTCTCCGAAAGCCGCGGCCGCGAGATCAGCAACCGCATCCAGTGGTTCGCGATGGTCGCCGCGGATCACACCTTCCGCGTATCCTACGAACAGGGGTTCCTCAACGGCGGATACTTTCCCGTGGAGCGCGCGCTGGAGCTGCTGACCTACGAGGCCGACCGCGAAATCCTGAAAAACGCGCTGGAAATCTATCAAAATTACCGCAAGACGATTGCGTAACCGGCTCCGCCCGCACTTTGCGGGCGGAGTTGCTTTTGACGAAAAGTGTAATATGTTTATGACAAAAAGACGGCGCGCGTGAATTCTTCATGCTTTTGCAACAGTTCTATGCTATAATATGGTGAAATATTGTGCAGAAACCGCGCGGCCGGCCATGCGCCGGCCCGTTGGGATGGAGCTGAAACATATGAATTGTCAAAATTCCCGCCTGGTTCTGGCGTCCGGATCGCCGCGCAGGCGCGAACTTCTGACCCGAATGGGCTATACATTTGAAACCTGTTCGCCCGACGTGGACGAACACATTCCCGGCCATGCGCGCGACGTCGTCCGAACATTGGCCGAGCGAAAGGCTCGCGCGGCGGCCAAGGGGCGCGATTCGGGCATCGTGATCGCAGCGGACACGCTGGTCTCCCTCGACGGCGCGGCGCTCGGCAAGCCCGCCAGCCGGGACGATGCCCGGCGGATGCTGCATGAGCTGTCCGGGCGCGAGCACGAGGTGTTCACCGGCGTCTGCGTCATCGACTGCGCCAGCGGGCGCGAGGAGTCGCGCGTCGCGCGCACGGGCGTCCGCTTCCGCGCGCTGACCGACCGGGAAATCGACGGTTACGTCGCTACGGGCGAGCCGATGGACAAGGCCGGCGCCTACGCCATTCAGGGCGGGGCGGGCGCGTTTGTCGAATCTCTGGACGGTTCCTTTGAAAACGTCATGGGCTTTCCGGTCGATGTCGCGGGCGAGCTGCTCGCCGGCTTCGGCCTTTCGCCCGATCGGGAATAATGGTGCAGGAGGAAGACGATGGGCGTATTTTCATCCGGCGGCGTGGGCATCGACATGGGCTCCGCCAACGTCACAATCTGTTTGCAAAACGAGGGCGTCGTGCTGCGCGAGCCGAGCTATGTGCTGACGCTGCGCGACGATCTGGAAGAAATTCTGGCCGTCGGCCGGGACGCGCGCCAGATGCTCGGCCGCACGCCGAGGGACGTCACGCTGCTCTCGCCGATCATGGACGGCGCGGTCGGCAATATCGAGCTGGCAACGGTGCTTTTGCGCTCGCTCGCCGAAAAGGCGCTGGGCAAGCGGCGCGCGCTGGAAAAAAACCGGCTGGTCGTTTCGATTTCGCAGGGCTGTACGCGCGTCGAACAGGAGGCGCTGGAGGCCACGGTTCGCGCGGCGGGCGCAAAAAAGGCGGCGCTTTTGCGGACGCCCGTGGCCGCCGCGCTCGGCGCGGGCGTGCCGATCGAGGACGAGCGCGGCTGCATGATGATCGTCATCGGCGGTTCGACAACCGAGGTCAGCGTGCTGTCCATGAACGGCATCGCCGCCGCGCGCGCCACGCGAACGGGCGGGCTGGCGCTCGACGAGGCCATCATGCGCTACGTCCGCCGCGAGAAAGGGCTGATCATCGGCCAGCGCACGGCGGAGGACCTCAAGCTCGACCTGGGCACCGCGCGCGACACCGCGATGCTCGACAATGAAGAGGCCTCGCTGCGCGGCCGCGATGCGCGAACCGGCAAGCCGTCCACGGTGGGCATCACCGCGCGCGACATCCGAAACGCAATCATGCCGCCCATGGAGGCGCTGCTGGAATCCATCCGGGAGGCGTTTGAAAACACGCCGGCCGAGATGGCCGAGGACATTCTGCAGCGCGGCGTATTTCTCTCCGGCGGCGGAGCGCTGCTCGACGGATTGGCCGACCGGCTGGGCGAAATGCTCGGCATGACGGTCACCGTCGGCGAGAACCCGCAGGACGACGTCGCCGTCGGAACCTGCATCGCCGCTGCGGACGACCACATCGCCGCGCGGTTCGCCCAGTCCGGATGCCTGATCGAGCTGTGACGGCTCCGCAAAAGACTGCAAAGGAGCCTCGACATGCCGAATAAGAAGAAAGCCAAGACCATCCGGAAGCGCTCCGCCCAGCCAGGCAGAACCGCCCGGACCCCGCGCAGCCGTGCACAGACGGTTCGCCGCGTGCTGATCTCCATCGCCATACTGGCCGCGGTCATCGCCACGGTGTTCCTGCTCGTGCTGCGCAATGAATCGCAGATTTCCATCGCCGAAAACGGCATCGGCTCGTTTCTGTCGCCGATTCAGAACGCCTTCTCCACGGTGACGGGCAGCATTCGCGATTTCTTCACCAACTGGCGCAACTACGACGCGCTGGAGGAGGAAAACGCGCAGCTGGCGCGCGAAAACCAGCAGCTCTCGCTCGAGCTGGACAGCGCCGCCGAGGCGCTCGCCGAGAACGAGCGGCTCCGCGAGCTGCTCGGCGCGCAGGATCTGTACGAATCGCTCGACCCGATCTACGCAAAGGTCATCGCGCGCGACGCCGGCCAGTGGTTCACCACATTTTCGATCAACCGCGGCACGAGCAGCGGCGTCTCCGCCGGCATGGCCGTCGTCAACGGCGACGGCCTGATCGGCCGCGTCTACGAAGTGGGCCTGAACTACGCCAAGGTGCTGACCATCATCGACCCCCGCAGCAGCCTGGGCTGCCTTGTTCAGCGCACGCGCGACAACGGCATCCTGCGCGGCGGCGTCTCCGATTCGGACGACACGGCCGAGTGCTACGTCTACTATCTGCCCAACGTGAACAACATCATGCCGGGCGACACGATCGTCACCTCCGGCACCGATGAGCTCTATCCGCAGGGCATCACCGTCGGCACCGTCAGCGAGGTCAGCTTAAGCGCCGGGTCGGAGGGCAATTATGCCATCGTCACGCCCGCGGTCGACTTTTTGCACATCGAGGAAGTGCTGGTGCTCCGCGACGTCGTCGAAACGGATTCGGACACCACGAGCCAGAATCTGCCGACGCTCCCGACACCTTCGCCCGCGCCCACCGCGACGCCCTCGCCGACGCCGGAGGCCGGCGCCGCAACCCCGCTGCCGGACACGACCGAGGACATCTGGTCCTATCCGTCCGCGGACACCAGCGGCACGCAGGACAGCAGCTCGACCAGTGCCCCCATCGAAACGCTGCCGGAGGACGAATGGGCGGAAAACTAGAAGGCGTCTGAAAAGGGAAAACCCACAATTTTGAGTGCGTTTTCTACCCTTTCCAGACGGCTGCCGGCCGGCGGCGGCCGCCATCCGCCCCGGCCATTCTCCATCGAAATTACCGCCGTGCGCAGGAGGACATCGCTTTGCTGCGAAAACTGACGCCGTTTCTGGCGACCTTTCTGGCCGTCCTGTTGGACACGGCCGTGATTCCCGTGCTGTACCACGGGACGTATACCATCCCGCTGACGCTGGTGGTGGCGCTCTGCATCGGCCTGCTGCTGGGCAGGCTGCGCGGGCTGCTCTACGGCATGATCGGCGGGCTGCTGATCGACATCTCCGCCGGAACGCTGGGCACGATGACGTTCTTCTTCATGGCCGTCGGCTTCCTGGTGGGGTTGATCGTGGACGAGAGCAAGGACCGCCGTCCGGAGGGATTCCGCTTCCATCTCCGGCGCGGCATTGTGGCCTTCGTCCTGTATATGCTGGGCGAAATCGCCTTTGGCGTCTACCGCTACTTTGTGACCGCGGCGTTTTCATGGGCGTCCGTTCGCTTCATGCTGCTGCGCGGGTTGCTGTTTGCGGCGCTGGCACTGGCGCTCTGTCCGCTGTTTGCGCGCATCTTCCTCGGAAAGCGCGCGATCCGCACCGGTCGGAGCGGCAAAAAACGGGAGGTGAAACACTTTTGAAAAAGCGTGAAAAAAATAACCGTCCGCGGCATCTTGCCGCCAACAAGCTCGACCTTCACCGGATGCTCTATATGGCGCTGGGGCTGGTCGTCGTATTCGTGGCGATCTTTGGCCGGATGAACTACATGGTCCGCGCACAGGGCGATACCTATGCCGAAACGGCTGCGTCGCGATCCACAAAGACCATTCCCCTGTACGGCATGCGCGGCACGATTTACGATACAAATATGGTGCCGCTGGCCTACGACGAGGTCAGCTACAACGTCACCTTCTACCGCGACCCGTCGCGCACCTCCGCGGAAGACCGCGCGGCCTACACACAGGTGCTCTTGACGGTGATCGAGCTGGTCGAATCCAACGGAAAGTCGACCATCAACGACTTCTGGATGGAAAAGGACGAAAGCGGCAACTGGATCTTCAGCTCCGGCGCCACCTCCGAAACCGTCGAATCGGTGCGAAAGAGCCAGTGGAGCAGCAACTTCTCGCTGACCAGCACGCCGGAGGAGGACTGGTTCGAGGAGCTGTGCAGCAAGTATTCCATTCCGGATGACCTTGATGAAGAAATGAAGGTCAAGGTGCTGGCACTGTGGCAGGAGTCGCGCATGAACGCCTACAAC
Source organism: Candidatus Faecivicinus avistercoris (assembly GCA_018716805.1). Taxonomy (GTDB): domain Bacteria; phylum Bacillota; class Clostridia; order Christensenellales; family Aristaeellaceae; genus Faecivicinus; species Faecivicinus avistercoris. Next base: position 5,386 of record DVJL01000088.1, on the reverse strand, counting down.
TCCACGCCCTGCACGATCGCCTACGACGTCGGCTATGAGACCGTCTCGGAGATCGAGGTTCGCTCCATGGAGCTGGACGGCATCGAGATCTCCCAGAGCTCTACGCGCGTCTACCCGCAGGGTTCGACCGCGAGCCACGTCGTCGGCTACATCCTCAAGATCGATTCCGACAGCCTGGAGAACTACCGCAGCCAGGGGTATCCGACGGACGCATTCGTCGGCAGAGACGGCATCGAGGCCTCGATGGAGAGCCAGCTCTCGCCGTACATCGAATACCGGCAGGGCAGCCAGACCGTCGAGATCAACACGCGCGGCAAGATCGTGCGCGAGCTGGACTACACCGCGCCGACGGACGGCAATTCCGTCGTGCTGACGATTGATGTCGACCTCCAAAACGTCATGGCCGAGGCACTGGCGGACAACATCGAATCGATTCGCGCCGAGCAGGAGGCGCTCCTCGCCGACGAGAGCTGGCAGCGGCGCAACCGGGATTTGCTGGCAGAATATGAGGAATCCGGCCGCGAAATCCAGCTGGCCACGGGCGGCGCGCTGATCGCCATGGATCCCAATTCCGGCCGCGTGCTCGGCATGGTCAGCCTGCCGGACTACAATCTTTCCATGTTCGACGGCGGCTCGATCTCCAATTCCGATTGGGCCTCCATCCTGGAGCAGGACGATCCGCTGTACAACCGCGCCATCTCCACGCGCGACGCGCCCGGCTCGATCTTCAAGATGGTCACGGCGCTGGCCGGACTCGCCGAGGGTGCGATCACGCTGGAGACCCCGATCGACGACCTCGGCGCCTTTACGATAACGGATCAGACCAACCCCGCCGCGTGCTGGACGTCTCATCCTGAAAACCATCAGAACCAGACCGTCGTCGAGGGCCTCATCAACTCCTGCAACTACTTTTTCTACACCGTCGGCTACGCGGTCGGCAGCGCGGCGATCTACGAGTGGGCCGCGGCGCTGGGCCTGACCTCCAAGACGAACATCGAGCTGCCCGGCGAGACGACGAGCTTCGTCGGCAATCAGGACAACCTCTACGACCCCGACGTCGCCATCGAAAACCAGTACACCTACAAGCCCCTGATCGCCGCAAACGCCATTCGCGCGCGCATCGAACAGATCGGCGAGGAGCGCGGCATCGAATACGACGAGGAGCGCATCGACGAGGTCGTCAAGAAGCTGCTGGACATCGCCGTGTCCTACGACAACAAGTCCGAATGGAACCAGCCGATCCGCGAGATCCTGCTGTACGACCTGAACCTGCCGGAGAGCTATATCACCAACAACTACCTAGGCAACACGATGGTCACCTACATTCAGGAGCTGTTCTGGACGCCGAACGAGACGATCATGCTGGCCATCGGCCAGTCGATCACGCAGGTCTCCCCGATCGCGGTCGCGCGCTACGTCAGCGCCATCGCCAACGGCGGCACGGTCTACGACGCACAGATTGTCGACAAGATCATCGCGCCGGACGGCTCGATCGTGCTCGACAAGGAGCCGGTCGTCGCCAACCAGATCAACACCGACAGCGCCTATTTCGACGCCTCCCGCCGCGGCATGCAGGGCGTCACCTCCGGCGAGGACGGCGGTACCGCCGCGGAATACTACGGCGACATCGACTACATCGCCGCAAAGACCGGCACGTCGCAGCGCAGCGAGCTGGACGTCGAGAACAACGCATGGCAGGTCGCCTACGCGCCGCTCGACGATCCGCAGATCGTCGTCGTCGCCTATGTCACCAATGGCTACGCCGGCTCGCACATCTCGCCGGCCATCATTGAGACGATCAACTACTATCTCGAAAGCCTGGGCTATTCGGAGACGACCGAGATCGGCGTGGAGTATTCGCTCGCCAACTGATCCCGAAAAACCGGGCGGCCCCGCGCCGCCCGACGAGACGATAAGGAGTCCTAAATGCTCACAAGGCTTAAAGCACTGCTGCAATACATCCGGGACAACCGCTTTACGCGCGACATGATGCGCTACTTCGATTGGCCCCTGTTCCTGATCGTCGTCGCGATCTCGCTGTTCGGCGTCGTCTGCGTGTTCAGCGCGACTTCATCGGAAGTTACGGAGACGCCGGCGACGCTGATGGAGATGCTCGAAACGCAGTCGATCTACTATCCGCGCCTGCAGCTGATGTGGCTGCTGGCCGGCGTGTTCGCCATGATGGTGATCATCTTCCTGCCCTACCAGCTGTTTGGCCGGTATGCGCAGGTGATCTATCTGGCGAACATCGGCGTGCTTCTGTTCACGCTGGTCGTCGCCGAGGTCGGACGCGGCGGCATGCAGGCGTTCCTCCGCCTCGGCTCCTCCGACCGAACGCTACAGCCGTCGGAATTCGGCAAACTGGCGATGATCCTCTGCTTCAGCAAGGTGTTCACCCAGCGCAGGGAGCCGGTGCGGACGCTCAATGACTTTCTTCTGCTGACCGCATACATGGCGATCCCGCTGGTGCTGGTCATCCTGCAGCCGGACTTCGGCACGGCGATGGTCTATCTGGCCGTGTTCTGCATCATGATCTTCCTCTCCGGAACGAACAGCAAGCTGTTGCTCGCGCTGTTCGGCTGCGCGCTGCTGCTGGTCATTCCAATCTGGTACGCCATGATGAACACCTCCGCGGCGGAGAACTTCCGCCTCACGCGCTTTCTGATCTGGCTATATCCGGAGGACTACCCCGACGAGGCTCGCCAGGTCATCAACGCGCAGATCGCGGTCGGTTCGGGCGGCCTGTTCGGCAAGGGAATCGTCTCGCCGGGCAGCTACGCCTCGCTGGGCTATATTTCCGACGACCACACGGACTTCATCTTCGCCGTCGTCTGCGAATCCTTCGGGCTGGTCGGCGGCGTCGCGCTGGTCACGGCGTACATCCTGCTGATCGCGCGCCTGTTCTGGCTGGCATTTCGCATCGACGATCCCTACGGCGCGTACATCATCGTCGGCGTCATGGGCATGCTGCTGTTTCACATCATCGAAAATATCTGCATGGTCATCGGGCTTCTGCCGGTCACGGGTATCCCATTGCCATTCGTCAGCTATGGAGGTTCCAACATGCTGACCAACATGATGGCGATCGGGCTGGTCGAGAGCGTCGTCATCCGCTCGCGAAGGCGAAAACAGGCCAACCGGACCAACCCGCACCGCTCGATCGCACTTTGAAATCAGGAGGCATTCCCTCTCGTCCACCGCATAAAATTGCGTGACGGGAGGGATGTTTGATGTCTGAAGAGAACAAGCTGCGCATTCACGCGCAAATCCGGCCGGAAGAGGCCAAGGCCGAGCCGGAACCGCGGCCCATTCGCTGGCGAAGCCGCCCGCACCCCGACGCCAGACGCGGATTCCGGGCAAAGAAGGCGGCGAAGGAGCCAAAGCCCAAGCTGTCGTTCGGCGACCGGCTGCTGCGCAACAGCGCGCTGGCATGCGCGGCGCTGCTGGCGATTCTGGCCGTGGGCAACATCGACCAGCCATGGGCGCGCCAAGCGTCGGAGACCGTGCGCCAGGCGCTGACCATGCGCATCGATCTGGACGAATCCATCGGCGGGCTGTCGTTCGTGAAGGATCTGATGCCGGAAAGCGCGCTGGTCTTCCTGAACCTCTCCGGCGAGTCCGAGCTGGCGGTGCCCGTGAGCGGCGAACTGTCCCACGCCTATTCGGACGCCCAGCCGTGGCTGCTGTTCGCCTGCGGCGAGGGCAGCGAAGTGGTGGCCGCCACCGATGGCACCGTAACCGCCGTCAGCACGCTCAACGACGGAGAATCGATCGGCCTACTCATCGATCATGGAAGCGGACTGGAGAGCGTGTATGCCTATCTGAGCGAAGCGTCGGTCGAGGCCGGCGACATCGTCGAGCGCGGACAGGCGCTGGGCACGTCGAGTGCAAACCTCTACTTCGAGCTGCGCGAATCCGGAACCGCCGTCGATCCGACCGGGCGAATGGGGCTTTGACATGCGGATCAAGGTCTTGGGCGCGATGTGGCAGATCGATCCGCTGATGCTGCTGTTCCCCATCCTCGCCACACTGTTGGGCGAGGGCGCGTCCGCGGCGGCGCTGATCGCATCGCTCTTCATCCACGAGCTCGCCCACGCGGCGGCCGCGCGCCTGCTCCACGTCGGCATGTCCTCCGTCCGGCTGACGCCGTTCGGCGGCATGTCACGCATCGAAAACCCCTATGCGATTTCCGCGCCGCGCGTATTTGCCGTGGCTGCGGCCGGCCCGGCGGCAAACCTGCTGGCGCTGCTCGCCTGCGGCGCGCTGTTCGCCCATGTGCCGAACGCAGCGCTCGCCGAACTGATGCGCGCCAACGCCGTGCTGATGGCGTTCAACCTGCTGCCGGCGCTTCCGCTCGATGGCGGGCGGATGGCCTATGCACTTCTGAGTGCAAAGCTCGACCGCGAGCGGGCGCTGAGCGCCTGTATCTGGGCGGGGCGCGCGCTCGCCGCAATGCTGGTTGCGCTGGCGGCGTGGGGATGGTTTGCTCGCGGACAGCTGAATCTCTCGCCCGCATTTGCGGCGGTATTCATCCTAGCGTCGGCCTCGGACGAGCGCCGGGCGATGTCGGACAGCCGCGTGGAATCGCTGATCCACGCCATCCGCCCGCTGTCCGAGCCGACGCCCGCGCAGGTCGTCGCCGTGGACGCCGCCGTCCCGGCGGAGGTCGCGCTGAGGAGCGCGCGCCCGGATCGGGTCACGCTGTACGCCGTCTACCAAGACGGCAGCCTCGCGCGCTTCACGGACGACCGAGCTCTGACTGCACGGCTGGTCAAGGAGAAAAATTCGGACCCCGATTTGCAGAAGTCCGGCAGGAAAACGGACGAGAAGCCGCGAAAATACCCAAGAAAGAGCGCTGCGCCGGACGCGAATGCCGGCAGCGCAGGCCGGAAAGGATGAAGAGAATTGGATACGCGCACTCCCGAAGTCATCGTCATCGGCGGGGCAATCGTCGATGTATTGCTCCAGCCGGTCGACGCCGGCGTCTTCGCGCACAGCTCCACCGCCGTCGAGGGCATCCGCCTCTCCACGGGCGGCGACGCGCTGAACGAGGCGACCGTGCTCGCCCGCCTGGGACATCCGCCGTTGTTGGCGACCAAACTGGGCGGCGACGCAGCGGCTGGGCTGATTCTCGACCACTGCAGTCGGGAAGGCGTCGCCGTACACGCCGTGCGTCAACCGGGATTGGACACGGGCGTGAATGCCGTGCTGGTTGCACCGTCCGGCGAGCGCAACTTTATCACCAACCGCAACGGCAGCCTGCGGCGGCTCGCCATCGGCGACGTGCTGCCCGCACTCGAAGGTCCGGCGTTCGCCTCGGCGCAAATCGTCTGCCTTGCGAGCATGTTCGTCTCGCCCATGCTGGACATTCCGGAAATGGCCGAGC